>JAEEIQ010000089.1 GCA_016281435.1 Bacteroidales bacterium
GGAGCTTTGGATACGGCAGGTGTGGAAGGCAGGACGTAGTCCCGCTCTCTGTACGGTGCCAAACGGCCGAAGAAATCTTCTAAGTAGTTGTCGTTTCACCTTTAATTTTTTTCACAAATGAGAAAATCGACGCCTAAAAAGAGGATTCTACTTCCTGATCCTAAGTTTCACGACACGATGGTTACTCGTTTCGTGAACAACCTTATGTTGGAGGGTAAGAAGAGTATCGCGTATTCTATTTTTTACGATGCCATTGACATGGTAGGCGAGAAGATGAAAGATTCTGACAAGGCTCCCCTGGATATCTGGAGGAAAGCCCTCGAAAACGTGACCCCTCAGATCGAGGTCAAGTCGCGTCGTGTAGGTGGTGCGAACTTCCAGGTGCCTACCGAGTTGCGTCCGGAAAGGAAAGTCTCGCTCTCCATGAAGAACATGATCTCCTTCGCCCGCAAGCGCTCCGGCCACTCGATGGCAGAAAAACTTTGTGCGGAAATCCTTGCCGCTTACAACAACGAAGGCGGTGCCTTCAAGCGTAAGGAAGACATGCACAGGATGGCGGAAGCCAACAAGGCATTTGCGCATTTCCGTTTCTAATTGAATGGCAAGCAGGGACCTCAAATATACGCGTAATATCGGCATCATGGCTCACATCGATGCCGGTAAGACCACTACGTCCGAGAGGATCCTGTACTACACAGGGAAGACTCACAAGATCGGTGAGGTGCACGAAGGTGCAGCCACCATGGACTGGATGGTTCAGGAACAGGAGAGGGGAATCACCATCACCTCCGCTGCGACCACCGCTTTCTGGCATTACGCCGGGAAGGTCTATCAGATCAATCTTATAGATACTCCGGGCCATGTGGATTTCACCGTCGAAGTAGAGCGTTCCCTCCGCGTGCTTGACGGAACCATCGCCACCTTCTGCGCTGTAGGGCGTGTCCAGCCCCAGTCGGAGACCGTATGGCGCCAGGCCGACAAGTACGGGGTGCCCAAGATCGCCTATGTCAACAAGATGGATCGCGTCGGCGCGGATTTCCTCGCCGTCGTCGAAGAAATCAAGACCAAGCTCGGCGCTACCGCCGTTCCCATCTGCCTGCCCATTGGGTCGGAAGACAAGTTCGAAGGTATCGTCGACCTGATCTCGCGCAAGGCGATTTACTATGATTCGGGTGAGGAACTCGTCAACTACGAGATCCGCCCCGTTCCCGGGGATATGGCCGATGAAGTGGAAGCCTGGAGAGAGAAACTCGTCGAGGCTGCCGCCGAATGCGACGATACCCTCATGGAACGTTACCTTGACGGGGATGACGCCTTCACGGAGGAGGAAATCATCGCCGCCCTGCGCAAGGGTACGATCGCGATGAACATCGTGCCCGCATGCTGCGGTTCTTCTTTCAAGAACAAGGGCGTGCAGTTCCTTCTCGACGCGGTGATGCGTTATCTCCCTTCTCCCCTGGACAAGGGCTCCGTGACCGGCACCAACCCCCGCAACGGGGAAGAGGTCGTCCGCAGGCCCGATGCCTCGGAGCCTTTCTGCGGACTGGTCTTCAAGATTGCCACCGACCCCTTCGTGGGCAGGCTGGCATTCATGAGGGTCTATTCCGGAAGGCTTGACGCCGGAAGCTACGTCTACAACGTGCGTTCCGACAAGAAGGAGAGGGTGGCCCGCCTATACCAGATGCACTCCAACCACCAGAACCCCATCGAGTTCGTGGAGGCCGGAGACATCTGCGCGGCGGTCGGGTTCAAGGACCTCCACACCGGCGACACCGTCTGCGTGGAGAACAAGCCCATCAGCCTCGAATCCATGGATTTCCCCGATCCGGTCATAGGGATCGCCGTCGAGCCCAGGACCCAGCAGGACCTGGACAAGCTCGGCGTCGCCCTCGGCAAGCTCGCCGAAGAGGACCCGACCTTTACGGTCAAGTCCGACGCGGAGACCGGCCAGACCGTGATCAGCGGAATGGGCGAGTTGCACCTCGACATCATCGTGGACCGTCTGCGTCGCGAGTTCGGGGTGGAAATCAACCAGGGTGCACCCCAGGTAAACTACAAGGAAGCCGTCACCGCAACGTACCAGCACCGGGAGCTTTTCCGGAAGCAGACGGGCGGCCGCGGCAAATTTGCAGACATCATCGTCGAGATCGGACCTGCGGACGAAGGAGTCACCGGACTTCAGTTCGAAAGCAAGGTCAAGGGAGGGAACATCCCCAAGGAGTTCATCCCTTCGATCGAGAAAGGTTTCCAGGCCGCCATGGCCAACGGCGTGCTCGCCGGATATCAGGTCCAGTCCCTCAAGGTGACTGTCCTGGACGGATCTTACCATCCCGTCGACTCCGACCAGCTGTCCTTCGAACTTGCGGCCCGCATGGCTTTCCGCCATGCCTGCCCCAAGTGCAAGCCTGTTCTCCTGGAGCCCATAATGAGTCTTGAGGTCGTCACTCCCGAGGAGTACATGGGAGACATCGTCGGAGATCTGAACCGCCGTCGCGGGCAGATCGTGGCGATGGATTCCGCCGCCAGCGGAGCGCGCATCATCAAGGCCTTCGTCCCGCTCGCGGAGCAGTTCGGATATGTCACGGTCCTGAGGACCCTGTCTTCCGGCCGTGCCAACAGCACGATGACATTCGACCATTACGCGGAGGTTCCTCCCGCAATGGCGAGGGATATCGTCGAGAAGAGCGGCTACCGCGGATTGTCCGACGACGATGAATAGTTGAAATTTTAAAAGTGTTTGTATAATGAGCCAGAACATCAGAATTAAACTCAAGTCCTTCGATCATATGCTGGTTGACAAGTCGGCCGCCAAGATCGTCGAGACCGTGAAAGGAACCGGCGCCAAGGTCAACGGCCCCATCCCTCTTCCCACGAACAAGAAGATTTTCACGGTGAACCGCTCCACCTTCGTCAACAAGAAGGCCCGCGAGCAGTTTGAACTCGACTCTTATCGCAGGCTCCTCGACATCGAGGATTCCAACGCGAAGACGGTCGACGCCCTCATGAAGCTCGAGCTTCCCTCCGGCGTCGAGGTTGAGATCAAGGTCTGAGCCGAAAGGTAAAGACTTACCGGTCCCTTAGCTCAGTTGGTTAGAGCAACTGACTCATAATCAGTGGGTCGCAGGATCATGCCCTGCAGGGACCACAAAAAAAGGCTGGCGATGGCGTCAGCCTTTTTGCGGACAAAGATTTTTTAATTATCTTTGTCAAATATCATCAGACCTAAGAAGATGGCTTTACCTTTAAAACTAATCTCCTTGATCGCCGCATCAGCTGCGGTTTTTTCCTGCGCGGTTGATCTCAACACCCCGGAACCGGCCCGTGAAGCCGGCAAGAAAGAAGTCGCTTTTCCCGTCAGCGTGACCCGCGGCGGAGAGAAGATCCCCGAAGCCGCCGTCACGAGAGGTGGCGCGATGGATGTATCTGACAAGATCGCCACGATGGACAAGTCCATCCCGTTCGGCCTTGTCGGCGTGGACTTCGAGACCGGAGCGCTGATCCTGGACAACGAGCAGATTTCTTATTCCGACGGTTCTTACCGTGGCTTTTTCAAGAACAGCCTCTGGGATATTCCCGTCACCGTCTCCCTGAGCGCGTACTATCCGCACGTCAACGAACTGGGGTACGGCGAGGAACTCAAGACATACAGCATTCCGTTCGGCAGCGCCGACACCGAGGCCGGTCCGCTCGTCTCCAAGACGGTCAAGTGCGCCATGGACCAGCTTAACATGGTCCCTCTCGAGTTCCAGCATATAACGAACGATATCGGCTTCAAGATCTGCGACGTCACGACCGACCCGAACCTGAGGGGCCTGATAAACCTCAAGAAGGTGACCGTCTACAGGATTGCCTCCGCCGGCGTGTTCGTGAACGACATGGAGACCGGATCCGGTTTCTGGCACCGCAGGGCCTATTACCGTAACGAGGTCGTCTTCGAAGGCAACGCCCATGTCGGTGTCGGGATGGAGAACGAGCTGTTCATCGGCCGCGACGCGCTCGTGCCCCGCATGGCGGACAGCTACCGTTTCTATGCCATTCCCGATGAACTGGAGATAGGCAAGCAGTATGTCGAGGTGATTTTCGACATCGACGCCTTCGACATCGACGGATATCATTACGGAGCCCTCAAGGACCAGAAGGTCAAGTACATGCTCTATGGCGTGCTCCCCGATAACGTGATGGAATACGGAAAGCAGTACACCTTCCATCTGGGGCTTGACACCGGCAAGATATACCGTGCGATCACCTTCACAGCCGCTGTCAACGACTGGGAGACGAAGATATTCGAAAACAATGACTCATTCTGATGTCAGAATGAAGAAATGGGTCCTGGCCGTTCTTGCGCTGGTTCTTTTCAGTGCAGGGGCGGTCATGGCCGACACCAGGGCCAAGGGCAATAACCTTGGGATAGACGACACTTGCTACACCCTCTATAAAGAGACGGAGAGGCATCTCGGCAAGGACAGTTTCAAGGCCGCATCCGATCTCCTCCTTCAGGCTGCGACAGAGAAAAAGGACGACAAGGCACTGGTGCTCTATTACGTCGAGGTCCTGAAGGACCTTGTGGCAAGGCCCGTGCAGGAAGACAACGACGCAGAGGTGGATGCGGCACGTGAGAACCTCATGCGTATTGCCCGTGAGAAGAACCAACTCACCTATTTCTATCTGTCTTACCAGATTTCGCAGGAATACTACACCAGGCACGGCAAGGCCTATCGGGCGCTCCTTCTTCTTCAGGAGATGCAGGCAAACGCCATAAGCGACAACGACGCTTACGGTATCTGGACAAGCTCGAAGTACCTTGCGGACATCTATATCCGGAACAACGACTACATCAGCGCCAAGCCTCATATCAAGCAGGCGATAAAGCTATATGGCACTACGTCCGACGAAGCCATAAAGCGCGAGTCCCCTACGCGCCTGTACTGCGACCTTGCCGACACTTACCCCATCGCTTCCGACTCCGTGAGGATAAACGTGATGCTCGGGTGGGCCAATGCTAAAACGCACATGGACTCCCTCCGCTGCCGTTACTACCGGCTCCGTCTGGCTGCGCTTGACGACAATTATGAGGAGTACCAAAGGCTCAGGGCCCTTTGTGCCGGTGACCCGGACTTCCCCGCCATCACCAGGGATGCCGAGCTCTTCTTCTCCCTCATCGACGCCACCCTGGACGGATCCATCCTGCAGCGTGAAAAGGAGATATACAAGCTCACCACCGTGCGCGAGATGAAGGTGATTGCCAACCTGTGTGAAAACCACGGGTACAAGGAATTCGCCTTCGTCGTCGAGAAGAACCTGGTGAACCTGATGGAAACGCTGATTTCCGACACCAACCACTCCCGGGTGTCCGAACTTGACGTGACGATGGGAAAGGCCGCGCTTAATGCCGAACTGGCCTCGAAGGAGCATCTTGTCTCAAGGATATCCCGCATCATGTCCATACTCCTAGGCATAATACTCGCTGTGACTGCGATCCTGTCGATAGTAAACATACGGCAGCTCAAGGAGGCCAACCGGAAAGTCCTTCTGGCAGACGCGGCGAAGACCCGCTTCGTCCAGAACATGAGCCACGAGGTGCGTACGCCCCTGAACGCGATAGTCGGTTTCTCGCAATTGCTTACTCTCCCCGACGGCACCTTGTCTCCCCAGGAAAAGGAGGAATTCTCCGGCTACATAGTCAACAACACCAAGATGCTGACCATGCTGCTCGACGACATCCTGAATGCCTCGGCCATGGACAAGGGAGAATATCGTATCACCTACGAGGAAGGGGAGAAGAACTTCCTTTGCGAGGCGGCCATATCCAGCTCCGAGCATCGGCTTCAGCCCGGGGTCCGGATGTACTACAAGCCTGAAGATCCGGCTCCTTTCACGTTCCGTACCGACCCGCGTCGCGTGCAGCAGATACTGATCAATCTCCTGACGAATTCCTGCAAGCATACCGCCAAGGGGGAGATAGTCATTTCAAGTTCCCTCTCCGAGAATCCGGGCTTCGTCACGTTCGCGGTCACCGATACCGGTACCGGGGTCCCTGCGGATCAGGCGGAAAAGATTTTCGAGCGTTTTGCCAAGCTGGACGAATTCGTCCAGGGTACCGGACTGGGTCTCAGCATCTGCCGTGACATAGCCTCCCGCATGGGAGCCCGGGTGGAGCTCGACACTTCTTATCCCGGTCCTGGGGCCAGGTTCATTTTCGTTGTTCCCATAACTCCGGCGGAAGCATGAGACGGATAGTTGCATTGTTGGCGGTAATCGCCCTCTGGGCCGCTCCGGCATCGGCGCAGAACAATTCGTACGACATCGACGATGTCTGCTACGAGTATTTCCGCATGGCGGAGAATCTCGTCTCCGACGTGGAAAACGATGCCTTCGAGTATGCGAACAACGCCCTTCTGAAGCGGGCTGAGGAGGTTAACGACGAGAAGGCCCGTACCCTCTATTATGTGACCAAACTGAAAAGGATCATACGCCGGGCAAGGCTTACGAAGGATCGCAGCGAGGCCAATCTCATGGTCGACCAGCAGAAAAAGGAGACTACCGAGGTGGCCCGTCAGACAGGCTACATGCAGTACTATTACTACGCCTATCAGCTCTGCCAGACATACTACATGAACACCCGGCAGGAAGCCCACGCGCAGGCCCTGATCCAGGAGATGATGGATATTGCGACGCGTAACGGCGAAGAGTACGGCATATGGCAGAGCCATACCTATATTTCCGTGCTGTTCCTGCACCAGAATGACATCCTCAAAGCCCGTAAGCATCTGCTCCGTTCGGTGGAGATATACGAGAATACGAATGATGATGTCGTCAAGCGCCAAAGCATAGCAAGGCAATACTGCGATCTCGCTTCCACCTATACTTTCGGATCCGACTCTGCAAGATTCTATATCCGGCGCGGAGAACAGGCGTCCAAGACGCCGGGCGACACTATCCGCGTGGTTTACTATAAGGCCCAGCTGGCTGCGTTCGATCATGACGTCGAAAATTATCGCAGATACAGGGATGCGTGCCTGAACGACCCGGCTCTCCCCGAGTTGGTAATCGGCGCCTCTTCCGTCTTCCCCGGGATAGAGGCAATCATGGCCGGCGCACCCAGGGACAGCATCATCGCCAAGGTCTCGAAGGTCGCGTCGCGGCAGCAGATGGTTTGCCTGCGTGGCATGGCCGCCAAGTATAACCGAGATGACATAGCCGCGTGGGTAGGCTCCATGCTCATAGAGTCCCTGTATGAGGATATCAGCCGGTTCAACGACATGAAGATGGAAGAGCTTTCCACGTCGGTTCAGCACCGCCAGCTGACGATGGCCCTTGAGCGTCAGAAGCGCCTGAACAGTTTTCTGTGGATTGCCCTGGCAGTCCTTCTGGCTGGGATTATCGGTCTTGGCTCAATGTTGTTCGCAAATAAAAAGAAAAACCATATACAATGACACCTCTTTACGCTCAGGACCACGATTACTCCAGCTTCAACGTGCTGGCCGTGGATGACATTCCCCTCAACCTCGTGCTTGTCCAGAAGATGCTGATGCGTTTCAATTTCAACATACGCACGGCTTCCGGCGGACAGGCTGCCCTCGATGCTGTCGCCGCGCAGAAGCCCGACCTCATCCTGCTGGATCTCATGATGCCCGGAATAGACGGATTCGAAGTCATCAGGCGCCTCAAAGAGAATCCCGAGACTGCCGATATCCGCATAGTTATCCTGAGCGCCCTCAATTCCAACGAGGACGTAGTGCGGGGCTTCAGCCTGGGGGCTGACGATTTCATCATGAAGCCCATCATCATGGAGAAGCTCCTCACCTCCGTAATCACGCAGATCCAGATAGTCCAGGCCAGACGGTAATGCGACGCAAACTGCTGCTCTGCCTCATCATGGCAGTCACGGCCTGCCTTCTGTCCGACGCCCAGATAGTAAACCGCCTGCGCGTGGACCAGAAGACCTTTATCCGCTATGCTTACGGCCGCATGCAGCAGTTCAACCCCGACAACCTCGCCATTGCCGATTCGATCTATGCGATAGGGGTGCGCAAGGATGATTTCCGCTACAAGTGCCTTGCACTTTCGCTGGAAATGCCCGTGCGATACGCCCTGCACGAGTATGCCCGCATGGATTCGACCGTGGTGGAGATGAAGGGCATGCTTGGCGGAAAGATCGCCATGCACGACTTTTATTTCCCTTTCCTGCACGAGTATTGCGAGTTCCTGGTCCATCTGGGCAGGGCTCCGGAAGCGATGCTCCTGGCGCGTGAGATGGGCCGCCTTTCCTCCATCGAGAAGCGCCCGTCCGGAAAGATGTATTCCTACCGCATCATCGGGCTTATCCACAGCTCCCGCGAGAACCATCACCTTGCCATCCGCAATCTCGAAGAGGCGGTGACCTTCTGCCGCGCCGCACGCGCCGAGCAGGACCTGCCGAACCTCTATATCCTCCTTTCGCAGGAGTGCGTGAAGACGGGGGACTTCGCGAAGGCGGAGGAATATGTGGCCAAGGCGGAAGAATATGAGCGTTTCTTCCCGACAATAGGTATCAAGGCCGGAATGACACGGGCCTTCATCTATTCGGCGAAAGGGGATTGGGAAGCATTCAGGGAGACATATGAGTCCTTGCTTGGAAACCCTTTGTACACCATGCAGGCCGATGCGGATTCCCGTCATGTCCTGGACATCGGTTATCTTCGCTCCCGGGGGCTTCTGGCCCGGGCGCTGGCCGTTGCCGATTCCCTCGGGACCGCACGCGGGCAGATGGAGCAGAAGCACGGACTATATGCAGAGATGGGATCGTACCGGCAGGCCTACGGCGAGCTTTCGCATTTGATGAGCGACAAGGACTCCGTCTATATCAAGGTCCAGAACGAAGACCTGGCCATCCTGGACGCCGAGATGCACAACGCCCAGTTGCGCGAAGAGACGCAGATGCTCAGGGCCCGCAGCAGGCAGTCCGTGCTGCTGGGATTCCTCGTGATGTTTGCGATAGCCTTCTTCGCCATCCTGCTCAGCCAGTGGAAGCTGCGCCAGAACCTGGAAGAGATGCGCCTGCGCAATTCCCAGATGCTTGCTTCGCGGCGTGCCTTCCAGAAGGCGATGGACGCGAAGGAAGCCGAGAACCAGTATAAGATAAAGATCCTGCAGAACCGCAAGACAAACATGCTCAGATTATGATAGTCAAAGATTTGTTCAAATACCACGCCAGCGAACTGGTCGCGCTGGTGATCTTCCTCGCCGGCTCGGTCCTCGGCATGCTGGGGCTGATCCAGTCAGTCCCTCTCGCCGTAGGGATACTCGGGATAGTCATCCTCGCCAGCGGACTTTTTTACTTTTGCATCCGTTATACTTCCGAAAAAGTATACAAGCAGTACTACAAGGACAGCTATGAAATCGAGCACGATACGATAGAGGAGGAAATCCGCAAATCCATGGTATATCACCGCTACCAGGAGGCCGTGCTGGGCCGCTACGAAAGCGCCTGCCGCGACCTCGGCCTGGTGGACGAGCAGAAAGACTGGCTGCTCGACCTGCTGATGCAGGAAAAGGACAAAGTCGACGAGGAACTCAAATCCCAGGGCGGCGGACACATCTAGGATCCGGGATTACCGGCCAGTGTATGCCGCGGTCTGACGGCAGACGACATCGGCGCTGGAGCGCCCTATCATGAATTCGAAGTCACCGGGCTCGGTGACTTTTTTCATTTCGGCATTCCAGAGGGCAAGGTCTTCGGGAGAGACGTGGAAAGTCACCGTCTCGGACTGACCTTTCTTCAGGGAAATCTTTTTGAATCCCTTCAGTTGCATTACGGGAGTCGTCACCGAACTGATAAGGTCGTTGACATAAAGCTGGACTACTTCCTTGCCGTCCCTGTTCCCTGTATTGGTCACCTTGACTTTGATATCCAGGCCTTCCTGGCCGAAGGAGGGGGAAGACAGGGTCATGCCGGAGTATTCGAAACTGGTGTATGACAGGCCGTGTCCGAAGGCGTAAAGGGGGTCGGGGGAGGAGAAAACGTAGTCGCGTCCCGGTTTCTCCGGCGTGCCGGGTTCGAGATTTATGCCCTTTGCGGAGGGCTTGTGGTCGTACCACGCGGGAAGATGCCCGGTGCTCTGGGGGAAGCCGCAGCACAGCCGTCCGGATGGATTGACATCCCCGAAGAGTATGCCCGCGACCGAGGCTCCGCCTTGCTCCCCGGGGTACCATGCTTCGAGGATGGCGGGGATGTTCTTCTTCTCCCAGTCTATGGTCCACGGACGGCCGTGGACAAGGACGAGGACTATGGGCTTGCCTGTTTCCTTCAGGGCCTGGAGCAGTTCCCTTTGCACGCCGGGTGGATTGATGTCCGTGAGGTCGTAGGCTTCCCCGCAGGTGAAGGGATCATCGGGCTCGTTCCGCCCGAGGCCCTTGCCCCAGCCGAGGGTGGAGAAGACTACACTTGTGCCGCCTAGGACGCAGACCACTGCGTCGCTCTGCCGTGCCGCCTCGACAGCTTCGCCGAATCCGTCTTTCGAAAGGCCGCAGATGCTGCAGCCCTTCGCATAACGTACCTTGACCTTCTTCCCGACAGCCGCCTTGATGCCTTGCAGGATGGTGATTCCGGTGCTGTTGTCCCTTGTGCAGGAGTAGTCGCCGTACTGGACCTGGTCGGCGTTGGGGCCTATTACGGCAATGCTCCTGATCTTCTTCCGGTCGAGTGGAAGAAGGCTGCCTTCATTCTGCAGCAGGACCATGGATTCGTCGGCTACCTTTCTCGCAAGGGCTATGTGTTCAGGAGTATGGACGCTGCCGGCCAGCTTTTCCGGATCCGCCAGGGGCTTTTCGAACAGCCCGGCACGGAATTTCACGGCAAGTATCCTGCGGACGGCTTCGTCGATTACGGCCTCGTCGATAAGGCCTTCGCTGACCGATCGGGCAAGGTTCAGGTAGCATCTCGGCCTTGCTGCTTCGAGATCCATACCGGCCTTGAGGGCCATTATTCCCGCTTCGTCGTAATCCTTTGCCGTTTTGTGGAAGGATGATATCTTATAGATTCCGCCGTAGTCTGAGAAGGTGTAGCCCTTGAATTTCCATTCGTTCCGCAGGACTTCTGTGAGGAGCCAGCGGTTCGCGTGAGCGGGGATTCCGTCGATTTCGTTGTAGGAGGGCATCACGCTGTAGATATTGGCATCTTTGACGGCCATTTCGAAAGGTACCAGCTGAAGCGAACGGAGTTCCCTCTCCCCGAGCGAGGCGGGGCCTGTATTGATGCCTCCGAGCGGTTGGCTGTATCCTGCGAAATGCTTTGCCGTGCACATGATTTTCCCCTCCGGAATGCCCTTGAGGGTCTCTTCTTTCGGGCCCTGGAGCCCGGTGACGAAGGCGCTTCCTATCGTTCCGGCAAGAAGCGGATCTTCCGAGTAGCACTCTTCATTCCGGCCGTACCTGGGTTCGCGGATGAGGTCGAAGAGGGGAGATAGGGCCTGGTCCATCCCGGCCGCGGATGCTTCTTCCGCTATGGCTTCCGCCATGCTGCGGATCAGGTCTGGATTCCATGTGCTTCCCTGGGATATGGCCTGCGGGAAGATGGTCGTTCCGGATGCGAGAAGCCCGTGCAGGCACTCGCAGACCACGATGGGAGGGATGCCCAGGCGGGTGCCGCTGAACGCGTGTTTTTTCGCTGCGACGGCCTCGCCGGTTATGGTCCTGATATCGGTGATGGTGATGTCACAGACCCCGTAGTTCGATTTTTCCCGGGGATAATTCCTCAGCCCCGTCATTGAGATCTGGTCGATCTTTTCTTGCAGTGTCATGCGGGAGAGCAAGTCTTCCACACGGTCTTCAATGCTTGCGGAAGGGTCTTTGTAAAGCTGCGCGTGAGCGGCGACGGAGCCGGAGAGCAGCGTCATCAGGACAAGAACGGTACGTTTCATATCGACGGGCTATTTGGTTTTCTTCTTGCTTGCTGCGGCCTTCATTTTCTTCCATTTCTCGACGGCGAGCTGCTGCATGTCCACGACGACGTCGCGCTCGTCCACTATTTCGTCTCCGAGGACGGTCTCGATGACGTCTTCCATAGTGATGATGCCCTGGAAGGTGCCGTATTCGTTTATGATTATGGCGAGCTGCTCTTTCTTTTCGAGCATCTCGTTCCATATTTCGGCGATGGGGGTTTCTTCCTGGAAACTCTCGACTTCGCGGCGTATGTCGCCGAGGCGCGTGTCGAACTTGTCTTCGGCCATCAGCTGAAGGGCTTCGATGCGCAGGATGTACCCGGTAATGTACTCGTCATTCTCGGCATAGACCGGGATGCGGCTGTGGTGCAGGAAACGGCGGTCCTTGTAGAAGGATTTTATGGTCATCGACTCGGGCGCGATGGCAGCCACCACCCGGGGCGTCATCGCCTGCCCGGCCGTGATCTCATCGATGTTGATGAGGTTCTGGATGATTTCGTTCTCGTCCTCGTCAAGCTCGCCCGACTCTTCGGCGACGTCCGCCATGGCCCCGACTTCCTCGCGGGAGATCGAAGTGTCCTGGCTCTTCGGGGTTATGCGCTTCTGTATCCATTCGACGCATACGACGATGGGCCAGAGGCAGATTATCAGAAGATGTATCATCGAGGCCGCAAAGCCCATCAGTGACTTCCAGTGGGAGGTGCCGATGGTCTTCGGGACGATTTCGGCAAAGATGAGGATAAGTATGGTCATGACGGCCGAGACAAGCCCGAACCATGCGGAACCGAACACGATGGTGGCCTGACGGCCGACCCCTGCCGCTCCGATCGTGTTTGCTATCGTGTTGAGGGAGAGGATGGCGGCTATGGCTTTCGAAGGATCTGTCTTGTAGGCCTTCATCCTCCTGGCGGGCCTGTACCCTTCCTCCTCGCGGAGTGTGATGTATGAGATGGGCGTACTCATCAGAGTCGCCTCCAGGACCGAGCACAGGAAGGAAACCGCAAGCGCGAAGAACAAGAATAGCAATAAAGCTGTCATAGACTACAAATTTAATGGTTTTCTTGTATATCTTTGAATACTTTTTTTCAGAGTATGCCGTATTTGGGTGAAATAATATCTCTTGCGGTGGCCTTTTCGTGGACGGCGACGGCCCTGCTTGCCGATCTGGCAAGCCACAGGATAGGGGCCCAGACCTTGAATTTCATCCGCATGGTCCTTTCCCTTCTGCTGCTTGCCGCGCTCCTCTGGATAGTGACCGGACATCCCTATCCCGCCTATGCAGATGGCCAGGCGTGGTTCTGGCTCGCCATGAGCGGGCTAGTCGGCTATGTTTTCGGAGATTTCTGCCTCTTCAATTCATATATGGTGATGGGTTCCCGCTTCGGGCAGCTGTTCATGACCCTTGCTCCTCCGGTTTCCGGGATTGCCGGGTACTTCCTGCTCGGGGAACAGCTCGGCTGGAAATCCTGGATAGCCATGGCCGTGACCCTCGCCGGAATAGCAATGACGATACTGGTCCGCGGAGGCGGGGGCGGTGTCAAACTGAATCTGCCCTGGAAAGGTGTCCTTCTCGGGATCGGCGCCGGAATCGGACAGGGACTCGGGCTCGTTCTCAGCAAGATAGGCCTTGATTGCTACGCCGCTGCCCTGCCGGCGGAAGTTCCTGCCTCGATGGGGACCATGCTGCCTTTCGCCGGGACGTTCATCCGCGCCGTCTTCGGAATGGCCGGCTTCGCCCTCGTGCTGCTTCTGCAGAAGGACTTTGGAAGCGTCGGCAGGGCGTTCAAGGACGGCAAGGGCATGAAATACGCCTTCCTGACCACGATGTTCGGCCCTTTCCTCGGCGTTTCGCTGTCCCTTATGGCCGTGCAATACGCAAAGGCCGGAATCGCCTCCACCCTTATGGCCCTCACCCCGGTCCTGATAATTCTCCCGTACTCCATCATATATAAGCAGAAAGTGCGTCTGAAGGAGGTCATCGGCACGCTCGTGACGGTGGCGGGAGTCGCGCTGTTCTTCCTTCTAACTTAACATAATATTAGTCGACCTTGCGTCATTTTACGCAAGGCTAAACAAGTAAAGATATGATTATCAAAGGTTTAATTTGCACGATCCTCGCGGCGTTCCTTTCAGGCGCGGCGGCTCCGGGAACTCCGCTGCCGGAAAATCCGTATACTCGGGAACATTTCCTCGGAATGTGCAAGGCAGAGGGACTCGAGCTCCCGAAAGAGTACAGGGCTCCGTCCTCGCGTTGTGTTGAAACGGCCGTGAAGAATCTTCGCCGGACCTATGTCGTGGAAAATTACATCGGACCCGAGCCCCCGGTCCTGAACCGTACCGTGGGATCGTACACCGAGGCCTGCGTGTGGTATGAAACGGTTTTCGGCCGCGAGGTTCCCGCCGGCAATACTTACGTCCCCGCCCACATGGAGCAGGAGCCGGATAGGATAGAGATAGCGCGCCTGTGCGCCCATGCTGCATGCGTCAATCCGAAAAAGCCGACGGACGTCGGGCGACGGTACACTCCGGCCAATCTCGACGAGTCCAAGGTGCCGGCATATACCCTTCCGGACC
>JAEEIQ010000090.1 GCA_016281435.1 Bacteroidales bacterium
AGACACTACGCCTCTCCAAGAACTGTTTGGTGTACCTAACAACAATATTGTCAAAGAGCAAAATAGTTTTGATGAACTTAGTTTGTTTTAAATGTTAAACCTTATAATAATCGTCCACAACTTTTAGTGGACAGCAATGTACAAAAATAGTGAAAAACTGTCATGAAAATTCATATAGGATTTTGATTATAAAAAAAATAACCCTATTTTTGCACTTCGAAAAACCGGAACCTATTAAACTTTTTATATTATGACAAAGGCAGATATCGTTAATGAAGTTGCAAAAGCAACCGGAATTGAGAAAGTGAACGTACAGGCAGTAGTCGAATCTTTCATGGAGAGCGTCAAGGGATCTCTCGCAAATGGCAACCCCGTTTATCTCCGTGGCTTCGGCAGTTTCATCATCAAGCACCGCGCAGAGAAGGCCGCCCGCAACATCACCAAGAAGACCACCATCACCATCCCCGCGCACGACATCCCGGCTTTCAAGCCCGCCAAGGTTTTCGTGAACGAGGTGAAGAAATAATATCCACACATTATGCCTAGCGGAAAAAAGAGAAAGAGACATAAAATGTCGACGCACAAGCGTAAGAAGCGCTTGCGCAAGAACAGACACAAGAAGAAATAGTCGCAAGAGGTTGGGCGGGAGATCCGGCCAGCCTCTTGTCTTTAAAGTCCATTATTGAATTTCCTTTATGGAAGCCGAAAAATCACAGAAAGACCTTGTGGTTGACTGCGGCCCGTCCGAGGTACGGATAGCCCTGCTCGAGAACGGCAGGCTGATCGAGTACAGCAGCGAGTCCAGCACCGGCCACAGTTTCTCTGTCGGCGACGTCTTCCTCGGAAGAGTGAAGAAGATACTGCCGGCATTGAACGCAGCTTTCGTGGACATCGGCGACAGCAAGGAGGCTTTCGTCCATTATCTCGACCTGGGGCTCCACTTCACGGCCTTCGACACGTTCGTCAAGAGCGCAAACCCGAACCGTGACATGCAGGAGCTCTTTTCCGGTATAAAGCTCGGCCCTTCCATGGATAAGGAAGGCCGCATCGAAGACCGGCTCAAGGTCGGGCAGATGATGATAGCCCAGATCGTCAAGGAGCCCATTTCCACGAAAGGTTCCAGGCTTACGGCGGAAATTTCATTGGCAGGACGCAACATCGTACTGCTTCCCTTTGCAGATAAGGTAAGCGTATCCCAGAAAATTTCTTCGAAAGAAGAGAAGAAGAGGCTCGAGGCCCTTGTGAGCAGCATACTTCCCAGAAACTACGGCGCGATCATCCGTACCGCCGCCGAGGGGAAGAACGCCGCCATCCTCGTCGCCGAAGTCCGTTCCCTCATCGAGAAGTGGGAAACTTCCTGGAAACGGATAGCTTCGGGCAAGGGCGTAGGACTCCTGTTCACCGAGTACAGCAAGACCACCACCATCCTCCGCGACCTTCTGAACGACAGTTTCTCCAACATCCATGTCAACGACCAGAAGGTTTACGAGGATACCCTGAAATATATTTCCCTGATCTCTCCGGAGCAGGAGAAAATCGTGAAGCTTTACGAAGGACGCACGCCGATATTCGACCATTTCGAGGTCACGCGGCAGATAAAGAGTTCCTTCGGCAAGGTGGTCCCCCTCAAGCAGGGCGCGTATCTGGTCATAGAGACGACCGAGGCCCTCAACGTGATAGATGTGAACAGCGGAATCCGCTCGAAGACCAACGACCATGAGGAAAACACCTACGAGGTGAACCGGCTTGCGGCTGAGGAGATCGCCCGGCAGCTGCGGCTGCGCGACATGGGCGGCATCGTGATCGTGGACTTCATCGACATGGATTCCCAGGACCATCGCAACAACCTCTTCAAGTTCATGCAGGACCTGATGGCTTCCGACAGGGCGAAGCACAACGTGCTGCCCCTGACGAAGTTCGGCCTTATGCAGATCACCCGTCAGCGCATCCGTCCCGTGACGGAGCTGAACACCACGGAGCAGTGCCCCATGTGCCACGGCACGGGCAAGATCGCTTCTTCGGTGGTCATCGACGAGCAGATCGAGCGCGAGCTGGCGTACTATGCCGGCGAGAAGGGGCGCAAGGACCTGGTCCTGAGGGTCAATCCCATTCTGGGCGCATATCTGACGCGGGGATTCAATTCCTATCTCCGCAAGTGGAAGAGAAAGTACAAGTGCAGGTTGCGCATCGAGGAGACCAGCGATCTTTCTGTCCTGCAGAATGAATTCCGTGACGCCAACGGAGAAAAACTGGAGTAGTAACGATGGAAAAGAGTAAAGTTTATTGGACGGACTTGCGCACCCGCGAGTTCGGGGACGGCCTTCCGAAGAAGCTTCAGACCCTGATGAAGGCCGCAGGGATAGGCAGTATCGACATGGACGGCAAGTTCGTGGCGATAAAGATCCATTTCGGGGAGCACGGCAACGTCGCCCATCTCCGCCCGCAATATGCCAGGGCAGTCGTGGATCTCGTCAAGGAAATGGGCGGAAAACCCTTCCTGACGGATTGCAACACGATGTATCCCGGCTCCCGCAAGAACGCCCTGGAGCATCTCGAATGCGCATGGGAGAACGGGTTCACCCCGCTGACAGTGGGCTGTCCCATCCTCATCGCCGACGGGCTGAAAGGCACCGACGAGGTGGCCGTGCCCGTACGCGGCGGCGAGTTCGTCAAGGAGGCCAAGATAGGCCGGGCCGTTATGGACGCTGACGTCTTTATCAGCCTGAGCCATTTCAAGGGCCATGACTTCGCCAGCCTCGGCGGCGCCATCAAGAACATCGGGATGGGCTGCGGTTCCCGCGCAGGGAAGAAGGAGCAGCATTCCAGCGGACAGGCGATGGTGGATCCGTCGCTCTGCCGCGGATGCCGGAAGTGCCTTTCCGCCTGCGCCAACGGCGGCCTCGCCTTCGACGCGGCGGCCGGGAAGATGACCGTGGACCTGGAGCACTGCGTCGGTTGCGGCCAGTGCCTGGGAGCCTGCAATTTCGATGCTATAAGCTTTACCAACGACGCGGCCAACGAAATGTTGTCCCGCCGCATGGCCGAGTATGCCAAGGCGGTCGTGGACGGCAGGCCGAACTTCCATGCCACCCTCGTGATGGACGTTTCGCCCAGCTGCGACTGCCATTGCGAGAACGACGTCCCCATCCTTCCGGATCTCGGGATGTTCGCTTCTTTCGACCCTCTGGCCCTCGACCAGGCCTGCGTGGATGCCTGCCTCGCGGCTGAGCCCCTTCCCGGGAGCTCGCTCTGGGAGGCCGTCCACCGTCCCGGCTTCGAGTCCACGGGCAACCATTTCAACGACCTGCATCCCGAGTCCGACTGGAAGTCCTGCCTCGAGCAGGCGGAAAAGATCGGTCTCGGCTCGCGGGAGTATGAACTTGTAAAAGTGTTTACAGCAAAATGAACATCTGGCTAATAGTCATCGCTGTGATGGGGCTCAGCTTCATCATCCAGCAGGTCCTCCAGAGCCGTTTCTCGAAGTATTCCAAGGTCCCGAACCAGCTCAGCGGCAAGGAAGTCGCCGAGAAGATGTTGCGTGACCACGGCATCACCGGAGTGAAGGTGTGCTCGATCGGCGGCATGCTGACCGATCACTATGACCCGTCGAAGAAGGTCATAAATCTCAGCGAAGGCGTCTATTCGCAGCGTTCCGTGGCAGCCGCCGCGGTCGCGGCGCATGAAACCGGCCACGCGATCCAGCACGCCGTGGGCTACGGTCCGCTCAAGCTGCGTTCTTCGCTCGTCCCGGTGGTGTCCTTCTCGAACAAGATAGTCCAGTGGGTGCTGCTCGCCGGGGTCCTGGTCATCCAGATCACGCCGGCCCTCCTGTATTTCGGGATAGCGCTTTTCGCCATGACGACCCTCTTCAGCATCGTGACCTTGCCGGTGGAGATCAACGCCAGCGCCAGGGCCGTCAAGTGGCTGGAAATGTCGAAGATCACCAATTACGAGACGACACCCATGGCAAAGGATGCCCTCAAGTGGGCCGCCTATACCTACGTCATCGCGGCTCTCGGCTCGCTGGCCACCTTGTTCTACTATATCGGTCTTGCCGGCAACAGGCGCTGACGTGGACACGGACAAGCTAAAAGGCCATCTCTCGATTGCGGCCGCATACACGATCTTCGGCCTCAATCTGGTGTTCTGCAAGGACATCGCCAATTCAGGAACCGTCCCGCCCCACGTCCTCTTCACCTTGAGGGCGGCCGGGGCGGGAGCCCTTTTCTGGCTGATATCGGCTTTCATGCCCCGTGAGAGAGTGGAGAAGGGGGATTATCTCAAGATCGCCGCCGCATCCGTCATCGGCCTCTTCATCCCGCAGATGACCTTCCTCATGGCCATCACGGTTTCATCGGCCATCGATACCGCCATCGTGGGCACCCTGGGGCCCATTTTCACCATGTTCTTCGCCTTCTTCTTCCTCGGCGAGCCCATCACGGGGAAGAAGGCCGGGGGAGTGGCGCTGAGCTTCGCTGGCATCCTCTTCCTGATATTCAATTCGGTGCACCAGGGCGGCGCGGCTTCGACAACGCCCGCCGGGATAGTCCTGCTCCTTGTGAACAGCCTGAGCTTCTCCCTGTACCTTGGCCTTTTCCGGCCGCTGATTTCCAGGTACAGCGTGGTGACCTTCATGAAGTGGTCCTTCCTGTTTTCTTTCCTGATTTCACTGCCGTTCTCGGCGAAGGCGCTGCTCTCGACGGATTTTGCGGCCATCCCGCCTGCAGTCGGCTGGGAGATAGGATACCTTATCCTTTTCGCCACTTTCGTGGCTTATTTCCTCATCCCTTACGGCCAGAAATTCATACGCCCGACCCTCGTGAGCATGTACTCCTACCTGCAGCCCATAATCGCGGCCGTGATAAGCATCTTCACCGGCCTGGACACCCTGTCCTGGCAGAAATGCCTTGCAACCGTCCTTATCGTCGGAGGCGTCGTCCTCGTCAGCCGCTCCCGCGCCGCCGTCAGATAAGCACCTTCACGCGGAAGCCGGATTCTTTTCAGAAGCTTATCGGAAGATAGAGGAAACTATCTGATTCTTTTGGAGATAGTATCAATCAAGCGTCTGGTGGAGTCTATGATTGGAACCATTTCCTCTTTTGATGTGTAGAAGAATGGGTCGTAATCACATTTCTCCCTGATTGTACGCATCTTGGAGAGAAGTTTTGAATTCTCTTTATCGAATTTGCCGGTAAGAATATACTGCTTTCCGAATTCTGTGATAAGTCCGCTATGGGTCTTCGGCGCATATCCGTCATGAATCATCATTGCAAGGATGGCGTGGTATAAGGCATAATACACGCGGTTGGCGGATGCGTTCCACATTTCCATTCCTACGAGTTTATCGGCATCGCTGAGAAAGCTCGAGGCCTTTGATATCTCTTGATTGACAATGATTGTCCGTTCTTCGTCAGTCATGGCTAAAGGATTTGGATACCGTCCTTTTCTACGTTATACCGGAACAGGGTCGTCTTGCGCGACTCCCATTCGTCAGAAGTATACAGAATGGGAGAGAATGACAGCCCCAATTTAAGGCCGTTTTCAAAGAAAGGGTAAGAAACGTTATCGTAGTCGTATTGGTCTATTTCGGCCTTGTTCAAAATAATGAGAAGATCCCAATCCGAATCGGCACGATAATCTCCTCTGGCTCTTGATCCGAACAAGACTACACGCCCCCCCTCCGGAACAGCACTCAGTGCAACTTTCCGGATGCTGTCGATTACATTCTGTTCCTCTTGTTTCCTTCTGTCCATATGGCAAAAATAGTAAATACTTTATCATTTCACAAGAAGATGAGATTTGTGGCTATTTGTGGAATAAATACTTTTAAGTATTTTTGCTATTGCCATCCGGAGAGAAAGCCCGGAGGCAGAAAGCGTTTAGCTTATTCCGTCAATGTGAATCTGGACAATTCAACGAGGTGCGGTGAGTAAGAACGCTTGCATTGGCTATAATTGAGCCTTTGGCTCATTCTATAGCAAGTGTGAGCCATTTCTGTATCATATTCCACCTCGGGCAGTCCAGAGCCCACATTGAGAATAAGATAAGTTGGTTCACACTTTCTTTTGTTATACCGGAGACTGAACATCTCCTAGTTGTTTTTATTTAAGTTAGTATGTGCCTAATTTCCAGGGAGTGGGGTAGAACCTTGTCGATTCTTATTTCATTGTTGGCCGCTGCTTTTTTTTATTCATGTACGGAACAGAATCAAGTTGCTCCTGACAGTGGTGTTGAGGCCGTAGAATTCAAAGAGTTAAAAGTTAATGATATTACGGCGGCAGGGGCATTGCTTTCATGCGGAGTAAAGTCAGACGGGGGCGCCATGATAGAAGAACAAGGATTCCGCTACAGCGAAGTAGGGAGAACTGATTATTTGTCTGTGCCGAGCACCGGGGAAATCATGCTGGACGGCCTGAAAGCTTCCACGGAATATAGCGTCTGGTATTTTGCAAAAACGGTCAAAAGAGAATATGAAAGCGATAAAGTATCATTCACTACACTGTCCGGATCGGCGGCTTTAGGGACATTAGTAGCTACTAAAATAGAAAATACGTCCGTGGAACTATCTTGTGAGGTACTTGGTGACGGAGGTTCTTCAATTGTAGAACGTGGCCTCTGTTATTCCTCCAGCCCAAATCCGACCGTGTATTCCTCCAGAACTCCAATAGACGGTAAACTAGGCCCTTTATCTGGTACTATCACAGGGCTGACTCCAGGATCCAAGTATTATATCAGGGCATATGTTACAAATTCTCTGAGTACAACTTATAGCAATGAACTGGAGATTACCACAAAAGCAGTTTTGCCGACGATGGCTTCCGTTACGGTCACCGGTAATCTGCCAACCAGTATCTCTTTATCTTCGAGTGTCGCAACGTCCGGTGACGGATATATCCTTGAAAAAGGGTATTGTTACAGTACACAATCCAATCCCGGTATTAATTCTTCCAAGGTATTTATCAATTCAACGTGGGCAGTGAGTATAAGCGATCTGATCCCCAATACAACTTACTATATCAGATCATACGCCACAACACAATATGGAACTGCATACAGTGATCAGGTTACAGTCACGACAAAAGACTTCAGCGCAACAGTTTCAACACTTGATGCTACCGGATTGAGCCTTTCATCTGCAGTCCTGAACGGGTCCCTTGAAATTGAAAACAATGCATGGCTATCCTCCAGCGAAGTCTGGTTCCTTTATAGCGATACCGCCTCGGACGTTCAGAGTCTGAAAGCATCGGGGAAACGGGCATCTGCGACCCTGAACGGGAATTCATACTCTCTTTCGATAAACGGCCTGAAAGAGTGCGCCATGTATTATTTTATCGCATGTGCCAAGGTTTTCAACAAAGAGGTATATGGTGAAGTCCGTGCAATGAAAATCGCTGCTGTCGATTTGGGTTTATCTATAAAATGGGCGGCTTGCAATGTTGGGGCATCCGCCCCTGAAGGGTTGGGTGAGTACTATGCTTGGGGGGAGATTGCCACCAAAACCAGTTATACCGCTTCAACATACAAATGGGGCACTTATCCTAACATTAAGAAGTATAACACATTGGATTCGTATGGAACAAAAGACGGCAAGACTTCGTTGGACAAAGAAGATGATGTGGCCAATGCTAAATGGGGCGGATCGTGGCGTATGCCTACAAATGCAGACTGGAGAGAATTGATTGACAATTGCACCTTATCTTGGACAAGCGTTAATGGTGTTCCCGGCTGCAAAGCAACAAGTAAAAAGAATGGCAATAGCATATTCTTCCCGGCTGCAGGGGAAAAGAGCAGCACATGGAGTAACGAGACTTTCGGCAAGTATTGGCTCTCCCAGATGCAGAATACGAGTCCTGATAGTGCGTTTTATATGGGTGTCAATAAAGATAGCTATAATAACGATTTGACTCTTAGTTTTGGATTGAGATGTAACGGCCTCTCAGTTCGTCCTGTAATCAATTAATGAGCCTCCGGGCCGCCCAAACTTAACATAATATAGCTCGGCCTTGCGTCATTTTACGCAAGGCCGAGTAGTTAATTCGCTGGCGTATAAATGTTTATGCTGCACTACCGGCCGGGCGGATATGGCGAGGAAATGAGCAGTATTCAGATAAGCACCTTGACGCGGAAGCCGCGGGTGGTGGGTTCTTCTATTATGTCCTTGACCTTGGCGCGGAGGGCGTCCAGGGAGTTGTCTTGCGGCAGCGGGCTGGTTTCCAGCCCCTCGACCATAAAGTCCAGCGCCGTCTCGCCCGAGAGTTCTGACAGGGTCAGCCTCAGCGTCACGGGCCTGTATGCGGCCATGTGGCGGAAGAGCATTTCTTCGGCCACCTCCTTCGCCAGTTCCGCCTTGCCGGCGATGTTGTATTTGATGCAGAAGCTTGAGATGTCCGAGTGTATCTTCAGGAAGTCGAAGTCCCCGTCGACCTCGAACACAAGCTTGAATATGCGGTTCACGAAGGTCTTGGTGGCGCTGTGGACCGGGTGCTCGAATATCTGTTCCGGCGTGCCGTCCTCGAAGATGACGCCGTCGTACATGAAGAAGATGCGGGTGCTGACGTCGCGGGCGAATTTCATCTCATGGGTCACGATAAGCATCGTCAGGCCGTCCTTGGCGAGCTGGCGCATTACGCTGAGCACTTCTCCGACCATCGTCGGGTCGAGGGCTGAGGTGGGTTCGTCGAAGAGCACCACTTCGGGGTGCATGGCAAGGGCGCGCGCGATGGCGACCCTCTGCTTCTGGCCGCCAGAGAGGGCATCCGGATAGACGTCGGCCTTCTGGGCCATCCCGACCTTGCGCAGGAGCTCCATCCCTTCATTGCGCGCGTCTTCCTCGCTCATCTTGAGAAGGCGCATCGGGGCGTAGGTGATGTTTTCCAGCACGGTCATGTGCTCGAACAGGTTGAAATTCTGGAAGACCATTCCCATCTTGCGGCGCATCTTCTCGAGGGGATATCCTTTCGCGAGGATGTTCTCGCCGTCGAAGAGGATCTCGCCTCCGGTAGGGGGCTCGAGCATGTTGAGGGCGCGCAGGAGCGTGCTCTTTCCGGTCCCGGAGGGGCCGATGATGCTTATGACCTCACCCGGCCCGATTTCGCAGTTTACGTCCCTCAGGGGGGTGACTGTGCTCCCGTCCGGGTTCGTGAAAGTCTTGCTGAGATGTCTTATGCTGATCATGTTATTTCTTGGGTAGGAGGAGGTTCAACGAAAGCCTTATGAGCCAGGCGAGGACGAAGTAGATGGCCGTCACGAGGAGCAGCGGGATCAGGGCGTCGAAGGTGCGGCTCCGGATGAGGTCGCTGGCCCTGGTGAGGTCCTGGATGGCTATGTAGCCTACTATGGACGTGCTCTTCAGAAGCGAGATGCATTCTCCCGTGTAGAGGGGGACGCCCTTCTTCATGGCCTGGGGCAGGACTATCCCGGTGAAGGTCTGCAGGGGAGTGAATCCGAGGCTGAGTCCGGCTTCGGTCTGGCCTTTGCGGACGGAGGAGATGGACGTGTCGAAGATGCTTCCGGAAGAGGATGCGAAGTACAAGGCGAAGGTCACGACGGCGACGGCGGTGCCGCTGGTTCCGGAGCCAGCGAAGACCACGTAGAACATGATGAGGAGCAAGACCAGCGTCGGAGTACCCTGCAGGAAAGAGCTGTAGACGGAGGCCGCGTTGCGGAGCCATCTGCGGCGGCTGCGCCTTGCCGCGCAGACACCGGCGCCGAGAACGGTGCCGAGCAGTATGGACATGAACGTGATCTTGAGCGTCTCGACAAGGCCTTCAGTGATGAGTTTCCAGCGGCTTTCGGTGACAAGGCTCATCTTTATCCTGCGCCCGAGGCTGACGCCTCCTGCATGGCTTTTAGCCTTGACGAAATAGGCCGGGCGGCTTTGGGCGTAAGGATTCGAGAAATCGACGAAGTTCTTGCGCTCTTCCGTGACGAAAAGGTTGCTGGTGACGATGTCGGCCTGTCCCGTCTCGAGGGCCATGATGGCGGATCCGAGGCTCAGGTATTCGAATTCAATGTCGCGTCCGACGGAGCGGGCGAAGCGGCGCAGGATATCCGGTTCCATGCCTGTCCATACCCCGCCATCCCCGATGAAGCAGACCGGCTCCAGGTTGAGGGCGACGATGCAGCGCAGGGCCCCCTTGCCTTCAGATGCGCCCGGCTCGCCTTCCGGAACTTCCGGGCCGCCGTGAAGCCAGAAATCGACCACTTTGTCGAGGGGCGCCGTGGCAAGGAAGCGGTTCATCGCTTCCATGAGTCCGGTATCACCCTTGTGCAGGGCGAAAGCTACGTCGAACACGTCCTCTCCGAGCATGGCCTTCCTGAGTCCGAGCCTCTGCATGGTTTCGTCCGACAGGATCACCTCGTCCGTGACGAAGACGTCCGCGCGTCCCTGCCTCACGGCCTGGATTGCATCCGCTTCGGAGTTGCACGCGAATACGGTGACATCCTCCCTGGAGGAGAATTTCCTTTCGTAATAGTTTCCCGCCGAGCAGCTTATGGTCAGTCCGGAAAGATCCGCCTCGGATTTCAGTTCCGGCAAACCGCCCCTGCGCCCGGAGCAGGACATCAGGCCCGGCAGAAGAAGCGCCGCGGCCAGCAGCGATATGGTGAGTCTTTTCATTATCTGTCTTCAAATGCGTCCCAGAGGGCATCCATCTCGCGGCGTTCCTTCTTCGTGGGGCGGCCGCTTCCCCTTTCCCTGCGCACGAAGAAGGTCTCGGCGGGGGCGTGGAGTTTTTCGAGTTCGCTTTCCGGGGTGAGGTTTTCAGCATATTGGGGCACGAGGGCGGCTCCCATGCGGTTTTCGGTCGTGGATATGACCTTGTAGCTATACTGGACGGCGCCTTTCCGCACCGTGATCAGGTCGCCGGCCTTGACGGCCTTAGACGGCTTCGCGTTCACTCCGCCAATCTGGACCTTGTTGCCGTTGCAGGCGTCCGTGGCGTCGCTGCGGGTCTTGAAGACCCTGATGGCCCAGAGGTATTTGTCTATGCGTACCGAATCTGCCATGTCACATGTCTTCTAGAAGGACCGGAGCCGCTTCCGGGTTGATGTAGGGATCGGGTTCCGGGACGGCGTTCACTGTGGCTTCGAGCACGACGGTACCGTCTTTCCGGGGAGCGAGGACCACGTCGGGGCATTCCGAAGGGACCAGCATGACTTCCCCGGGCCTGAGAGGGTATTCCTGCCCGTCCTTTTCGCGGACTGCGGCTTCCCCGGCGGTGCAGAGGAAGATCTCGAATCCGGTGGCCGTCTCGGACCAGATGTGCAGGGGTGCCTTCAGGTCGAAGCGGCGTGCGGTGAAGCGTGGCCCGTCTTCGAGCATCCCGCCGGCGGCGGGCTTTATCCTGCATCCGTCGCAGCGGGAGTAGTTTATGAAGTCCAACGCGTCCGTCATGGGCAGCGCCGGGTCGAATTCTTCTTCGGAGAGCACCTCGCCGGGGGAGTGGACCGGGAAGTCCAGGGGCGAGGATTCCGAGATCTCGGCTATCGTGAGCCTGCCTTCGGCTCCGTGGACCGTCCCGGCGGGGATGAGGAAGCAGTCGCCGGGGGCCGCATTTTCGCAGCGGAGGATTCCTTCCAGCTTCCCTTCCGTGCAGGCCTGCCAGAAACGTCCGGCATCCATGTCTTCGGCGAATCCGAAACGGATCCTGGCTCCCGGCTCGGCATTGACCACATACCATATCTTGTCCTTGCCGAGGAAGTCGTAGCGCTGCGAGGCCGTTTCCCCGTCCGGATGGACGCGGAGGGGCTGCCTGCCTTCAACGCGTATGTATTTCACCTGCAGGGGGAACTGCCGGCCGAAACGTTCGAAGACATCGTCCCCGACGACCCGGTCCATGTACATGTCCATGAGTTCGCCGACGGAGTTGCCGGCGAGCCATCCGTCCCTGATGAGGGAATCGCGGTATCCGAGGTCGGCGAGCAGGAAAACCTCCCGGCCCCATGCGTAGGCGTCTTCCAGGGGGCGGAAGCGCAGGGGATACAGTTTCTTTTCTTCTTCCATATTATTGGACAAAAATACGCAAAAAAATGCGTATCTTCGCTCAATATATTGCATTCCATGAAAGGAGTCTGGATTTTTCTTGCCGACGGCTTCGAGGATGTCGAAGCCCTTGCGACCTGCGACATCCTGCGCCGCGGAGGCGTGGACGTTAAACTTGTCAGCATCTCTGACGATGCCGGGGTGCGCTCTTCCCACGGGGTCAGGGTGATTGCAGACACGACACTTGCGGCCCTGGACCGGTCCGGCGCCGGTACGGACAGCCGGGACGTGATGGTTTTCCCGGGAGGGATGCCCGGCACGAAGAACCTCGCCGCCTGCGCTCCGCTGATGGGCCTCATGCAGGATCATTATGACGCCGGAGGGACCGTGGCGGCCATCTGCGCCGCTCCGGGTTATGTGCTCGGGCAGCTCCGGGAACTGGAAGGAGTGCGCTTCACCTGCTTCGACGGCTGCGGGAACCTGCCGCTTTCAAAGGGCGCCGTGTTCGAACCCCGGGCCGCCGTGGCTTGCGGAAGGATCATCACCGGGCGCAGCGCCGGTCATGCCCAGGCGTTCGGGCTCGAGATACTTAAGGCCGTCGCCGGAGCGGAGGCCGCCTCGAAGGTGGAGTATGCGATGAACCTTGAAACGGAAGAATGAACGGAGCGAACGATTTCACGAGACTTGAACTGAACCTGCAGGCCACGCTGGACAACTACCGGTATTTCAGGTCGTTGCTTCAGCCGTCCACGAAGATGCTCGTGCTCGTGAAGGCGAACGCATACGGCCACGGGGCCGTCGAATTCGCCTCCATGATGCAGCAGGCCGGCGCGGATTATCTCGCCGTAGCCCTGCCCGTTGAGGGCATGGAACTGAGGCGCGCGGGTATATCCCTGCCCATACTCGTTCTGACCGCGGGGACGGACTTCTTCGATGAGATCATAGACAACAGGCTCGAACCCGGGATCCCTAATCTGTACACCCTGAAGGCGTTCTGCGAAGCCCTTGGGAAAAGGGGCCTGCGGGACTGGCCGGTCCATATAAAGATAGACAGCGGGATGCACCGCCTGGGCTTCATGCCTTCGGAGACGGACGAACTGGTTTCTTTCCTTCAGGAATGCCCGTACGTGCGCGTGCGTTCCTGCTATTCGCATCTTGCGGCGGCTGAAGATCCGGCGGAGGATGCCTTCACACTCGGCCAGATCGCGCTTTTCCGGGAACAGGCCGAAAAGATTTCCGGCTCCCTTCCGTACCGCCCGATGTGGCACGTGCTGAATTCCGCGGGGATAGAGAGATTCCCGCAGTACCAGTTCGATATGGTCCGCCTCGGGATAGGGATCTACGGCATCAGCGCCCTTCCCGGCGTGAAACTGAAACCCGTCGCTTCGCTCAAGGTCAAGGTGCTGCAGGTCAAGCAGCTGAGCGGGACGGACCAGACCATAGGCTACGGCCGCCACGGGAAAGTGGCTCCGGAGGGGACGGTCACGGCCACGATCCCGGCCGGGTATGCCGACGGCCTCGACAGGCACCTGGGCTGCGGACGGGCTTCTTTCAGCGTCGGAGGCCGAAGGGTCCCGACCATAGGGAATATCTGCATGGACATGTGCATGCTCGATGTCACGGGAACGGATGTGAAGGTGGGGGACACCGTGACGATTTTCGGGGAAGACCCAACCGTCGAAGAGATCGCCGGGATACTCGGGACCATACCTTATGAGATCCTTACATCCGTGCCGCGGCGTATCGAGAGGATCATTGTCAGAAAATAACAGTTTGTATCGCGGTTTGGCACAAGCACGCGGTATCTTTGTGGCATGAAAGCTTTTTTGCAGCAAGTAGCCGGGCATTTCTTTGCCGGTGGGGATATGGAGCGGACCTGTTTCGTCTTTCCGAACCGGCGTTCCATCGCCTTCTTCAGGAAGTACCTCGCAGCAGAGGTGGCAGCTTCCGGGAAGCCGTGCGTGGCCCCGAAGATGCTGACTATCAACGACTTCTTCTATAGGGCGGCCGGAGCGGTCCCGACGGACCGGCTGCAGCTCCTGCTGGAGCTGTACTCCTGCTACAAGGAACTCAACGAAAAGGCCGAGCCGCTGGACGACTTCATTTTCTGGGGAGGCGTGGTCCTGTCGGATTTCAACGACGTGGACAAGTACCTTTGCGACGCGGACAGGCTTTTCGCCAACGTGGCGGACTTCAGGGCTCTTCTCGCCTCTCCGGACTACCTTTCCGAAACGCAGGTTGCGGCCGTCACCCGTTTCGTGGACCATTTCAATTCCGGGGGGAAGTACAAGGAGAGTTTCCTCCGTCTGTGGGAGATACTGAAGCCCTTGTACGGGAACTTCAACGCCCGTCTGCGGCAGAAAGGCATGTCGTACGAGGGGCAGGTGTACAGGAATCTGGCAGACCGGCTGGATGCGGAGAGTGCCGCCGACGTGTTTGCCGGGGCTTTCCCCGGGACGGAAAAGTTCGTCTTCGTGGCCCTGAACGCCCTGAACGGTTGTGAGAAGAAGGTGCTTAGGCGCCTTCGCGACGCAGGACTCGCCGCTTTCTGTTGGGATTATTCCTCGGAGATGATAAAGGACCCGCACAACAAGTCGTCCCTTTTCCTCTCGCAGAACGTGCTGGAGTTTCCCCAGGCTTTCGACCCGGATCCGGAGGGGCTGGGACTTCCCGAGGTCAACGTGCTCAGCGTCCCGTCCTCCGTCGGGCAGGCCAAGCAGCTGCCCGGAATCCTTTCCCGGCTGGCGCCGGAGGGGCTCGGGGAGCTCGGGGAGGAGAGCGCCGTCGTGCTTCCGGACGAGGGGCTCCTGATCCCGGTCCTCAATTCCATTCCGGAAGAGATAAAGGATATCAACGTGACTATGGGCTATCCCCTCGGGGGGAGCGAGCTCTGGTCGCTTATGAACGCCGTGGCGGCCCTTCAGATGCATCTGCGGCTGAAGGACGGGGTGTGGTATTTCTACAACCGCCAGGTGCGCGCCGTATTTGCCAACAGCATCTTCAAGACGGTGACGGACGAGGCGGAAAAGGAGGCAGTCGCCGGGATCCTCGAATCCGGCGAGTTCTATGTCCCGGAGAGCGCCTTTGCCGGGAAGGGGCTCCTTTCCGTGATCTTTACGCCTGTCCTGAAATCCCCTTCCGAGGCGGATGCCGCCCAGTGTTCCGCCCTGGCCTCGTACCTGCGCTCCGTGGTCACGGCCGTGGCCGGAAGGCTCACTCCGGAGGAGGGAAGCAACATGGCCGTGGAGAAGGATTTCGCGAAAGAGTATTATCAGCTGCTGACCCGTCTCGGCTCGTACAGACTGGAGCTGAAACCTTCGAGCTGGATGCGTCTTCTGGGGCAGCTCCTGTCCGGGATGGCCGTTCCCTTCCTCGGGGAGCCGCTGAAGGGGCTGCAGATCATGGGCCCCCTGGAGACCAGGGCCCTGGATTTCAAGAATCTGGTGGTCCTTGGCTGCAACGAGGGCCTTTTCCCCCGCCGCAGCGTGGCCTCTTCCTTCATCCCCGCCGAGCTGCGCAAGGGCTTCGAACTCCCGACCTACGAGTATCAGGATGCAGTCTGGGCCTATTATTTCTACCGCATGATCCAGAGGGCGGAGAAGGTCTGGCTCCTGTATGATTCCCGTACCGAGATCAGCCGCTCCGGCGAGGAGAGCCGCTACATCAAGCAGCTGGAGATGCACTTCGGACTCCCGGTCCGAAGGTACGTCCAGTCCTCGCTCATACGCACCGCGCCCGCCGAAGGGGACATCCCGAAGACGGAAGAAGACCTGGCCGTGCTTAAGGAAAAGTACCTCTCCGCCTCGTCCCTGCAGGATTATCTGTCCTGCCCGGCGCGTTTCTATTATCACAGCGTCAAGGGCCTGAGGGACAAGGAGGAGCTGAGCGAGAACCTGGATGCGGGGATGATAGGGAACGTCTTCCACGAGACCATGCAGGAGATCTACGGGGTAAGCGGCGGCCGTATCACGGCGGAGTATGTTTCCGCCATTATGAAGGACAAGGTCCGGATACGGGAGATAGTGCGGCGCAAGATCCTCGGGCAGCTGCGCACCTTCGAGGTCGTCGGCCGCAACCTGCTTTTCGAGGACATGGTCTGCCGCTATGCCGCGAAGGTGCTCCAGAGGGACCTTGATTACATGAAGGCCTGCGGGACGGACGGCTTCGACGTCCTGGGGCTCGAGCAGCGGGTTTTCGACGAGATCGGGGGATTCCGTTTCAAGGGATACATAGACCGTCTGGACTCGTTCGTGCCCGGAGAGGTCCGCGTGGTCGATTACAAGACCGGAAAGGTCACGGACGAAGATTTCCTCATAGACGACGGCAATGCCGCCGATGTCGTGGAGAAGGTCTTCGGCCCCGATGATTCGAAGCGGCCCAAGATAGCCCTCCAGCTGTATCTGTACGACACGTTCGTGCGTCATGACAGGCAGACGGCCCCTCTGGTGAAGGGGCGCAGCCTGGTCAATTCCGTCTACCAGACTTCCCGGCTTTTCGTGCGCGAGGTGGAGAACGTGGCCCTCAGCCCCGTATTCACTTCCCTCATGGAAGCCAGGCTCGGGGAACTGCTTGCAGAGATCGCTGACCCGGCGGTGCCGTTCCGCCGCTGCCCCGATGCGAAGAACTGCGAATGGTGTGATTTCAAAATGATCTGCGGAAGATGAAGATACTGAAGGCATCCGCGGGATCCGGCAAGACATACCGGCTCGCGAACAAATACCTGGACATCCTCCTGTCTTCCGACGACAGGTACATCTACCGCCACATCCTCGCGGTGACCTTTACGAACAAGGCTACGGCGGAGATGAAGGCGCGCATCCTGAAGGCGCTGCGCGAGCGCTCAGCCTTGGATCCGAAGGCGAGGCGCCTCCTCGTGGACATGCTCCACGATTACGGGGCCTTCTCCGTGAGCACCATAGACAAGTTCTTCCAGCAGGCCCTGAAGGCCTTCTCGAGGGAGATAGGGCAGTTCGCGGATTATCAGGTCGAGCTGGACCGCAATTCCCTCATAGAGGAGACAATGGACCGTATCCTGGATTCCCTCACCGAGGACCAGACGGAGCTTTTCGCCTGGTTCAAGGCCGGAATTTCCGACAGTCTCGAGCAGGGGCAGCGCTTCAACATAGAGGACGCCCTGTACGGGATGGGAAAGATGCTCAAGAGCGAGGAGCATCGGGAACTGGCCGAAAAGACCGGACTTAAGGATTCGGAAGCCTTTTCCAAGGACAGGCTGAAGCTGGTCAGGGCGGAGTGCCGCCGCATCATACGGGATTTCAGCGAAAAGGCTGCAGCGTCCGGGATTCCTGTAAAGCCCGGCGAGAAGATAAAGATGCCCGGCAAGAGGGCCCTCAAAGCCGCTCCGGCGGAGCTTGTGGATCTTTTCGGGGAGCCGTACCGCATATACTGCACCATGTGGGCCGTGGACAGGCTCGTGGATGCGCTAGGTCTCGCAGGTGAGTTCTACAGGGGATTCGATGCCCTGATGAAGGAAAAAAACGTGATGTGCCTGGACGAGTCGAATACGCTTCTCAGGGACATCATCGACGGGAGCGATGCACCGTTCGTGTACGAAAAGCTCGGTACCCGTTACGACCATTTCCTGCTCGACGAGTTCCAGGATACTTCGAACATACAGTGGGACAATTTCCTGCCCCTGCTGCGCGAGAGCGAGTCGAAGGGCGGGGACAACCTAATCGTCGGGGACGTCAAGCAGAGCATATACCGCTGGCGCAATTCGGACTGGACCCTGCTGGGCTCCGGAGTGGTGGAGGCCTTCCCCAGCGCGGATGTCGAGGTCCTCGACGGAAACTGGCGGAGCGCCAGGAGGATAGTATCCTTCAACAACGGTTTCTTCCCCTTCGCGGCGAAGGCCCTCGGGCTGGAGGATATCTATTCCGACGTGGTCCAGAAGGTGTGTTCGAAGGAGGCGCAGGAGGGCTGCGTCCGCCTGAGTTTCTGCGACGACGAGCAGAAGGCCGTGCTCGATTCCGTCCGTGGAGCAATCGCCGCCGGAGCCTGCTACGGGGACATAGCCATACTGGTCCGCAACCGCAAGGAAGGGGCAGAACTGTCCTCGCTGCTTGTCTCGGAGGGGATTCCCGTGATTTCGGACGATTCGCTGAATCTGAAATCTTCCGTCGTCGTACGCCGTCTCGTGTCCCTTCTCGGCTGCATTTCGGATCCGACGGACACCAGGTCCGCATTCCTGGTTTCTTCCCTCGACATAAAGATGCCTGAAAGGTACCATTCACTCCAGGATCTCTGCGAGGCCCTGCTCAGGGAACTGCACGGCAGCGATCCGGAGCCTTTCGAAGGCGAGGCCCTTTTCATCCAGGCCTTCATGGACGAGCTCCGCGGCTGGGTGGATGTCAACGGCAGCGATCCCGCTGGGTTCCTCAGGCATTGGGAGGGGAACGACTTCTACATCGGCTCTCCCGAAAGCGCCTCTTCAGTAAGGATACTGACCGTCCACAAGGCCAAGGGCCTGGAATTTCCGTACCTTATCTTCCCCTATGCGGAGAAGGTCACGATGTACAAGGGGGACGTGCACTGGTGCAGCCTGGATACGGAGGGAACGGACCTCGATCCCGCCGTGGGGCTTATCTACCCGGTCGAGCTGACCTCGTCCTCGGAGCAGACCCTGTTCTGGGACAGCTACGCCGGAGAGCGCAGGATGCAGCTGGTGGACAACATGAACATCTTTTACGTGGCCCTGACGCGGGCATCCCGTTCGCTCCACGTCATAGCCCGCACTCCGAGCAAGAAATGCCGTGAGAGCATCTCGAAGGGAAAGCCCGAGTACGGCAACTTCTCCGAGATCCTCTACGACTACGGCGGAGCTTTCGAGGAGGTCAGCTTCGGGACGCCCTACGATTTCACGAAGATGGAAAGGGAGGAAAAAGAGTCTGCGGAGCCCTTCCCCGGGGGGTATGTTTCCATCCCAGCGGGCAGCCGCCTGATGCCCTCCGACGAGGCTTCCGACTTCTTCGGTCCTGACGGGGTGACCGGGTCCATGGCATCCGCGAGGCTTGGCGGAATAGCCCTGCACGACATATTGTCGAAGGTGCGAACTCCCGGAGACCTGCCCGCCGCGGTGGCGGCGGCCGTTTCCGGCGGCATCCTCACCCCGGACGAGGGGGCGGAGCATGGCAGGATACTCTCCGAGCGTATTGCGGCCCATCCGGATTGGTTCTCCGGAGACTGCCGCAACGAAGTCTCGCTGTTCGGCCCTGACGGCGGCGAGCACCGTCCCGACAGGGTCGTGCTTGGCAGGGACAGGACCCTCGTGATAGACTACAAGTTCGGGGAGGAGCGCAAGTCATACCTGCGCCAGGTCGCATCCTACGTGGAACTGTACCGCGCGATGGGCTATCCGGATGTGTCCGGTGCCGTCTGGTATGTGAGGGAGGACAAGGTCGTGCCCGTCATCTGAGGTCCGTGACGACCCAGCTTTTGTCGAGGGAGCCGGTATCGAAGCGGAAATCTTCCGGCCCTTCCCTGCGGGGAATCATGCGGATGTTGCTTATCGTGAAGCGGATTTCCTGGTCCTGAGGCTTCCAGATGCCGGTGACCGTCCCGTCGGGATTGGTCTTCAAGTCCGTCAGGCTGCCCAGGTACGGGACCGGGTCCGAAAGGATGTCGGGGGAGTCCGAGACCTTTTCGATATATGCTTCCTTCGATTCCATGTCGAGGGTCCAGCGGGTCAGGGAGTCGCACCATATCTTCAGCCCGCCGCCTTCAGTGCGGTACATCTTTCCCTGCACGGAGACGCTTCCCTTGCCCGTGACCGGGATCTTGCCGGCGGATGCGTAGCTGTAGTCGAAACTGACGGGATTGGCTGCAGTCTGCTTCAGGATGGTCTGCAGGTCAGGCTGGGCCGCCGCGGAGAATGCGACGGACAGCAGAACTGATAAGATGGCGGTCAGGCGTTTCATTTCAGGAAAGCTTCCAGTATCGGTTCAAGTTCATTCAAAGATGATACCAGAACCTGCCTGGGCTTCGAACCTTCCTGCGGGCCGACGATTCCAGCGGCTTCCAGCTGGTCCATTACGCGGCCGGCTTTGGCGTAGCCCATGCCGAGCTTGCGCTGCAGGTCGGAGGTGGATCCCTTCTGAGTCGTCACTACGAGGCGTGCGGCCTCTTCGAAGCGTTCGTCGAGGTCCTTCATGTCCGTCATGCCGCCTTCCTTGCCTCCGGCCTCTTCCGGAGCGGGAAGGTAGAGCGGGGTGTTGTAGCTCTTCGCATAGCCCTGCTGCTCTTCGATGAAGGAGGTTATGGCGTGGATCTCGTCGTTGCTTATGAAGCCGCACTGGATGCGCTCGGAGTCGATGCCGGCGGAGAAGAGCATGTCGCCCTTTCCTATCAGCTTTTCGGCGCCGGGAGCGTCCAGGATGGTCATCGAGTCGACCCTCGAGGCCACCCTGAAGGCTATCCTCATGGGGAAGTTGCTCTTGATGATACCGGAGATGACGTCCACGGAAGGACGCTGGGTCGCGAGGATGACGTGGAGACCGGCGGCGCGGCCTTTCTGCGCGAGCCTGATGATGGAGTTGGTGATGCTCTTGCTGGCGGCACGGGTCTCAGCGGAGGCCCCGACGGTCATCGTGAGGTCCGCGTATTCGTCTACCACGACCACGAGGTAAGGAAGGAAATGATGTCCCTTCTTCGGATTCAGCTTGCGGTTCTTGTACTTTTCGTTGTAGAGCTTGATGTTGTTGACCCCGGACTGGCTGAGCAGTTCGTAGCGGTCATCCATCTCCTTGCACAGTGAGCGGAGTATCTTTTCGGCGTCGGACGCCTTCTTGACTATGGCGTTGTTCCTCTCGTCCTCTTCTCCGACGGCGTCGGGAAGCACGGCCAGATAGTGGTGCAGCAGGCCGGCGTAGGATGAGAATTCGACCATCTTCGGGTCGATGAACACGAATTTCAGCTCGGAAGGGTGCTTGGAGTACAGGAGGGAGGAAACTATGACGTTCAGTCCCACGGACTTGCCCTGCTTCGTCGCGCCGGCGATCAGGAGATGCGGGGCGTCGGCGAGGTCGAACACCTTGACTTTCTGGGTGATGGTGTAGCCGATCGCGACCGGGAGGTCCGCCTTGCTGGTCCTGAAGGCTTCGTCGTTCAGGAGGCTCTTAAGCGGCACGATCGAGGCGTAGTCGTTCGCGACCTCGATGCCGACGGAATCCGACAATGTCACCACGCGCACTCCCTTCGCGTTGAGGGAAAGGGCGATGTCTTCCTGCAGCTTGCGTATGTCCGCGATTTTCACGCCCGGCGCCGGATAGACCTTGTAGAGGGTGACGGTCGGACCGACCACGGCCTTGACGTCCACCACCTGGATCTTGTAGTTCGCCAGCGAAGCGCGTATCTTGTTGTTGTTGCGCTGGAGTTCCTCCATCGAGACGTCCCTGCGGGCGGCGGCATGGCTTTCCAGGAGGTCCAGGGACGGGAATTTGTATTTGGGAAGCCCTTCGGGCATGTCCAGGCGGTTGTCGATGGGAGGCAGGTCTTCGGTGACCTCGTCCATGAGGTCCTCGTCCCGGATGACCTCCATGGCCTCCGCTCCGGCGGCCTCTTCCGCTGCGGGAGCGGGCTTGTCTGCAGGTGCGGGTACCACTTCGGGTTCTTCCGGCACAATGGGGCCGGTCACGTCCTCTTCCGTGTCAAAGGGAACTACCTCTTCGGGTACGGTTTCTTCCTGCGGCTGAGGCAGTTCGGGTTCCTTCTCCTTCTTTTCCTTTTTCTTTCCGAGGGAGGAGAACCAGCGGGTGAACCTCCTGCTGGAGAAGAACAGCCATCCGAGGAGCAGGAGCAATATGAGCACTCCGGTCACGGGGATGCCCAGAAGGTTGCCGGCCCACTTGACCACAAGGCTGCCGCATGCGCCTCCGAGGCCGTATCCGAATGCGGAATCCATCCCTGCGAGATGGCCCGCGAAGGCCAGCAGCAGGGAAGCCACGAAGGCGCCGCTGATGGCGATCAAGGCGGTCCTCAGGAGGGACCATCTCCACCTGCCGGTGATAAGGCGGACCGAAACCGCGCACAGGATGACAAGCAGGGCGAAGCTGCCGAGCCCGAAGCATTCCCCGACGAGCAGATGCCCCGTCTTGTATCCCAGCTTGCCTCCCGCGTTCCCGACGGCGGTGGATGAATCCATCATCGAGGGGTCGGTCAGCAGGCTCATGTCCTGCTTCCAGTGGAACAGGTAGGAGAACGAGGCGAGGAATATGAACAGGGCAAGGGCGGCGACTGCAAGGCCCGCTATCTTCTTCGCGGATGACTTTTCGTCGTCGTCCCAGTTCCTCCAGAAACGCAGGGAGTCGAGCCGGCTCATTTGTTCTTCTTGAAGTTTTTACGGTTCTTGCGGTTGTTCCAGTTCCGGCCCTGTCCACCGGAGGAGGGGACCCCGGCTCCGGGACGGTTGAAGGATGCGTCTTCGGAAATCTTGCTCAGGACTATCCCCTCGGGGATGCGGAGCTTCCCTCCGGAGAGTTTTTCGATGTCGGCGAAGATGGTCTCGTCGGCGACGCTGTCCTTGTTCCAGATGAGGTACTGCTGGCGCATGTAGATGGCCAGGGAGCGTATCATCGCGGTCTTGACCTCGCCTTCGGGCTCGGTGCAGATCAGGTCGATGATCTTCTCGATATTGCGTCCGTAGTGGTATGCGCGTATCTTGGTCCCTTTCATCGGAAGGGGCACGGGCCTCGTCGTGAAGGATTCGGGGACGGGGCAGGGGTAGGGGGAATCGATGTCCAGGTCGAAGCCGGCGATGAGGTAGAGGTGGTCCCAGAGCTTGTGCTCGAAGTCTTCCTGCTGGTGCACCTGCGGGTTCAGCAGTTCCATGGTCTTGACGACGGCGCGCGCCTGCTCGCTGCGCTTGTCCCTGTCGGGAATCTCGCGGAGCTGTTCGACCATCTTGAGTACGTTGCGCCCGTACTCGGGCATTCCGAGTTTCTCTCTCGAGGTGTTGTATTCGAGCCGGATTGTATTTTCTTTCCCTTCCATATCTTGTCGTTGAATCATACAAAGCACAAATATAATAAAAATTATGGTTATCTTTGTTTCCTGTTTACAAGCGATGACCAAAGCATTCAAAGTAGCCGGACACGTGTTCCATCTTGAGATTCCGGACGGGGACGACCTCGCCGGAATGCTCTCCCAGTATGAACCTTTCGCGACGGACCCTTCGGACGATCCGCTTTTCACCCTGAAGACGGTCGCCTCCCTTCCGTGCGGCGGTGAAGATAAGATATACGACGTGGCCACGGAGCCCGGCGAGCCCAAGATCGTGCTCTACAGGAACGGGGAACGCTGGTACAGCGAGATGGCCGTCACCGCGGAGCGCCCCGTCTGCGCGAGGATGCTGGCGGAAAAGGATTTCCGCAGCGCCATGGTGCAGGTGGAAAGGGGCCGGGACGCGCTTTTCGGCATCAACAACGCCCTGATGCTGCTCTTCGCTTTCTCCACGGCGGGATTGGGTACCCTCGAGATGCACGCCTCCGTCGTGTGCCATGATTCGAAAGCCTACCTCTTCCTCGGGAAGAGCGGTACCGGAAAGAGCACGCACAGCAGCCTCTGGCTGAAGTATATCGAAGGAACGCACCTTGTCAACGACGACAATCCCATAGTCCGCGTGATGGAGGACGGCAGCATCCATGCCTTCGGCTCCCCCTGGAGCGGCAAGACCCCGTGCTACAAGAATGAGGAATGGCCTGTGGGGGCGTTCGTCCGCATCCGGCAGTGCCCCCGGAACGAGATTTCCCGGCTTTCCGTCGTGGAGTCCTACGCTTCCCTTTATTCGTCCAGTTCCGGATTCAAGGCTGACCGCTCGATGGCGGACGGCCTGCACGCCACGCTGGAGGCAGTGGTCCTTTCCGTTCCCTGTTATGTCCTCGACTGCCGTCCTGACGAGGAGGCTGCGAGGGTTTGTTTCTCGGAGGTGACCCGCTGATGAACAAGGTGGTCCTGCCCAACGAAATACTGCTCGGGGAGGTCTCCAAGATGCTCCGCGAGGGCCATCAGGTGGTCATCATGACCAAGGGCAACAGCATGCTGCCCTTCATCCGCGGGGACAAGGACAGCGTCAACCTCGAACTGAGGCAGGACGTGCAGCCCGGGGACATAGTCCTTGCGCTGCTGAAGCCCGGCCATTACGTGCTGCACAGGGTCGCTTCCCGGCAGGGCGACCGGCTCATCCTCCACGGGGACGGCAATCTCCGGGGGAATGAGGAGTGTTCGGTCGGGGATGTCGTCGGGACGGCGATAAGCATCATACGTCCCTCGGGCCGTACAAGGGACTGTACCACCCGGGCCAGCAAGAGGGCGGCCGCGCTCTGGAACGGCCTTCCGCTGCTCGCAAGAAGGGTTTATTTGGCAATCAACAGAAGATTAAGATGAAGATAGTAGAAGGATTCAGGCTCCGCAACATAGCCAAGGAGCATATCGTGACAGGGGAAAGCCTGGCACAGATCAATTTCAACAAGATGATCTCGCTGAACGACAGCGCCGCCTTCCTGTGGCAGAGCGTCGAAGGGCGTGAATTCAGCGTCAAGGACCTCGCGGACGCCCTCGTGGAAGAGTACGGCATCGATGCCGAAACGGCCATGAAGGACTCCGAGGCCATTGCGAAAAAGTGGATCGAAGCCGGAATCGTAGCTGAATAAATGAAGTCTTTCCGCTCGTGCCTGTATTCCCTGGCCGGACGTCTGCGTCCCGTGCGGGGGAAGGTGCTGGTGAAGTTTTTCGCCGGCACGGCCGAGGTCGCGGCTTCGCTTGGCTTCGTGTGGGCCAGCAAGAACGCCGTGGACGTGGCTACGGGCTCGCAGGAAGGGTCTTTTTCCCGTGCGGTGTGGATGTTCGTCGGTATCATGGCTTTCCAGCTCCTGTGCCGCATCTTCATCCGCTACTGGGAAGGATATATCGAGGTCACGACACGCAACGACATGCGCCGGGACGTGTTCTCGCATGTCATGCGCAGCGTCTGGACAGGGCGCGAGAAATTCCACAGCGGGGACACGGTGAACCGTCTCGAGCAGGATATCAGCCTGATAACTGAATTCCTGTGCGTCAATCTTCCGGCCCTTCTGGTCACGTCGGTCCAGCTCGTAGCGGCGTCGGTGTACCTCTTCATGATGCAGCCTTCTCTGGCGTGGGTGCTCATCCTGATCATGCCGGCGGCAGTGCTTGGAAGCATGCTTTTCTTCAGGAAGATGCGCAAGATCACCGGGGAGATACGTGCCCTCGACAGCCGCATCCAGGGCCATATCCAGGAGAACCTGCAGCACAGGGTCCTTGTGCTGACCCTCAGGGCAACAGGCAAGGTGATGGAAAAGCTGGGCATGCTGCAGCGCGATGTCATGGACAAGACTCTGGTGCGCCTGAATTACGCCTCGATTTCCAGGGCGTTCATGAGCATAGGGTTCATGTCCGGCTATGCCCTGGCCTTCCTCTGGGGGGCGTCCGGGCTTCGCGACGGCAGCGTGACTTACGGCATGATGGTGGCGTTCCTGCAACTTGTGGGGCAGATCCAGCGGCCAGTGGCGGAGATAACCCGGCATATCCCGGCCTTCATCCGCGCCCTTTCCTCGGAAGAAAGGCTCATGGAACTTCTCGAAGTGGGGCTCGAGGATGACGGCGAGGACATAGTCTTCAACGGCGTGCCCGGCATCAGGGTGGAGGGCCTGGGCTTTTCCTATCCCGGCCAGGGGCGTGAGACCATCTCCGGCCTGGACCATGATTTCGCTCCGGGCTCAGTTACCGTGGTCATGGGACCGACCGGGGCGGGGAAGAGCACCCTCGTGCGCCTGCTGCTGGCCCTCCTTAAGCCCGCGGCCGGAAAGGTGGAAATCTATGACGGGGAAAGGAGCGTTCCTGCCGGCCCGCGCACGCGCTGCAATTTCATGTATGTGCCCCAGGGCAACAGCCTCATGAGCGGAACCATACGGGAGAACCTCCTGCTGGCCGACCCGGATGCTGATGAAGGGAGGATGCTGGCTGCCCTGCATGCCGCGGTGGCGGATTTCGTCACCGGGCTGCCGGACGGACTGGACAGCACCTGTTCCGAAGTCGGGTCGGGGCTCAGCGAAGGCCAGGCCCAGCGCATAGCCATAGCCCGCTCCCTGCTTCGTCCCGGCGGCATACTTATCCTGGACGAGGCCACTTCCGCCCTCGATGAGGCCACGGAGCATGAACTGCTGTCGCGCCTTTCCGAAGGGTACAAGGGTTCAAAGACCATAATCTGCATCACGCACAGGCCCGCGGCCGTTTCACTGGCCGATTCCGTGCTCAAACTCGGGGAAGATGCTTGAGGACAGCCGCCTGCGCATATTCGTGACCGTGTCCGAATGCGGCAGTTTCACTTCCGCGGCGGGCAGGCTCGGCATTTCCCAGCCCGCAGTGAGCCAGAACATAGCCGAACTGGAGCGCATCCTTGGCGAGAAACTGCTGGAAAGGAGCCGCGGAAGCGTCCGGCTTACGCCTAAGGGCGAACTTTTCCTCCGCCATGCCGAAAGGATACTGAGGGACTATGGAGAAGCTTCCAGGGCCCTGTCTTCCGGGGAAGGCAGTACGTCTTCGGCCGTTTTCCCTCTGGACGGAGATGTATCCCTCGAGGTGTCCGTCGAGATGGGCGAGCTGAAAATCAGGAAAGCTTGAATTTATATACGAGCCTCAGCATCAGGTAGCTGTTGACGCCGTTGTAGATGGTGACGCTCCGGCGTTCCGCGGAGAAAGACCGGACTATGTTGAGGCTGTTGTCGAGGGCGTCGTACCAGTCCAGGCGCATCAGGAGCCGGCCCTTGAAGAACGGCTGCGTAAGGCGGGCGTTGAGGATGTAGTAGTCCTTGTTGAGTTCGTCGTAGCTGTATCCCCTTTGGAAAATGGATGTCAGATCCGCGGTCAGGTGCATCTTCCAGGGCAGGGTGATGTCCAGCGAGGATCCTGCCGTGAGGGCCCAGGGCGTCTGGTTCATGTCCGGGCGCAGCAGGCTCCTTTCGTCCGTGATCTCGCCTCCGCCGCTGAGAAGGATCTCCAGCCAGTCGTTGCGGAAGGTCAGGTCGGCCAGTTCCCTCGCCATGGCCCGGGTGGTGGTGTTCACTTCAGCCACCTTCAGCTTGTTGTTGTAGAGGTAGGACCGGGTGTTGCGGTATTCTCCGCGTGTGCTGGAAGACATTGAGAAACGGCTGTCGCGGAATGTCTTGTTCACTGACATGCTCGCGGTCACCCTCCAGTTGCCGTTGATGTTCTCGGGTGAACTGGTCCTCACGCCGGAATCCTCGTCGTATTGCGTCAGGTTGCTGATAGCGTTCCGGGTCATCTGGTACTGCACCCCCGTCACGAGACTCTCCTGCTTTTTGATGTTCGAAGAGTTGTAGGAGAGGTTCATCGTCTGCGTGAACGTAGGCTTGAGATAGGGGTTGCCCTGATAGACGTTCGTGGCGTTCGTGCCGTTGGTGACGGGCATGAGGTTGTACATGGTCGGGGATGAGCCCACGCCCCTGTACGTCAGGTTGAACTGCTTGGTCTTCCTCTGCTTGAAGCGCACCGTGATCATGGGGGAGACGTTGAAGACGGAGGTCTTTATGGTCTGCTCGCCCGCTCCGTCGTCGTATCGGAGCACGGTGTTCTGCGGCACGAGGTTGACGCCCCCCGTGACGTTGATTTTCTTGGTGAGGTAACGGAGGTTTAAGTTGATGCGGTGCGAGAAGTAGTCGTAGCGGCCGACGGAACTGAACAGCGGATCGAAGGTGCTTTCATAGCCGGACGGCAGGGAAGAGACCAGCCCCTTCCTGCCCAGACCCTCGTCCAGGCTCCATTCCGGAAAGCTGTTTTCCAGGGAATAGAAGGACTTGTCGTTGTCCGTGTTCTTGTATGTGAAGGTGTATATGGCCTGTAAATATATCTGCTTGTGGAGCGGCTCGCTGTAGGTCAGCTGCGTGATCAAGGTGCGGCTCGGGTTCAGGGTCTGCAGGTACTGCTTGCGCAGGCGGGCCGAATCCGGTTTCGCCTTGATCTTGTAGTAGCGTGTGAGGTAGTCATGGGCCTGCAGTTCATCCGAGCCGTTGTAGATGAATGTGACCTTGCCCGAGAGGCTGCGGCCCTTCTTTGCCATGCGCTTGGCAAGCTGCACGCTGAAATTGCCGGCGAACTTGTCCCCGATGGTCTGGGAGCGGTTTCTCGTGCTGTTGACCCTGAAGGACTTGAACGGGTCGCCGGGGATGTCGATTCCCAGCCAGTCGGCAGGGTCGACGCCCTCGACGGAGTAGGGGTCCTTCTTGAAATTGGAAGACAGGGCGTCCGTGTATGCGTTGGAGCCGTTGTAGGTGACGAGTCCGTTGAACAGGAGGGTGAAATCCGAAGGAAGCTTGTGCTCGAGTTCGAAATTCCCCTTGAAATCGTTCTTGAGCGTTAGGTAGTGGTTTGCCGAATTGACGTAGGACATGCTGGACGCGAGTATGTTCTGCTGCCTGACGTCGGCGCTGGCGTCCCTGTCGGAGCCGTTGTAGAGGAAACTTCCGCCGAGCTCGGTGGAGGCTGTCTTCCTTGAGAAGGTAAGGCCCGCCTCGGACTGGCCGGTTTCGCCCCTGGAGCCGTTTCCGACAACGTTGTTCGCCGTGATCTTGGTGACATCCTCGTCCCCGGTGTTGTGCAGGTTGGCAACGACGGAGATCTGGTTGTCCTTGGTCATGCGGGTGGCATTGGCACGGGCCATGTACCTTTCCGACGTGCCTCCTCCGAGGGCCACGCGGTTGCGCCAGCTGTTCATGACGCCTTTTTTCATCGTGATGTCCAGCACGGGTTCCTCATCCCCGTCGTCGACACCGGTCAGGCGCGTCATGTCCGATTCCATCTCGTAGGCGCGGATGTTCTCGACCATGTCCGCGGAGATGTTTTTCAGGCCTGCCTTGATGTCTCCGCCGAAGAATTTGCGGCCTCCGACAAGGAGTTTCTTGACCTGTTTGCCGTGCAGGGTGACGGTGCTGCCGCTGATTTCCAGCCCCGGGATCTTTTTCAGCAGTTCTCCGAGCGAAGCGTCTTCCGCGACCCTGAAGGCCGCTGCGTTATATACGACGGTGTCTTCGATGACCGTGACGGGGGGCGCCTTGGCTGCGACTACAGCGCTTTCGAGAAAGATCGCATCGGTGGAAAGCGGGATCGCCCCCAGGTCCAAATCATTCTTGGACAGGGTCTTGTGGACGTCCCGGAAGACGGTGGTGAAGCCGATGAAGCTGATTTTGAGGATGTAGTCCCCGCTGATGCAGGGGATCTTGAACTGCCCGTCGGCGTTCGTGACGCTGCCGTCGACGAGGGTGGAGTCCCTGGCGGACAGTAGCTGCACCCCGGCCTGGATGACGGGCTGGCCGTTTTCTTCTTCGATCACGCGCCCGGTGATGGAAGACTTGACCTCCTGGCCGCCTGCTCCGAGGCAGGCGGCCAGAAGGAAGACCAGTGCGGCCGTTAGGGAACGCGTTGTCATGGTACTAGACTACGCGGACCTTGAAGATGGCCTTGTGGATGGTGCCTTCCCCGATGAGGGGTGCGTGGGCGGTGTCAGGCTCGAAGGTGATCACGCCGCCGGCCTTGACGGTGACGGTTTCTTCGACAGGATCGGCGAAGAAGAGTATGTCCTTTACCGGATCCATCTCGCCCACAGGCTGGGTGCATTCGCTGCGGGGCTTCACTCCGAAGGTCTCTTCCTTCGAGAGGGGGATCTGGATGTCGATGTACTTGTCGTGCACTTCGAGACGGGCTTCCTGCGGCGTCTTGAGCTTGCTGTCCACGATGTTGACCCAGAGGTTGTCGCCGTCGATGACGTGCTTGCCGGGTTCGAGGTCGAAGAGGTCATTGTCCTGGAGAAACTCCATTGCCTTCGCGTAGAAGGGATTGTCCATCAAATTCTTTTCCATGATATTATTGTTCGTTGAAGTAGTCGAGGGATATCCTTATCAGTTCCTGCATGGCGGAAGCGTCCGTGAGGGCCTCCAGGGGGAAACCGAAGCAGACGTTCCTGCCGCCTTCCCGAATTCGGGTCTTTATCGCCGCGGGAGCCCCGCTGCCGGGGTATTCCGCGAGAACGGAGCCCTTTCCGCCCGCAGGCGCTATCGCATCGCACCTTTCCACCTGGTAGTGCGTTCCGTTGGGGCTGTGCCAGAGCTGAGCCGCTCCGCCGGGCAGTAGCACGCTGCCGTTCCTGGCCCCGAAACTGCTGACATATTCGTATCCGAGAACTTCGCGGGCGAAGGCCATGCCCGCTTCCCTGCGAAGGCTGTCAACTTCGACCGGATAAATGCGGTCCCAGATGTCCGTGGCGATGTTCGCGCCGGAGACTATGAGGTTGCCGCCAGCTGAGGAATGAGCCCTCAGGGCATCCTGCAGTTTCGCGGGGAAGACTTCGAAGCTGGCACCGCCGAGAGGGGTGCGCACCTGCTTCCCGCAGAGGAGGTCCACGGTGTCCCAGTGCCGGGAGGATTCTGAGAACGCGTCCCTGCCCTGGGAGCAGAAAGGACGCCCGAGGGCCATCAGGGCCCTGCCGTGTTCGATGACGAAGTCGAAGGTGTTGCCTGCCGGGGGAAGACCGTCGTAGTCGAAGGAAGTGGCCCCGAATCCGGGATTCCAGTCGCTGGCCCATCCCAGTTCGCGGCGCGCCTGATAGCTTTCGCCTATGTAGCTGAGGTCGCAGCCCCAGGGTACTCCGCCGTCGAGGCTCCCGTCGAATCCGGCATAGGACGGAGTGTCGAACCATGTCGGTCCGGAAACGCGGGTGAAGTTGTTGACCACCAGTACTGCGGCTCCTTCGCTGCTACCCCCGGGAATGCCGGCGCAGAGCGTTTCGGAAGGGAAACTGCGGCCTCCGTCGTTCTCGGCTTCGACCTTGAAGCTGTAGATATGGCCGGCTTGAAGGGCCGTCTCGAAGTGGTTGGTGCGGACCCTCGTTCCTTCGTCGAAGGCACCGTCGTCGATCCTTGTATATACTATGTAGGATTTCGGAACGGCCGTAGGTTCCAGAGGGTCGGGAGTGGGCTGCCAATCGAGGACGGCTTTCCCGTCGCCCGAAAGGAGCGCCGAGAAAGCGCTTACCGGCAGCGGCTGGACGCAGTAGGGACGGTCGTAGAGGTCGGACAGAAATTTCAGCATGCCCTTGTAGACGGAGCGGCAGACCGTGAAGCGGAAGGCGGGGTCGAGCCCGTATTTCATGTCCGCGAAATTCTGGTGCGAAAGGAGTTCCAGCAGCATCGCGGGGACATCCGTCGTGCGGGATTCGCTGTATGAGCGGTCCCAGAGCTGGCGGCGGGACCATTCAGGATTCCACTGGCTGCGTAGGTCAAGGGCTATCTGGCTCTGGACCCTGTCTGCAAGGAGGCGGCAGCTCATCCTGTCGGTGCCGTCCGTGTTGGTCCTGTGGCCGTCGGCCATCAGGGTATAGATAGAAAGGGTGCCGACTATGCTGTCGTCCGGAGTCACGCCGGCATCCGTGTGGAAGGCAAGGGACATGTCGAAGGGTATGCCCTTGTCGTCCTTGAGCCATTTCACCCAGGCTCCGCGGGAGGCGTAGTCCCGGACGTAATCCCTTTCCCATTCTTCATATACCTTGGGCTCCACTCCGGCCCAGCGCATCGAGTAGAGGGCCCCTTCCATGTACGCGGGAAGGCCAGAGGTGCGCCAGAGCGACTTGTCGGCGGCGTCGGTGCCGCGGATGACCTTGCCGTAGCCGCCGCCGAAACGCACCGCGTCGGCAGTGACCACGCTGCCTTTTTCATATTTGCAGCCTTTCGGAGTCGAGTTGTCGAGGATGACCGCCCCGCTGCCCGAGAAATCGAAGGTTCCGAGGTATATCCATGTGCCGCCGCCCATTTTCTGGTTGACCGTGAACTCGGTCCTGCCTCCTAGATGCTCGACCGTGTACCTGGCGCAGGCGCTGCTTTCGGGCAGGGTCTTGTAGGAGACATATACGGCGTAGCTGCCCCTGGACGGGAATTCGGCCGACCAGCGCATGCGCGCGCCGGGGCTGGCCGAGGATGTGCAGTCAGCCTTGAGGGCGCTGCCGGCCGTGAAGGGGTTCTCGTCCATCAGGTAGAACTCCTTCGTGTCGGCGAATCCGGTCCCGGCGTCCTCCCATTTGCCGGAAGGGATGCATTTGCCGAGCCGCCTGGTCCTCAGGGCGTCGCCGCCCTTGAACGCAGGGTCATTGTCGCAGACCACCTCGTCCCGCTGCGTATCCCTTTCCCTCGGGGTCATGACCACCGCCCCGGCCCTTTCAAGCATGGGGATGAGGAAGGGGAGGACGTAGCTCTGGGTGTACATGTCCTCGCAGGTGCGCCAGAGCTGTGCCCGCTGCCAGAGCCATCGTCCGCTCTTCTCGTCGAAATATCGTCCATGGCTCTGCCACAGGGCTATGTGCCTGCCGGACATGCCTTTGTCATACGAGGGCGAGCCGCTCCTCCGCACGAGCACACCGGCGTCCGATGGCTGCTTTGCGAAGCGGGTCCGGATGCTGCGGCCGTCGTTGCCGGCCTTCTCCATGGCTAGTTCCGACAGGGGGGTCCTTCTGCACCAGATCTCTCCGAGCTCCCACCCGGCCCAATCGTCGGGGAAGAGGGCTGCTACCTGCGCGCGGAACCATTTCATGTCAGCCGGCCTCCATGGATAGTCGGAAAGCTCCCTTTTGAAATAAAGGTCCAGTTTCTTTCCCCGTTTCATCACCTTGTCCAGCGGAACCGTCGAACTCACGCCCGTGCGCTCCTTCAGGAGGACGGCGAGGCTGTCCGAAGCCGCCTTGAAGTCGTCCTTGACCTGTGCGGGCGAGCTGATGGACGCCGCGAAAAGCAGGATGATGGTAAGAAGCTTATTTCGAGGCATGTTTCAGATAGATGAGGAAGGTAGCGACGGCGCTTGTCGCGCAGCCTGCAACGTCGGCATAGAAGTCCTTGATGTCCGTTACGCGGTTCATCGTGAAACCCTGTATGAATTCGGTCGCCGCCCCCGTGGCGCATCCCACTGCGAAGGACAGGAGGATGAACAGGATGTATTTCCAAGCCCTGCAGTGGAGGATCTCGAAGGAGGAGAACATCAGGAACGGGAAGGGGAGGAACATGATGAAATGGACTATCTTGTCCGTGTCGATGCCGAAAAACTTCTGCTGGACATCGGGCAGGCTGTCGAAACTCCCGAAGCACAGCCATGCGAGGGCGCCGAGATAGATTATAAACCCGATGCGGGCTATGAGGGTCTGTCTTTTCCTGTCCATATTACAGCGCCTGCATGTCATGAAGTTTCTTGTAATGTCCGTCCAGGGCGATGAGCTCCTCGTGCCGGCCGCGCTCCACTATCCGTCCTTCGTCCATGACTATGATTTCGTCGGCGTCCTTGACCGTGGACAGGCGGTGGGCGATCGCGATGGTGGTGCGGTTGCTCATCAGGCGGTCGAGGGCATCCTGGACTATGCGCTCGGATTCGGTGTCGAGGGAGGCCGTGGCTTCGTCGAGGATCAGGATGGGAGGATTCTTCAGGATGGCGCGGGCTATGCTGATGCGCTGCCTCTGTCCGCCCGAGAGCTTCACTCCGCGGTCCCCGATGTTAGTGTCGTAGCCCTCTTCCTTCTCCATTATGAAGTCATGGGCGTTGGCTATCTTCGCGGCCGCGATGACGTCCTCTTTCTTCGCGCCTTCCACGCCGAAGGCTATGTTGTTGAAGATGGTGTCGTTGAAGAGTATGGGGTCCTGGTTGACGTTGCCCATCAGGGAGCGCAGGCTGCTGATATCGAGGTCCCTGATGTCATGGCCGTCGATCGTAAGGCTGCCGGACTCTATGTCGTAGAATCGGGGGATCAGGTCAACGAGGGTGGACTTTCCCGAACCGGAGGCCCCCACGATCGCGATGGTCTTGCCCTTGGGAATGTCGAGGCTGATGTCCTTCAGCACTTCGCGGTTGCCGTCGTAGCTGAAGCAGACGTTCCTGAAGGATATCCTGTCTTCGAAGGAGGTGATCCTTTCAGCGTCCGGCTTTTCGATTATGTCGTTGCGGGCGTCGAGTATCGCGTCTATCCTTTCCATCGAAGCGAGTCCCTTCGGGATGCAGTACGCAGCTTTCGCAAGGTCCTTGATCGGCTGGATGACGCTGTAGAGTATGACCATGTAGAATATGAAGGTCGGGGCGTCGATGCCGGCCCTGTCGCCGAGGATCAAGGTGCCGCCGAACCAGAGGACTATCGCTATCATGACCGTCCCGAGGAATTCGCTGACAGGATGGGCCGAGGCCTGCCTGACGGCGACTTTCGTGTTCTTCGAGCGCATCGCCGACGTCACGGCGTCGAAGCGGACGCTCATCTTCTTTTCGGCCAGGAATGCCTTTATTATGCGCAGGCCGCCGAGGGTTTCTTCTACCTGGGCCATCACGTCGCTCCACAGGGTCTGCGCCTCCATGGAACGGGCGCGAAGTTTCCGTCCTATCACGCCCATGAGCCATACCATGACCGGGGCGAAGACGAGAACGAACAGCGTCAGCTGCCAGGAAATCATGAACAGGGTCCCGAGGTAGAACAGGATCAGGACGGGGTTCTTTATGATCATCTCCAGCACGTTCGTGATGGAGTATTCGACCTCGGCGACGTCGCCGCTCATGCGGGCTATGATGTCCCCTTTGCGCTCCTGGCTGAAATAGCCTATGGGAAGGCCCAGGAGCTTGTTGTATATCATCATCCTGAGGTCCTTGACTATACCCGTGCGCATGGGTACGATCACGGCGTTCGATCCGAAATAGCAGGCAGTCTTGACGGCGGTCATCACCGAAAGGAAGAGGCAGAGCAGCAGGAGGACCCTCTGCGCACCCCACTGGCCCATTGCCTCGGTGACGAACCAGTAGAGGTTGTTGACGGCCTTGTCCTTGAGCGAAGTCCCGGCTGCGTCCCACGCGATGAACTCATAGCTCATCTCGTTGATGTTGAAAAGGATCTGCAGGATAGGGATGATAAGGGTGAAGGAGAAGATGTTGAACACCGCCGACAGGATGTTCAGCAGCAGGGATCCCCCGAGGTACTTCGTATATGGAGCGGCATAGCGCCTGATGACTCGCCAGAATTCTTTCATAACTTACAAAAATAATAAAAAAATCCTTGCATAGGCCGCTGCTGCAATTTGTTTTGTGAAGAGGATCGCATTTGAGGCCATTCAGGACATGGTACATTCCCAAAACCAGGCCCTGAGGGGTGGGTTCCGGGAATCAAGATGCCCCTGAAGGCATTGTACCGGTGGTCAACGCCCAAAACGAATTGCACGAAAGACAGCGAGCCCGGCTCATCGGCGCCGCCTTCCTTTAAGCGGCCGGTAGCCATCCACTAGATCGCTCGTTTTGACATCGGGTTCCATATCCTTCCCGCCGGAGTCATTTAAATAATTACGATATGATTGTCCGGGAAGTGTATATGCGTCTGCACTGAATTGCGGATGCGAGATCAGTGGGGAATCAAGAGCACTTTCCAGTTTTGAGATTGTTTCCAAAGTAAGGTTCTCCTTGCCCTTGAGGATTAAGGAAATATACTGTTGAGAGCATCCGATGCGCTCTGCCAATTCCTTTTGGGACAAGCCCATAGCGGTCATTCTATTCCTTGCATTCAGAGCGATTTGTGTGGAATGCATCAGCCATCCCCAGTTGTCCACATGCCACTGGGCCTGCTCTTTCCACATAGAGGGTTCTTCGCTCTTGTGAGCTCTTAAGATATCGATTGCCTTAGTCATTTGTTACGTTGTTAAAGTCTATCATTCCATCCAAGTCTACGACTCCATTTTCGATAAGGAATCTGCGAACTTGTTCCAGTCTTTGCAGTTCTTCAATAGTGTGTTGTCTTTCGCTCATCGTATGGGTCAGCTTTATAGCCCCGCCGGTTATTATATATGACTGTGGCCCCAGTTTCAGCGCATATAGCCTTAACCATGATGGATGGCCTGATGTCCTGAACCCCTTGGCTTTCTCTTTTCCCAATGTCATCTCTGCCGTACGGTTGTTGTCAAGAGGTCTGAATAAGGAGTCCAAATCTGCTTCCGGAGACAAATCAAGGATCACGCTTTGTAGTCTGACGGCATCAGAGAAAGTGTCGAATATTGCTTTATCGAGATCTATTATATTAAAATACTTCCATAAATCCGCGGAATGCTCGGTAAAGAACCTCTGAAGCCAATCGATATCCAGCCAATCATGAAATACGCAGAACAGAATATTGTCCGGCATCCCGTCATATCGTGTGGCCCACAAACGGCCATCCTCTGTTATCTCGTCAAAGCTCATGATGCAAATGTAATATCATTTTTTAACTTGTACAAGTTTTATTATGTTTTTTTATTTGATTTGATCCCCGTCAACCAATCCTGCAATTCGTTTTGTGAAGAGGATCGCATCTGAGGCCATTCAGGACATGGTACATTCCCAAAACCAGGCCCTGAGGGGTGGGTTCTGGGAATCAGGATGCCCCTGAAGGCACTGTACCGGTGGTCAACGCCCAAAACGAATTGCACGGGAGACAGCGAGCCCGGCTCATCGGCGTCGCCTTCCTCTAGTAATCGTCATAAGTTTGCATGGTTCTCCGATTATTCGTATCTTGGCGAAATAAATCGGAGCCATTTGGCGTTGTAAGAACATAAAGAAATGAAACACAGACTGATGACCATCCTGGGCGCGCTGCTGGTCTGCTGCGCCGCGTTTGCAGAAGGAGAACCTTTCATCGGAGAACTGACCGCTCCCGAAAGCGGAATCACCTTCACTACCGAGACCTTCCTTTCCCGCTCGGACAAGGCCCTTACGCCCGCTTTCAAGTTTGGGAAAGCGTACACCGTCGAGACCAACAAGATTTACGATTCCGGGGTGGACATCGTCTTCCACCTTTCCGAGGCGTGCTTCCTCGACCATGTAAGCATCTCCTTGACGGGCGTCGTGGAAGGCGCGAAGGTTCAGGTCTTTGCCGACGGGAAGCCGGTGACCGAAGCCGTGGCGCTGGCAGCGGGGGAGAACACCGTCGTCCCTGCATGGACCTCCGACTGCTTCACCTTCCGCTTCTATAAGGACATACGCTACGTAGAGACGCCTTCGCTGCAGACCGTCAGCAAGGACTACAAGCCCTTCAAGATCACAGGACTGCAGCTGTTCGGCGCGGCGAAACTCGGCGGCGTCATCTATCCTTTCCCCCAGAAGCTGCAGTACACCGGAGGCTTCCTTCAGGACATTACCGGAGTGAAGGCTCCCAAGAAGGAGCTGGCTGCCACGGATTTCATGGAGAAGTTCGAAGGACGCTTCGGCGTAAAACTGGCGGCGGCAAAGAAGGGCAACGTAGTCTTCGAAACCGACAAGAAACTTGGTAAGGAAGAGTTTACCCTCGAGGTGAGCCCTTCCGGAGCGAAACTACGCGGAGGCTCTTCAAGGGCCCTTTTCTACGGAGCGGAGAAACTCCTCCAGCTCGCCTCTCCGGACGGACGCATCCGCTGCGCGACCATCGAGGATTCCCCGGCTTTCCCCTTCAGGGGCATCCACACCGCCCTTCCCTCCAGGGTTGACCACGATTTCCTGCGCCGGATGATCAAGTACGTCTATGTCCCCATGGGCTACAACACCATCTTCCTCGAGATCCGCGGCACTATGGAGTACAAGCGCCATCCCGAGATCAACGCCGCGAACTGCAAGAATCCCGAGGACGTGATCAGCCAGGACGAGGTCCGGCAGCTCTGCGCCTATATCCGCAGTTACGGCATGGACGTCATCCCCCTGGTTCAGTCCTTCGGCCACGTCCAGCACGTCACCAAGGCCCATCCCGAGATAGGGGAGCAGGCGGAGATCAAGCAGGAAGAGAACCTTTTCGAAGCCGACAAGAGGGGCAATCTCAAGAACTTCCATACCGCCTGCCCGAACCATCCGGATTATTTCCCGATCTTCTTCGACCTCCTGGACGAGGTGATCGATGTCGTCAAGCCTGACGGTTACGTGAACATAGGCCATGACGAAATCTACGAACTCGGGCAGTGCCCTCTGTGCAAGGCCGAGGGAGCCGCGAACGTCTATGCCCGCGAGGTCACGACCATCCACGACTACATCGCCAAGAAGGGCTACGGCACGATGATGTGGTCCGACATGATCACGGAGAAGCGCTATGCTTCGACCGCATCCATCGACATGATTCCCAAGGATATAATCTGCCTTCCGTTCACATGGTACTTCCATCTCGCGGAGAAAGGCGACTCGGAGCAGCCGCTCGTCGAGCACGGGTTCAAGTACATGATAGGGAACCTATATTCCAGTCATTTCCAGGACTTCGCAAAGAAGAGGGAGAACCCCGGCTTCCTTGGTGGAGAGGTCTCTTACTGGCAGCGCTGCGAGGAGAAGGCCTTCGGCTACCAGGGCAAGATGTACGATTTCGCCTACACGGCGAACATGCTCTGGAACCTCAGCTACAGGGACGACTTCCGCCGTACCTACAACGAAATAGTCCGCGGGATACTGCCGCGTTTCCGTCAGGAAATCCGTTACGGCAGGCTCCTGAATGAAAGCGTCGTCAAAGAGTTCATCCCCGAAGGAGACAACGTCCCCTACGACCTGAAAGGCTCGTTCTCTTCGGCGGCTGCTGCCGGTGCGGCGGGTGACGCGGTAGTCTCCCTCGACGGGGTCAAGGCGGACCGCTTCCACATCGTGCATGCCACGGACTACCATGCCGTCGAAGGCCAGACGATGCGCCCGGTCCAGGCTCCTTCCGGGAAGTATATCCTTGAATATGAGGATGGAACCACAGCGGAGGAGCCGCTTCTGTATGGCTATCACACGGGCTGGTGCCGCTGGGCTTTCGGTGCCCCGCGCCGCTCGAGCATCTTCCGGCACTATGGCTATGTGTTCACTTATCCTTCGGTGGGAATCAGTCTCAAGACGGCCGCCGGGGATGATGCGACCGTGTGGGATTATGCCCTCGACAATCCCCATCCTGAGAAGGCCGTGAAAGCCTTGAGGGTGCGTTTCGACGGCAAGAATGCCTCGAAACTGCTGGTCTTCGGGGTCAATGCGGTGGATTTATAGCCTGAAAAGGGGCGAGGCCGTCTGGCGGGGAAGGGCGCGGAGGGCGATCTCTCCGGCCAGCCCGAGTTCTTGAAGGACGGCGGCGGATGCGTCGAAAGCCTTTTCCGGGGTGTTGTTGTTTTCACTGAGGTGGCAGAGGAAGATGTTCTTCAGCCCCGGGTGGACGAACTGGCGGATGGCTTCGGCGCATTCTTCGTTGCGCAGGTGCCCGTGTCCGCTGCGTATGCGCATCTTGAGGTCCCAGGTGTAGGTGCCGTTCATCAGCATGTCGAGGTCGTAGTTGGACTCTATGACCACCGTGTCCGCGTGCGCGGCCCACTGGAGGGCTTCCGGAGTCATTCTCCCGATGTCGGTCATGATGACGAAACGGAAACCGTCGATGACGATGGCGTATCCCACGGTCTGGGAGGCGTCGTGCGGCACTTCGAACCAGCGGGCCTGCACGTGGCCGGGGATGATCTCGTTCCACTCGTCAGCTTTCAGGGTGCGGGAGCACGAATTGAAGTACGTTCCCCCCGTCAGGGTGTGGCGCGAGAGGACCCTGTGCAGCGTGTCCGTGCACCAGACGGGTTTGGAGAGGCGCTTGCACCAGGATCCGAGTGAGCGGATGTGGTCCATGTGGTCATGGGTCAGGAGTATGCCGCCGATGTCGTCCGGGCCGAGCCCGCAGCGGGAGAGTTCGTCCTTCATCCTCCGGACGCTGACCCCGGTGTCTATTATGATGCCTGCGACGGTCTTGCCGTTTTCGTCCGTGCTCCCGAGGAAATAGCAGTTGCCGCAGCTGCCGGACGACAGGGATTTGAAGATAATGCTCATTCCTTGTCGCTCCTGCAATATTTGTCGATTACTCCATAGGCGTCCTTGATGCCGAGTTCACCGGCGCGAGAGAGGTCGATGCATCCCTTTTCCTTGTCGCGCAGGAATATGAGCACGAGCCCCCGGTTGAAAAATGCCTCTCCCATGTAAGGGTGCAGGGAGATGGCCTTGTCGTAGCTGCTGATGGCGGATACCATCTGCGAGGACAGGCAGTACAGGTTGCCCAGGTTGAACCAGATGTACGGGATGTCCGGAAGGATGGAGCGGGCCGCTTCCATGTCCGCTATGGCCTCGGACCAGTCGTATATCCGTTTCGGGGCTTCGGTCCGCCGGGTGCGGGCCGTGCCGTTTTCGTCCACGGTGAGTATCTCGGTGTTGGATTCGATCGAGGCGATGAATTCTATCATTTCCGCTTTCAGGACGCCCCTGTTCATGAGGTAGAACGCCTTGTAGAGAGGCGCGTAGCGGTCTTCGTCCTTGTCCGCGTCCGCTTCGGCGACGGCCTTGTCGAACCAGCCGAGGGCGGTGTTGTATTGCTTGTTCTGCAGTTCGTAGAGTCCGTGGATGAAGGCGGTGCGGGCGGGGGAGAGACGTATGCTGCCCGCGCCCTGGCTGCTGTCGCCGGCAAGCAGGTAGTCAAGGCTCCTTCCAAGGTTGACGGTGGCGATGGTGTCCGCGTCCGTGATGCCGACGGGGATGGGGATGCCGGCGGTGAAGCGGTTGATGAGGGCGTTTTCGTACTCGTTGCCCAGCGCGTTCGGAGCCTTCCCGCGGCTGTCCTGGATGCGGAATTTGTACAGGGGACGCAGGCGTATGTCTATGTCCCTGTGCTGGAGGAGTTCGTCGCTGAAGTCCTTGCGCGCGAAGTCCGCGTCGAAGGTTATGAAGGAGTTGTATTTCTGCGTCGTGTCAGCGTAGGTGCCTTTCACCGAGGCGTTTGCTTCCAGATACTCGCGTACCTTGCGCTGCGCCGTCTCGTAGTCCTTCTTGGACTCCCGTTTGCGTCCGAGCCGGTTCTTGACGTAGGAACGGTTCATGTAGGCCTTCGCGAAGTCCGGATATAGTTCGATGCAGGTGTCGTAGTCGTCCAGGGCTTCGTGCCATTTGCCGAGGTTCATCAGGTAGCCGGCCCTGTTGAAATGCGCCAGGATGTTGTTCGGGTTGACGTTGATGACGCGGTCCATGTCGTCCAGGGCCTTGACGTATTCGCCGACGTTGGCGTACATCAGGCTCCTGTTGTAGAGGGTCAGGGCATTGCCCGGATCGGCTTCAAGGACCTGGTCGAGGTCGGATATGGCAGCCTTGTAGTCGTGCAGTTCGGCCAGGAGCAGCCCGCGGTGGAAATAGTAGTACGTGTTCGCGGTGTCCAGTTCTATGGCCTTGTTCATGTCTTCCACGGCCGATTCGGGGAGGCCCATGGCGCCGAGCAGGGAAGCCCTGTGGACATAGGCGTTGCCGTAGAAGCGGTCGGTCTCGATGGCCTTGTTGAAGTCGACGAGGGCCTTGAGCGTGTCGCCCTTGTGCAGGAGGGCGTCTCCCCGGTAGGTGTAGGCCGATGGGTCGTCGGGATCGCGGCGTATGTAGTAGTCGAAGTCGTCTATCGCCTTGTCAAAGTTGCGTGAGAAGAACCAGGTGAGGCCCCGCGTGTGGTAGAGGTTGTTGAAGCCGGGTCTCAGTTCTATCGCCTTCTGCAGGTCTTCCAGGGCCTTGTCGTAGTCCCCGGTGCGGTTGTAGGAGATGGCCCGGTAGTGGTATCCGTCCGTGAAGAGGGGGTTGAGGCGGACCGCCGTGCTGAAGTCTTTCTGCGCGCCGCGAAGGTCCCCGAGATCGTATTTGGCTATGCCCCTGAAGAAGTAGGTCCAGTGGTCCGTGCTGTCCAGCCGCGCCAGGATGTTGAAGTTTTCGATCGCCTGCGCGTATTTCCCGTCCGAGAGGGCCCTGCGGCCGCGGAACAGGAATACGTCCCTGTCCCATTGGGCCATGCAGACGCTCCAGGTTCCGAGCAGGAAAAAGAGGATTACGGGAAACTTGCGTTTCATAAAATTTGAGAATGTGGCGCGAAAGACTTATTTTTGTTCTTCAATCTGACAAATATAACGATTATCGTGCCGAAATCAGCATCCTTGCCCAAAATTATCGCTTTCGCGGCGCTGCTCCTTGCCGGGGCGGCGGGCCCGCTTGCGGGGCAGGGACGGTCTTTCCTTCGCGAGGATGTCGAATTCCTATCTGATACCTTGTGCCGCGGACGCGGGGCGGGGACAGCAGGGGCATGCGAAGCGGCCTCATATATCGTCAGGAGGTTTTCCGGGATTCCGGGGCTGGTTCCGGCAGGGGACAGCTGGGCGGATTCTTTCAAGCTGCCTGACGGACGGACCGGCCATAACGTCGCAGCCTTCCTTCCCGCTTCCGGCGCAGGCGGACGGAGTTCGGATAACGGCGTTGTCATTGTGATGGCGGCGCTGGACGGGCTGGGGGTCCTCGGGGGGACCGTGTATCCGGGGGCGGACAGCGACGCCTCGGGCGTCGCGGCGATGCTGCGCATCGCGGAACGGCTCGCAGCCGTTCCTGTCCGCCCCCGTTCCATCCTCTTCGTCGCGCTTGACGGCCATTTCCAGAAGTTTTCCGGCGCAGCCCGCCTGTGGAACCTGATTTCCGGCGGCCTCCTTTCCGATCCGGAGGACGGCCGTCCCCTCCGCCGCGGCAGGGTGTCCCTCGTCGTCAACCTCGACATAATCGGGAGCAACCTCTCGCCCGTGGTCAAATATCGCAGGGAGTACCTCATCGCCCTCGGCGGCGGGCCCTACACCCAGCGTCTCGGAAAGTGCAACCCGGACGACCTGCATCTCAGCTACGACTATTACGGAAGCCGTGACTTCACTGACCTCTTCTACCGGAAACTCGGGGACCACAAGGTCTTCCTGGATGGCGGCTGCCCCTGCGTCGTGTTCACCTCCGGCATCACCATGCTGACGAACAAGCCGGGAGACGTCGCCTCGAGCCTTGACTACGGGCTGCTCGAAAAACGGGCGGCCCTGATCGCCTCCTGGCTCTCCGGTCCGCTTCGCTGACCCCTCTTTTCCGGCCTTCCCTTTTCAAGAATCCGACATTCTTTCGCATTTGCGGCAGATTTTCGACGGCGAAAAGATAAAAAGACATCAAAAACATATAAATCTGCATCCGACCCCCCGTTGCCGGTTTGAATTCAGGCTCCCGCTGCATAGTTTTGCCGCAAACTGTATTGCGGAATGAAACTGCGTTGCGTCTTCCTTATCCTGCCTGTAGTGCTCTGCGGTGCCGTCTGCTGCTCCACCCAGAAAAAAGTATCCCGGCTCCATGCCGCCGAAATGGCTCCCGACCTGCTCCGCGGGCCGGACGAGGCCGTCCTTCCCGTGCTGGACAACCCTGAGATAGCCCGGGACACCCTTACCGTGACCGGCGAGGACGGCCGTGAGGTTTACCTTATGAAGGCGGTCCGGGACGAAAACGGGGAGATGGTGGCGAGCGACGTGATAGACGCGGCCGTCATCAGCGCCCGTTTCACCAATGTCGCAGAGCGTCTGGGCATGGTCAGCCTGTCTTTCCGCGTAAGAGTCCCGGCCGCGATGCGGGACAGCCGCTGGCAGCTCTGCCTCTGGCCCCTCCTGGCCGTGATGGGGGATACCCTCGCGCTCGAGCACGTGACTGTCACCGGACAGGCGTATAGGAAGGCGCAGCTGCGCGGATACCAGCAGTACAGGCGTTTCCTTGCGCGTATCGTGACGGACACGGCCTCTTTCATCCGTATGCGCGACCTTGAAATCTTCCTCCGTCGGAATATCCCTGAGGTCTATGCATTCCGTACCGACTCCAGCTTCGTTTCCGACGAGCAGTTCGAAAGCAGTTTCGGCGTCACGGCGGCCCAGGCCCTGGACCATTACACGGACCATCTTGCCAAGAGCTTGAATTCCTGGAGAATAGCCCGCAAGGACAAGATGTTCAGGCGCTACGTGCCGAATCCCATCGCTGAATCGGGCGTGCGGCTGGACACCGTAATGGTCTCGGATGACGGGGATTTTATCTACGATTATGTCCAGCCTCTGCACACGCGGCCCGGCCTCAGGAAGGCGGAGATCCTTCTCGGCGGGGAAATACTCGAACAGGACCGCCGTATCTATTCCATTCCGCAGGCGCCTCCGCTGACTTTCTATATAAGCAGCCTCTCGGCCCTGGCCGACGACAGGGAACGCTATCTGCTCAAGATAGTCGAACGGCGCGCCGAGGCCCACACCGCCTGCTACGTCGCCTTCGATGCCGGCAGCGCCGTGGTGGACCCCGGCCTCGGCAACAACGCCGAAGAGATTGGCCGCATAAAGGACAATATCTCGGAACTTCTTGAGAGCGAGGTTTTTGAGATTGACTCCATAGTGGTCCGATCCTCGGCTTCTCCGGAAGGCAACCTTAGGTCCAACGAGCTCCTGTCCCTGGAGCGCAGCCGGTCAATCTCGAACTACATGGACGCCTTCATCCGTGAGGTTTCGGACAGCCTCGGCGGAATAGGCATAGATGCCGAGGGCCGCGTGTTCCGCCGGTCCGAGGCGCGGGAAATCCATTTCGTCAGCCGCAGCGAAGGGGAGAACTGGCCTATGCTGGACAGGCTTGTGTCTGCGGACACCGTCCTCACCGGGGAGCAGAAGGCGGCGTATTTCAGCCTGGCCTCGATGAAGAATGCCGATTCGAGGGAGCGGGAGATGAGCCGTGCTCCGTCCTACCCTTACATGCGGGGGAAACTTTACCCGCGCCTTCGTACAGTGAAATTCGATTTCCATCTTCACCGTCGGGACATGGTCAAGGACACAGTCCATACCACGGTCCCGGACACGGTTTACCGTAGGGGGCTGGAGCGGCTCAAGGACATGGATTATGCCGGCGCGCTGGCCCTGCTGCGGCCTTATTCCGATTACAATACGGCCCTGGCGTATATGGGATTGGGGCGGGATGCGAGCGCCCTGGACATCCTTGAGAAGCTTCCGGAAAGCGACAAGGTAGAATACCTTCGCGCCATCCTATGCTGCAGGGCGGGGGACCTTCGGAGCGCCGTCGAGTCCTACCGCCGGTCCTGCCTCCTCAATCCGTCCTTCGTCCACAGGGGCAACCTCGATCCTGAAATCTCCTCGCTCATCCGCCTGTACGGCCTGAACAATTGAAAAATTTCTACTATTCAGGTGTAATCAATAGAAAAATTTCTATCTTTGTAGCGCCATATGCAATGAAGTTCTCTGAACTGCACCGTATTATCGCGGCCAATGGCTGGATTCCGCTCCCGAAAAAGGGTAAAGGAAGCCATGTACGTTATTTCAAAGATGGGAGGATATACACGGTACCCTTCCATCAAGGTAGGGAAATCGGGAATGATTTCGCCAAACGCTTAATGAAAGAAATGGGTTTATGAAAACTGTTGAGGTCTCGATGAGTGTCTCTAAAGACGGGTTTTATACCGCCTGCTGCGCGGAACATCCTTCTCTTTTCGGCGGGGGGAACACTCCCGGGGACGCCTTGGAGGAACTGCGGCAGACTCTCGCTCTTGTCCGGGAGGATGGCCGGGATGCCGTTCCCGTCTATCCCGATTGGCTTGACGGAGAATATGAGTTCCATACGACGTGGAACGTACGTGATCTGATGTCTTATTATTCCGGTATCATCACACCTGCGGCGCTGGGGCGTCTTTCGGGTATAAATCCCAAGCAAGTCTGGTCATACATGCACGGCAAATCGAAGCCTCGCAAGGCTCAGATCGACAAGATGGGTACCGCCCTTTACCGTCTGGGGCAGGAGCTTATACATCTCTCACTCCGCTGAGCCCTGATACGAAAAAGGGCCGGGCCGTCGAAAGCTACCGGCGCTCATGCGAACTCAATCCCTCATTCGTCCACAGGGGCAACCTGGACCCGGAAATCTCTTCCCTTGTCCAGATGTACGGCCTGAATGATCAGGCTACTTTGCCTTGACGGGGCGGACGGCATGCGCGTACTCACGGCGGCAGTTGGCGATTCCGCCTCCGAACATGCCGAAATAATACGCCCACACGGGATTGCTGTCAGCGCGTTCGGAGGACCACAGGGCAAGCGACCGGGAGGAACTTTCGGGACTTACGACGGGGATATGGATGTTGTTCCCGTTTCCGCTCACAGTGTACCCGATAATAGTTCCTTCGGTGTCCTTTACCTCTTCGCGTGTCAGTTTTCCCAATGCCAGGAGTTCCTCCTTCGTGGGCATTCTCCATCCGTCGCCCCACAGGGCGGTGGCTGTGTCGTAGCCTCCGGAGAGTTTTGCCGGGGCTTCGGCCTCATCGAAGATGTAAGGCGTGGCAAAGCTGTTGTAATTCCTTGCGGTGGTCTCTCCCCATGCAAAGAAGTCTCCGGGGTCCTCGGGTGATTCGGCGCCTATGTTGCGGTCTGCCCAGAGGACGGAAAGTCCGAGGTCGACAGCATTGACGCCCTCGGCGGAATACTGGGAATTCCCGGCTCCGTTCCCGTACTTGTCTGCATCGGGGGCTGCTTTCTTGCAGGACGGAATGACGAGCAGGGCTGCGCAGAGTAAAAAGATGATGTTCTTCATAGTCAGGCAGGCTTTTACACGAGCAGGGCTCCGACGAGTCCGAGGATGGCGTAGAACTCAGGAAGTGCGGCGTAAATCAGGGTGTTAGTGAAGACGTCGTGTCCCTGGCTGACGCCGATGATGCCGTTCGCGCAGACCTGACCCTGGCGGATGGCGGAGAGCATGCAGACGAGTCCGACACAGGCGCCGACTCCGAAGATGAGGAGCCCGTTGGCGGGATCGGCCTTGAGTTTGCTGAGCATCATGAAGAAGGCCACGAAGCCGTAGATGCCCTGGGTGGCGGGAAGGGCCGAGAGCACCATGTAGGTTCCGGATGCTTCCGGTTTCTTTTTGAGCGCGCCCTCGGCGGCGTTGCCGGCGGTCGTGGTTCCGATACTGCTTCCGATACCTGCAAGGCTCAGCACGAGCCCGAGTCCGAGATAACCAAGAATTACTTCAAGCATAATTTTAACGATTTATTAAGTTTTTATTTTGTCAAAGGGTCATATTTGCGTCCGGCGGCTTCGTATCCGGAGTTCTTGAAGAACTCAAGGAAATTGAGTCGCAGGGGGTGTACGAAGGCGCCCAGGGCGGCCATCGCAAGGTTGAGCGTGTGTCCGACGACTACGATCAGGATGAAGGCTATCCATCCGGCACCGCCGTCTCCGAGGGCCATCTTCGCCAGGTCGTTGAAGGCATAGCCGAGCATGGCGCCGGCGAGCCCGAGGGCATAGAGCCTGAGGTAGCTGAGGACGTCGCCGATCAGGCCGGTCACCGTGTTGTAGGTCTCCCAGAGGCCGGATCCTATGTTCAGCAGGGGATTGCGGTGCAGGTCGTTCAGCAGGAAGATTCCGAGGGCGGAGACTATGCCCAGGACGATGATGACGATCCTGGTCAGCGCAGCGTCCATCACCCCGGCAAGGGCGAAGGCGCCGACTATGACGCCGCCTACGACGAGAAGGGTCCATCCCCACACTCCGAGGGAGCCGAGGAATCCCTTGTTCTTCGTCGCGTTGACGGTCTTGACCACCATTGCGAGGCAGATGTGCAGCACGCCCACGATGAGCGCAAGCACCATCGTGCCGTCGTAGCCGGCGATCTTCGAGGGGACGAACACTTTCTTCACCGCGTCCGGAATGCACTTCCATCCGGCAATGTCCATGGAGAAGAAGGTATGGAACAGGAATCCGACTGCTATCGTGGCGACTCCGAGGGTCGTGACGAGGGGAGCGAGGGATGCGAAGCCCTTAACTTTCTTCAGCAGGATTCCGGCGATGACGAGGATCATGCCGTAGCCGGCGTCGCCCATGCACATCGCGAAGAACAGGAGGAAGAAAACGGAGATGAAGGGGGTAGGGTCGAATCCGTCGTATGCCGGTCTGCCGTACATGTCTGTCAGCGGCTCGAACATCTTGACGAAGCGGTTGTTGCTGAATTTGATAGGGGGCTTGTCCGTGGCCGTGGCCCCTGAGGAAAGGCAGACGACCCCGTCCATGGCGGCGAACTCATCCGCCAGCCGTTTTTCCTCTCCCGCGGGCGCGAAACCTTCATATATGCATAGGGCCTCCTCCGCGGCCGATTCAGCCTGCAGGGATGCCAGATAGAGGCTGAGGTCGGAACGGTCCTCCGCAATGGCCTTTTCGAGGCCGGGGATTTCCGCCTTGCGTGCAGCCAGCTGTTCCGCGTACGTTTCGCATTCCTTTTCCTTCGCGGCGACGAGGGCGTCGTATTCCGGAAGGGTATGCGCGGGGGCGGGAATCTCCTTCAGTCCGTCGGGAGTCTCGCTTCCGAGGATCACGAACCAGACCTTGCCTCCGTCTTCCAGCACTACCTGGAGGGGATAATCCTGAGCGAGCTCCGGATTGAATTTCTTCTGCGGGACGCAGTAATAGTGGATGCCGAAGGCGGCTAGCTTTTCCTTGTCGTAACAACCCCAGGGAGCCGCGGCACCACGTTCTGCGCGCAGGGCCGCAAGTTCGGAGCGGAGAGCGGCGAGATGCTGGTCTTCTCCTTTTTCAAGCATCGCGACCAGGGCCTTGTTCCCTTCAATGCGGGACAACATGGCCGCGGACTCGTCGTCCACGGGCTTCGAAGAACGGGTGATGTCCACGACTCCGAGTTCCCTGAGTTTTCCGAGGAAGTCTTCCCGGTCCGCAGCAAGCAGGATCCAGGAGTATTTCGTCATTTTCTCGATCATAGCGATTCCTCCTCCTCTTCTTCCTGGGCGTGGCGGGTCTTGACTATCTTCGATGAGGCCTTGCTGAGGTTCTCCTCGTCTTCCATGTAGCGCTTGATCTTGCGCATGGCCTCCTGATAGCCCGGAATCTGCACCTTTTCGTACAGGTTGACCTTCTGCGTGGTTTTCTTGCGGTTGTATTCGAGGATGCGGGCACGCTCGGAGAAGACCTCCGAACGTATTCCGAGTTCGGTGAGTTCTTTCAGGATCCTGACGCCGTCCGCGTACCATGCGGGCTTGGCGAAGGCGTTGAAGCTCTTAAGGGAGTAGTGTATCTGACGGACGTCAGGTACCTTTACGCCCGCGACCTTCACCGTGGAGAGGTCCACGTCCTCGATCCTGATGAGGTCGGGTTCGAACTCGTTCCACAACGAGGCGAGGTAGTCGTATTCTTTCAGGCGGGCTTCCAGTTCGCTTTCCAGCCTTGCGGATTCGGCCTTTGCCGCTATCACGCTGAGCCTCAGGGCCGATTCCTTGTTCTTGAGGGTAGGCAGGGCGTTCTGGCGGACCTTCAGCTGCTTGCCCAGGTTCGTCAGCGACGTCTTGTTATATTGGAACTTTATTGCCATTTGCGAGGCCAGTAATCGTCAATCAGGGCCTGTTTGATGCCGGTTTCGGCAGGCCTGAAGTATTTCGCGAACAGGTTCCATGCCGTGTCCAGCATCTCGTCGATCTTGATGTTGACGTCGATGGAAAGCAGTTTTTCAGCGTATTCCTTCGCATAATCAAGGCACCTGCGGTCGTAGTCGGAAAGGTCGAATCCGTTCTCGAGTTTCGTCTTGGCGTTCTGGGCGTCGGCATATAGCCTCACGCCCGCGTTCATGACCTGGGAATGGTCCTTGCGCGTCTTCTTCCCCTGGACCAGCTGCTTGAGTCGGGACAGCGAGCGGAAGGGGTCCACGATGACGCAGCCGCTGTCCGAATCGGCGCGGAGGAACAGCTGTCCCTCGGTGATGTAGCCGGTGTTGTCCGGAATGGCGTGGGTGATGTCGCCTTCGTTGAGGGTGGTCACGGCGATGATGGTGATCGAGCCTCCGTCCGGGAGCTGCACCGCCTTCTCGTATATCTTTGCGAGGTCCGAGTAGAGCGAACCCGGCATGGAATCCTTCGAAGGGATCTGGTCCATGCGGTTGCTGACTATGGAGAGGGCGTCGGCGTACAGGGTCATGTCCGTCAGGAGCACGAGTACCTTTTCATTCTTGTCCACGGCGAAATATTCCGCGGCCGCAAGCGCCATGTCGGGGATGAGCAGGCGTTCCACGGGGGGATTCTCGGTGGTGTTGACGAAGGATACTATCTTGTTGAGGGCGCCCGCGGATTCGAAGGAGTGGCGGAAGAAGAGATAGTCGTCGTTGCTGAGGCCCATGCCGCCGAGGATGATCTTGTCCACGTCGGCCCTCAGGGCCACGTCCGCCATCACCTGGTTGTAGGGCTGGTCAGGGTCGGCGAAGAAGGGGATCTTCTGCCCGGAGACCAGGGTGTTGTTGAGGTCGATGCCCGCGATGCCCGTGGGAATCAGCTCCGAAGGCTGCCTTCTCTTGTAGGGGTTGACGGAAGGACCGCCTACTATGCGCTCTTCGCCTTCAATCTCGGGGCCGCCGTCGATGGGCTTTCCGTATGCGTTGAAGAAACGTCCGCAGAGCTGCTCGCTGACTTTCAGGGTCGGAGGCGCGCCGAGGAAGATGACTTCGGAATCCGTGGGCACACCCTCCGTGCCGGAGAATACCTGCAGGGTGATCATATCGCCCTTGGTCTTGACCACCTGGGCGAGCCTCCCGTCCACCAGTGCGAGTTCGTCGTTGGCGACTCCCGCAGCCCTCAGGGAAACGGTGGCCTTTGTGATGGCCTCGAGCTTGGTATATATGCGCTGATATGCTTTAGTTGCCATTTTCGGAGATTTTTTTCTGAAGTTCGAGTTCGTATTCCTTGAATTTTTCGCTGCCCCAGACGGAGTAGTTCATCTGCTTGAGGATGTTGATGACATCCTTGAAGAAGTTGCGTACCTGTTCGAAGTCGTCGAACTCGAAGTCCTTGCGGCAGATGTCAAGGATGATGTCCAGCATGTAGCGCTGTCTCTCCAGGGGAGTCGAGGCGTCGATGGCGTCGAAGGCATCCTGCTGCAGGAAGGCGAAGTCCAGAAGCTCGCTCTTCCAGAAGCTCTCGTGATAATTCAGGGGAACTCCGTCGTCTCCGAGGATGTTGATCTGCTCGCTCATCTCCTTGCCCCTGCGGACGAGGGTCTTGGCGAAGTTGACCTTGTCGACCCAGCCCTTCTCGACCTTGGCGTCCAGGTAATCCCGGATCTCGGGGTACTCCAGATACTTTGAATATGAATCTATGGGGTTCACGGCAGGGTAGCGCTTCTGGTCGGCACGGTTCTGCTCGAGGGCGTAGAAGCAGCGCGCCGCCTTCTTCGTGCTCTCGGTGACAGGCTCCTTGAGGTTGCCTCCGGCAGGGGAGACGGTGCCTATGAAGGTGACTGCGCCGGTCTTTCCGTTGTTCAGGACGACCATTCCCGCGCGGGAATAGAAATTGGAGATGATGGCGCTGAGGTCCACGGGGAAGGCGTCGGCGCCGGGAAGCTCTTCCATGCGGTTGGACATCTCGCGGAGGGCCTGGGCCCAGCGGGACGTGGAGTCGGCGAGAAGCAGGCACCTCAGCCCCATGGCCCTGTAGTATTCGCAGATGGCCATGGCGGTGTAGACGGAAGCTTCGCGGGCAGCGACCGGCATGTTGGAGGTGTTGCAGATGATGACCGTGCGTTCCATCAGCTTGCGCCCGGAGTAGGGATCGACGAGTTCGGGGAATTCAGTGAAGATTTCCACCACCTCGTTTGCCCTTTCGCCGCAGGCCGCCATGACTATGACATCGGCTTCGCCCTGCTTGGCGATGGCGTGCTGGAGAACGGTTTTGCCGCATCCGAAGGGCCCGGGGATGAATCCGGTGCCACCCTCGGCGATGGGGTTGAAGGTGTCTATGCAGCGGACTCCGGTCTCCATGATCTTCTGGGGACGGGGCTTCTCGCGATATCCCTTGACGGCGATTTTGACGGGCCATTTCTGGACCATCGTGACGGGAACTTCTTCTCCGTCGGCTGAGGTCAGGACGGCGATGGTGTCATCGATGCGGTACTGTCCGGCGGGAACGACGGATTTGACGGTGTAACTGCCTTTGAAAGAGAACGGTACCATTATCTTGTGCGGCAGCCATCCTTCCTTTACCTCGCCCAGCCAGTCGGCTGCCGAGACGCTGTCGCCCGCCTTAGCGAGGGGCTTGAAATCCCAGATGGCGTCGTGGTCGAGGGGGTCGGTGTATTCGCCCCGCTTCAGGAACACGCCCTGCATAGTCTTGAGGTTGTTCTGCAGCCCGTCGTAGACGCTTGACAGCAGTCCGGGGCCGAAGGTGGCTTCCAGCATCTTCCCGAGGAAGGTCACCGAATCCCCGACCTTGAGGCCGCGCGTGCTCTCGAAGACCTGCACAGAGGCCTTGTCGCCGCTTACCTTGATAACCTCGGCGAGGAGTTCGGTCCCCGCAAGGTTGATGTGACAAAGTTCATTCTCGGCCACCGGACCGTATGTCTGCACGGTCACGAGGTTGGAGACGATGCCCGTCACTTTGCCTGTAGTTGCCATATCTTGTTATTCGTTTTCTTTATTGGTATAGGTCTGCCTGATGCCGTCGACCAGCCTGCGGAAAAAGGCCTTCCCGGTCTCAGGGTCGAGGGCCAGCCAGCGGGAGACGGTCCTGAGCCTCGTGATGAAAGCCAGGACCACGTCGAGGTTGAGGACGTCCAGGGCCGTCAGGTCTTCGCTCCGGTCCCACATCAGGGCGTCCAGCCCGCGTTCGCGTTCCAGAAGGTCCTTCCCTTCGAGCACTGCGTCCACTTCCGCGGCTTCTTCCGCGTCCGGCTCTTCTTCCCCTGCCACTATGACATCCGTCCCTTCGGGGCGTCCGAGGCTGCGGTTGATGTATTCCGCCTTGAGGTTGCGGACCATGAGGTCATAGCGGAAATACTCCCTCGTGAACCTGTCCTTCGAGCTGAGGGCGCTGCGGTAGAAGTCTTCGTCGAGATTGTCGGGCTCGAGTCCTTTCAGGAAGAAATCCAGAGTCGGAAGGTCCCTTCCGGGACAGCGGCTGCGTATCTCTTCCACCACATCCCCGAAAGCGGGAATACGGCATTTGGAAGGATCCCTGTCAAGGTCCGGGAGCCCGGCGATGATGTACTCGTATCCGCTCACTTTCCGAAGATGAGTTTACGGGTGACGGGCCGCAGGTATTCGCGGATCAGGGCGTCGAAACTTTCATCGGTGAAACTGACATACCAGCCTCCGTCGCGGGGGGCGACGGTGAATCCGCCGGCCACCTTCTTCGAGAAGGATGCGCTGACTCCGGCTTTCAGTTTCGAGGTGAGTTCGGAAGATGCCCAAGACTCAAGGCTTCCCTTCATGCTCTCCGGGAGCACTATCTCGAGATCCTTTGCCCCGCTGGCGTCAAAGCCTTTCGCCACGGCGAGGATGAGTTCCTTCAGGAAATCCGGGTCGGAGAGCTTGTCGGCCGTGCTGACGGCGCCGAGAAGGTTCTCAAGGTCGTTCTTCGTGGCCTGGAGGCACTGCGAGGCGGCCATCTTGAGGTCTGCCTCGACTTTTGCCCTGAGGTCGTCGGCCTCTTTCTGCGCGTCGGCGCGTATCTGCCCGGCTTCCTTTTCGGCTTCCTCCCTTATGGCGGCAGCCTGCCGGCGCGCTTCTGCCAGCAGCCTTTCGCCTTCTTCCTTTCCCTTCGCGAGCCCTTCGTTATAGAGCCGGTCGGTCAGTTCTTGCAATTTGTCCTGCATAATAGATGTGTCGATTCAGAATTGTTTGCAAAATTACTAAAAAGGCAGTATATTTACAATCTGTAGATATCGCGAAATGCGTTTTTTTAGAGTAACCACGTTCCTGCTTTTACTGCTCATGGCCTGCCTTCCGGATGCGGAGGCCCGAAACACCGTGACACGCTTCCCGCACAACGTCAGGAAGATGGCTCTGCAGCCCGGGGACACGGTGACGGTCGCGGACGGAGTGTATGAGAACTCTTATGTCCGCTTCTCCGGCAGCGGACTTCCCGAGGCTCCGGTGGTCCTGCGCGCCCAGACTCCGGGTGGCGTGGTCTTCTCCACCGGTTCATATGTCAAGATCGACGGGAAGCATCTTGTCCTGGAAGGTTTCAGGTTCGAAAAGCAGGAAGGCAAGGTCGGTTCATATGTGGTTTTTTCGGATGGGGCCGAGAATTGCCGCGTTTCGGACTGCGTATTCGACGGTTCCGCCTGCGAGCCTGGGACCTCGTCCCGCAATTTCGTGCAGGTCCGGGGATCATACAACGAAGTCTCGCACTGCGCCTTTCTCGACAAGAAGACCATCGGCGTGTGTCTTGCCGTGAACATGGCGGAAGGCCACAAGGTGCACCATGTCCTGAAAGACAATTTCTTCTGGAGGCCGTATGTCATCAGGGACGGCAGGGGAGGCCGGCTGAACGGGCAGGAGTGCATACGGGTCGGAAGCAGCACCTGGTCCCTGAAGTCCGAAGCCGGCTGCGTGGTCACCGGCAACTGGTTCTGGCATTGCGACGGGGAGATCGAAACCATCTCCAGCAAGAGTTGCGGGAACCTTTATGAGCGGAATCTCCTGGAAGAGTGCGTCGGCACGATCACCCTCCGCCACGGCAACGGTTGCACGGTCCGTGACAATTACTTCATCGGCAATGGCAGGAAGGGGACAGGCGGCGTGCGCATAATAGGGGAGAGGCACCTTGTCGAGAACAACAAGATGTACGGCCTGCGCGGACGCGGAACTTATTCGGCCGTCAGCGTCATCAACGGATACGAGAATCCGGAGCTTCACGAATATTTCCAGGTCGTGGACGCGGTCGTCCGCGGAAACGAGATAGTCGATTGCGACTATGGCATCCACGTCGCCCTTGCGATGCGCCCGCAGAACGTCCTGCAGCCCGTCGGCCTCAGGTTCGAGAACAATGTCATCGTGGCCTCGCGGAAGCAGAAGACCGTGATCATGGAAATGGACCCTTCGAAGGTCAGATGGAAAAGGAACATCGTCTCCGGCGGTTCGCAGGAAGGCTCCTCCTTCAAGGAATCTCCCCGCAAGCCTGCGCTGAAGGACCATTCGGCGGCGGTGGAGGCCATCCGCTCCGGCGCCGGGGTATCATATTGGAAACCACAATTGAAAACACTGAATGAATACACAGGTAATCAGAAACTTTAAAATCGAAGGCGACATCGTCGAAGTGAAGCCCCTTGGCGAGGGCTTCATCAACGACACCTTCATCGTCCGCACTTCCGAAGGCACGCCGGACTATATCCTCCAGAGGAAAAACCACAAGGTCTTCCCGGACGTTCCTGCGATGATGGACAACATCGTCGCCGTGACGGAGCACATTAAAAAGAAAGTGGCCGACCCGATGAGGGAGACCCTTACCGTCATCCCGACCGTGGACGGCAAGAACTGCTGCCAGGACGAGGACGGCAACTGGTGGGCTGTCTGCGTGCTCATACCCGACACGATCACGTATGACGTCGCCGACACTCTGGAACTGGTGCGCCAGGGCGGCATCGGGATAGGCCGTTTCCAGGCCCTGCTCGCGGATTTCGACAAGCCCCTGGCCGAGGTCCTGAAGGGCTTCCATGACATACGTTTCCGTTTCGGACAGTGGGACAAGTCCCTTGCTGCGGATGCCGCTTCCCGCAAGGACGGCCTTTCGGATGAGATCTATTTCGTCGAATCCCGGAGGGAAGAGATGCTCTCGTTCTGGAAGCTTGTTGAAGACGGGACCATTCCCCGCAGGGTGGCGCACAACGACACGAAACTCAGCAACATCCTCTTTGACGCCCGTACCGGGAAGGTCCTCTGCGCCATCGACCTTGATACCGTGATGAGCAGCACCTCGCTCAACGATGTCGGAGACGCCATCCGCTCTTATGCCAATTCCACCGTCGAGGACGATCCTGACTACGGCAAGGTCCGTTTCTGCCCCGACAAGTTCCGCGCCTACATGGAGGGTTACCTTTCCGAGCGCGGTTCCACCCTGACGGCCTCCGAAAAGGAATGGCTTGCATTCGCCCCGCTCTACATCACCTACGAGCAGGTCCTGAGGTTCCTCATGGACTACATCGACGGAGACAAGTACTATAAGATCAAATATCCCGAACACAACCTCGTCCGGACCCGTTCCCAGATTGCCCTCCTGCGCAGCATGGAGGACCAGTACGAAGAAATGCGCCGGACGGTTGACGAATTGCTGAAATGAAAATCCTGATCATCGCGCTCGCCCTCCTCGTTTCAGGTGGACGTACGGCCAACTTGTTCGACATCTCGAAGTCGAAGCTCATCGACAGGGTGGAGGCCGCCCTGCAGCAGCCAGCGGAATTCCCCATGCCGGCAGACGGCGGCGGCGGACCCGTCCATGAAAGACACAAGGCCAACTACATGCTGATGAGCGACCTGGCCCAGGCCTGGCAGTTCACTTCGGACAGCAGGTACCTGGGACGTCTGCGCCAGATGCTGCTCGGCTATGCCGACCTCTATCCGGGACTGGGATACCATCCCATCGTGCTGTCGGGCACTCCGGGCCGCCTTTTCTGGCAGACCCTGAACGAGTGCGTCTGGCTGGTGCACGTGGCCCCGGCCTACGAGATCGTGCGTGACAAGTTGTCCGAGGCGGACAGGAAGCACATCGAGGGCGACCTCATCCGTCCCATGGCGGACTTCGTCATGCAGGGCACTCCCGACAACAGGGCCAATCTCGCTACCTTCAACAGCATCCACAACCACGGGACCTGGGCCCTCGCGGCCGTCGGCCTTTCAGGATTCGCGATGAAGGACGACACCCTCGTGAAGAAGGCCCTTTACGGGACTGACCTCAGCGGGGAGCACGGAGGCTTCCTCCAGCAGATGGACCTGCTGTTCTCGCCCCAGGGCTATTACACTGAGGGCGCTTATTACCAGCGCTATGCCATATGGCCCTTCATGATCTTCGCCCAGGCCCTGAACAGCCATATGCCGGAGCTCAAGGTCTTCGAACGCCGCGACGGCATACTCCTGAAGGCCGTGGACGCCCTTCTTCAACTGTCCTACAGGGGGGAACTCTTCCCCTTCAATGACGCGGTACAGAAGGATCTGTCGGCGCAGGAACTCGTCTGCGCCGTGGATGTCGCCTACGGGGCGAATCCTTCGCGCAAGGACCTGCTGTCCATAGTCCGCGACTACCACGGGACCGTCCTTCTTACCTCGGACGGGAAGAGGGTCGCGAAGGACCTTGCCGCCGGCCAGGCAAAGCCTTATGAATTCAAGAGCATACTCCTTGGGGACGGGGCCGACGGAAAGCAGGGCGCTTATGCCGTCATCCGCACGCCGGGCGGTTCCGCATTGGGCTTCAAGGCCACTTCCCAGGGCATGGGACACGGCCATTTCGACAGGCTTGGCCTTATTTATTACGACAACGGCAACGAGGTGCTCTCAGATTACGGTGCCGCCCGCTTCGTCAACGTCGATGCCAAGTACCACGGGCACTATACCCCCGAGAACAAGACCTATGCGAAGCAGACCATAGCCCACAACGCCCTCGTCGTGGACGGCAAGAGCCAGTTCGGAGGCAGCGTGAAGAAGGCTGACCCGGTCTGGCCGTCCGTGCTGGGCTGTGACTTCTCCGACCCGTCCTTCCAGTGGGTCGGAGCCAGGGAGGAGGCCGCCTACAAGGGAGTGACCATGACCCGCTGGACGGCCGTGGCCGATCTTCCTTTCCTGCAGTATCCCCTCATCGTGGACCTGCTGGAAGCGGATTCACCGAAGGCTCACGCCTATGACCTGCCGTTCCACTACAACGGGCATATGATCTCGCTCAACGTGCCTTATGAGCGTGCGCTGACCCAGATGGTTCCTTTCGGGTCGGATGCCGGATACCAGCATCTCTGGACCGAGGCCACCGCGGCTGCTGCAGCCGGGACCACCACTTTCACCTGGATGACCGTTGACAGGATGTACAGCCTTTCCAGCGCCACCGATGCCGGGATGAAGGTAGCCATCGTGCGCGCCGGAGCGAACGATCCGTCGTTCCATCTCCGTCCCGAACCCGCATTCATCCTCCGCAGCGCCGGCTCGGGCCGCAGGGTCTTCGCTTCCTGTCTGGAGAGCCATGGCACATACGACAACACCACCGAACAGTCGGCCAACCTGACTGCTTCCTGCACCTCGGTCCGTATAGTCAGTGACGATGAGGCCGCCCTGAAGGTCGAGTATGGCTTTGTCGGAGGGAAGGCCGTCACAGTCACCGTAGATAAGAAAAACAACATAATGAAAATCGAAAAATGAAAACTAGAAGCGCTGATTACCAGTATGCCGCGGAACTTCCCTGGGAGGAAGTAGGTCCCGGCGTGAAGAGACAGATCATGGGTTATGACGGACAGATCATGGCCGTCAAGGTACATTTCGACAAGGGCGGCGTGGGCCAGCTCCACGAGCACTACCAGAGCCAGGTCACCTATGTGGTTTCCGGCAAGTTCGAGGTGACGGTAGGGGAGAAGAAGCAGATCGTCGGCCCCGGCGACGGATATTACATCGAGCCTGACCTCATCCACGGCTGCGTGTGCCTCGAAGAGGGCGTCCTCATCGATATGTTCTCGCCGTACAGGCATGATTTCATGAAGAAGTAAAAGTATGAAAGTGAAGGGCTTGAGGTGGTGGATACTGGCGCTGATAGTGCTGGTCACCATCATCAACTATCTCGACCGCAACACGCTCGGGATAATGTGGCAGGAGATCGTGAGGGACCTTGGACTCGTGGACCCGACCCTGCCGGAAGAGGCTTTCAACGACATCAGCAAGAAGCTGTTCCGCGACATCAACATGGTGTTCATGATCGCGTATGGCCTCTCGCAGATGTTCTCCGGAAAGCTGTATGACAAGATCGGTACCCGCCGCGGATTCACGATTTCCGCCCTGGTCTGGGGTTTCAGCGACCTGCTGACTTCCCTGACCACGGGCGTCAAGGGCATAGGTGCCGTCCGCGCCGGTCTCGGACTCGGTGTCGCCGGTCCCTGGCCCGGAGCCGTGAAGAGCAATGCCGAGTGGTTCCCTCAGAAGGAGCGTGCCATGGCGCAGGGCTTCTTCAACGCAGGAGCCTCGATAGGAGCCATCCTCGCTCCCATCCTGATCGCACTGATCTACGCCGCTTTCGGCTGGAAGTGGACCTTCGTCGCCATCGGTGTGCTGGCCCCGCTGTGGGTCATTCCCTGGCTGCTCGTCAACAAGAAGGGCCCGAAGGACCATCCATGGATCACCGACAAGGAGAAGGAGTACATCATCACCGGCCAGCCCGAGTGCAGGGTCTGCAACGACAAGGGCCTGAGCTGGGGACAGCTCCTTTCCCGCCGCAAGAGCTACGCCGTGATCCTGGGCCGTTTCTTCCTCGACCCGATCTGGTGGATGTTCGTGACCTGGCTGCCCATCTATCTGGGACAGAAGTACGGCATGGATATAAAGCAGCTGGCCGCCCACATGTGGATTCCGTACGTCGGAGCCGCCCTGGGTTCTCTCGCCGGAGGCTGGGTGTCCAGCAAGTTCCTGCATATGGGAAAGAGCGTCGGTTTCGCCCGCAAGGCTTCCATCGTGATCGGCGCCTGCATCCTGCTTCCTTCGCTGATTTATGTCGCGTTCGTGCAGGATCCCATGGTGGCCGTCCTGGTCATGGCCGTTATACTTTTCGGCTATCAGTTTACCATCAATAACATACAGACGCTTCCCGGCGACATGTACACGGGCAAGAGCATAGGTTCGCTCGCGGGCCTCGGCGGAGCCGCCGCCACCCTCGGCACGATCCTCACGATGATCTTCATCCCCATGCTGACCCGTGGCGACAACTGGACTCCCTTCTTCATCATGGGCGCCCTGCTCGTCCCCATGTCGCTTTGCTGCGTATTCTTCTTCGGAAACAAGATTCAACATGATGAACAGTAATAACATGAAAAGATTTGAAGGAAAAGTTGCCGTCGTGACCGGCGGCGCCCGTGACCTCGGAAGGGCCGTCTCCGTGAGGCTGGCCGCAGAAGGTGCGAAAGTGTGCGTGAATTACGCCCGTAACGAACAGAATGCCGAGGAGACCCTCGAGATTATCCGCCAGCACGGCGGCGAGGCCATCGCAGTGAAGGCCGACGTGACGAAGGAAGCCGAAGTGCAGGCCCTCTTCGCCAAGGCCGCAGAGGCTTTCGGCGGCAAGATCGATATCCTCATCAACGTCGCAGGCGGCATGGTCGCCCGCAAGAAGGTCGAGGAGCAGACCGAAGACTGGTACGATTTCGTCATGGACCTGAACATGAAGAGCGTGTGGCTCTGCACCCGTGAGGTCCTGAAGTACATGGGAGAGGGCGGCGCGATAGTCAACTTCTCATCGCAGGCGGCCCGCGACGGCGGCGGCCCCGGCGCTTCGCTGTACGCCACTTCGAAGGCTGCGGTGCTCTGCTACACCCGCGCAATGGCAAAGGAACTCGGTCCCCGCGGCATACGCGTGAACTCCGTGACCCCCGGCATGATCAACACCACCTTCCACGATACCTTCACGAAGCCCGAGGCCCGCGAGAACCTGCACCGGACCGCTCCGCTGCGCCGCGAAGGCGAGCCCGCCGACATCGCCGGCCTGGTGACCTACCTTGCCAGCGACGACGCGGCCTACGTGACCGGCACCGGCGTGGACATCAACGGCGGTTGTTTCTTCAGCTAGTGGGAAGGATGTTTCCCCTGGGTTTAATCTGTTGCACCCTGCTCATGGCGGGGTGCAACGGTTCTTCCGTCGAGAAAGCCGGCGGCGACGGCGCGGTCGTCACAAAGACACCGGACGGCCGCCTTGTCGCGGACGGAAATGACGAAAAGACTTATTCGCTCATCGTCTCTTCCGGCTATAACTATGAGACTCCGGACAAGTCCGGAGAGCATGCCAAGGAGCCTTTCAGGCACATTCGCCAGCGCTACGACGAGGCTCTCGGCAAGTACGTGTTCGATTTCTACCTGCATCTTCAGAACGACGACGACCGCGGCAAGGCCAATATCACCGACCGCCAGCGCAACGAGATAAAGACCGATGCGAAGTCTCCCTCGTCCATGTATGCCACGGAAGGGGAGACGCTTCAGATAGAGTGGCTCTTCCGCCTTCCCGAGGGGATGAAGACCACGACCAAGTTCTCGCACATCCATCAGCTCAAAGGCATAGACAACAGTACGGGCACGGCCGATGTCAGCCAGCCGATCCTTACCTTCACGGTGAGAAGCGTTTCCGGAGGGCAGCAGTTCCAGATCATCCACAACGGGCCGTCGCCCTCATCTTCCGAGACCCTTCTGAAGACCGACCTTGCCCCCTTCCTGGGGCAGTGGGTGAAGGTCAAGGAGACCGTCTGCTTTGCAAAGGACGGGAGTTACTCGGTGCTTGTCGAGCGGGTTTCCGACGGCAGGCAGCTGGCAAAACTCGACGGCGTGAAGCGCGATTTCCGCCGTGACGAGACTCCGGGCTACCGCCCCAAGTGGGGCCTCTACCGCAACTTCGGCGAAGGCCGCTCCCTCGCCAGCCAACTCCGCGACGAGATCCTCTCCTTCGCGGACTTCTCGATTACAAAGCTTTAAGCGGTCGTTTTTTTGTTTTAGGCCCGGTGCTGCTCCCCGGCGGGGGAACTCATAGGGCTGCGCCCGCTTCGGACCCTTCCACCGTTTCCTGCGTCCTGCCTGTGGCAGAACTTGTCTCCGGCGGACACCTCCCCGCTGCTCGTGTGCGCGGGAGCACACATCCCCAGCCGGGGACAGCTCCGGACGGGGATGTAGGGGCAGAAGCGTTGGAGCCGGGCGGAGGTAATTTATGTGAATCAGTTTTGGACCGGGATTTGCAGAGATCAAGGCGATTGACAAAGAATTGATCCCTATGCTGACAATCTGCCTGATACTGCTTGTTTATTCCATACTTGGAAAACCGGTCGGAAATCTTCTTGAGAAGCTTCGGGGAGCCGACTGGAAACGTCCCGTGAAGAATGCCTGGAACAAGATCCTGGCATTCTCGAAAAAGGCAGGGCGGGAGGCCACCCGGGTGGTCCTGCTATTCTATTATGCCTTGACGGACGGCTCCCTTACGTCGAAGGACAAGGCCCTGGCGTATGCGGCCATAATCTATATCGTGGTTCCCCATGACCTGCTGCCGAAGAAGACCTTCGGCCTGCTCGGACTGGTGGACGACGCGACCGTCATCGCCTGGCTCATGAAAAAGCTCAGTGGTAGCATCACCCCGGCCGTAGAGCAGAAAGTCCACGACACCCTGAACGACTGGTTCGGCTACGAGGTGGAAATAAAGTAGTACGCGACCCTTTGGGCGTCACGGGACTGGTTCCGAATGGGCAGCCCCTGGCCTGCCCGATAGGGACGGCCAAGGGTGCCTTCAAGGATGTTGCCCCGGGGGGCGGGCTACCCGATAGAGACGATCGGGGCGCCTTCGAGGACGGAGTCGCCGGTGGCGACGTGGACGGCGGTGACGGTGCCGGCGAATTCGGCCTGGATCTCGTTCTCCATCTTCATGGCTTCGAGGACGGCGACCTTCTGGCCGGCGGTGATGCTGTCGCCTTCCTTGACGTCGACTTCGACTATGACCCCGGGAAGGGGAGAGACGATCTTGCGGGCGGCTCCGGAAGTGGCGGCCTTCGGAGATGCCTGCGATGAAGCTTCAGGAGTCGCCGAAGGGGCCGAAACGCCGGCAGCAGGTGCGGCTGCAGGGGCTTCCTGTCCGAGCTCCACGCTGTAGGCTTCGCCGTTTACTTTCACCGACGCCTTGCCGTCTTCCATGCCTTCGACGCAGACGTCGTAGGCCTTGCCGTCTATCTTGAATTTGTATTCTTTCATGATGCTATTTCTTTAAGGGAGTGCGCCGGAATCCGAGAACCCGGCTGTTCCACTGGCTTTCCGGATTGCGTGCGATGGTGATCACGCCGGTCTCGGTGTCGTGGACTTCGGCATCCAGATACAGGTGCAGGGCCATCGCAATGGCTGCCGCGACCCGGCTGTCTTCCTTGCTCTTTCTCATCACAGCGGCAGGTTGTCGTGTTTCTTGGCAGGGAGATCCTGCCTCTTGGAAGCGGTGGCCTCCAGGGCACGGATGACGCGGAATCGGGTGTTGCGGGGTTCGATGACGTCCTCGATGTAGCCCATCTGCGCAGCCTGATAGGGGTTGCAGAAGAGGTCGTCGTACTCCTTTTTCTTCTCCTCCTTGATGGCAGTCTGCCTCGCAGGGTCGGTCTCGGCCTTTATTTCCTTGCCGTAGAGGATGCCGACGGCTCCGTCAGCGCCCATCACGGCTATGTTGGCAGAGGGCCAGGCGTAATTGACGTCGCCGCGCAGCTGCTTGCAGCTCATGACGATATGTGCCCCGCCGTAGCTCTTGCGAAGGGTCACCGTGACCTTGGGAACCGTAGCTTCGCCGTAGGCGTAGAGGAGTTTCGCACCGTTCGTGATGATGGCCCCGTACTCTTGCTGGGTCCCGCAGAGGAAGCCCGGCACGTCCACGAGGGTCACCAGGGGGATGTTGAAGGCGTCGCAGAAGCGCACGAAACGCGCAGCCTTGCGGGATGCGTTGATATCCAGGACGCCAGCCAGCACCTTGGGCTGGTTGGCGACGACTCCGACACTGCGCCCGCCCATGTGGGCGAATCCGACGATGATGTTCTTCGCGAAATCCTTGTGGATCTCGAAGAAATCGCCGTCGTCGACTATGCTTCGGATCACCCCGTACATATCGTAGGCCTTGTTGGGATTGTCGGGGATTATCTCGTTGAGGCTGTCTTCGGTACGGTTGACAGGGTCGTCGGTGGGCCGAACGGGAGCCTCTTCCATGTTGTTCTGGGGGATGAAGGAAAGCAGGCGCTTGATGGTCTCGATGGCTTCCTGCTCGTTTTCGGCCGCGAAGTGGGCGACGCCGGATTTCGAGGCGTGTACGCTGGCGCCGCCGAGTTGCTCCTGGTCCACGACTTCGCCGGTGACGCTCTTGACGACGGCAGGGCCGGTCAGGAACATGTACGAGGTACTCCGGACCATCAGCGTGAAGTCGGTCAGGGCGGGGGAGTACACTGCTCCACCGGCGCAGGGACCCATGATGGCGCTGATCTGCGGGATCACGCCGCTCGAGAGGATGTTCCGCTCGAAAATCTCGCCGTAGCCGGCCAGGGCGTCGATGCCTTCCTGGATGCGGGCTCCTCCGGAGTCGTTGAGGCCTATGCAGGGGGCTCCGTTGCGCACGGCCATGTCCATGACCTTGCAGATCTTCTCGGACATGGTTTTCGAGAGGGACCCGCCGCTGACGGTGAAGTCCTGCGCGAAGACATAGACGAGGCGGCCGCCTATGGTGCCCTGTCCGGTCACGACGCCGTCTCCGTCGAAGTGCTGGGCGTCCATGCCGAAGTTGGTGCAGCGGTGCCTCACGAACATGTCGAACTCCTCGAAGGAGCCCTCGTCAAGCAGCAGCGCAAGCCTCTCGCGGGCGGTCAGCTTGCCTTTCTCGTGCTGGGCGTCGATGCGCTTGGGCCCTCCGCCGAGGCGGGCCGAGGCGCGCCTTTCGACCAGCCCCTTTATCTTTTCCTGTTGGATGCTCATCTTTTCATCATTAAAGCATACAAAGATACTACATTATTTTGATATGGCGCTGTCAGGATTTTTTCGTACATTTGAACAACCAAAAAACATTTTGCAAAATGAAAAAGTACTTTGCTGAATTCATCGGGACTGCGGTCCTGACGCTTCTCGGATGCGGCACCGCCGTGTTCCTCGGATGCGGTACCCCCGCCGGCGTGGTCGGCACGGCCCTTGCGTTCGGCCTTGCCGTCGTGGCAATGGCCTATGCGATCGGGGGCATCTCCGGATGCCATATCAACCCTGCCATCACCCTCGGCGTCGCGATCTCCGGGCGCATGAGCTGGAAGGATGCATGCGGCTACTGGTGCGGCCAGATCCTGGGCGGCATCGCCGGCGCGGCCATCCTCCTGTGGATATGCTCCTGCACCAATTTTGAGATGGGCGGAGCGAACATGGCCCAGGCCGGCGTCAGCACCTGCGGCGCATGGCTCACCGAGATCGTCGCCACCTTCATCTTCGTGTTCGTGGTCCTCGGAACCACCGACGAGAAGAAGGGTGCCGGCGCATTCGCAGGACTTGCCATCGGTCTCAGCCTCGTGCTCATCCACCTGGTGTGCATCAACCTGACCGGAACATCCGTGAACCCCGCCCGTTCGATCGGCCCTGCCATCTTCGTCGGCGGGAAGGCCCTCGCGCAGCTTCCCATCTTCATCTGCGCACCTCTTATCGGCGGAGCTCTCGCTGCGCTGGTCTGGAAGTGCCTCGGATGCGACTGCAAGTGCAAGAAGGCTGAATAAGCCCGGTCGAGCACTGGATTCCAAGCGCTCCTGATGCCGTCGGGGGCGCTTTTTTCTTGGCCTCAGAGGACCCTATTTAAATAGGTGGAGGACGGCAGTGCGGCTGTCAGGACGTCGGATGGAAGTGCGGAGACCAAGTTCCGCTGCTTTCAGCCGGGCTGCGAGCGCCGCCTGCCCGAGGAGGAAGGGATCGTTGTGCTGCAGGCTCAGTGTGGCGGCGGCTTCGTCGGAGACAAGCCCCAGGGCATCCGCCCCGTCCGCTCCGGCTGCGACAGCCAGCCCTGCTGCCCGTCCCAGGGCGTCGAGCTGGGCCTGGCGTACGAGGTATGACGGATCCGCCGGCTCGCCGTGGGCGGCACCCAGCCGGTGCAGCAGGGTCTCCAGCGGGGGATTGTCCTTGCGCCATACGGTCCGTCCCGAGCGCAACTCTTCCTGCCTTCTTTCGAGATAATTGTCAGCCATGGTCTCTGTGCAGCTTTGATCCGGCTGCAAATATACTGAATAATCATTCCGGTTTTTCCTGAAAAATCGTATATTTGTGTGTTATGGCCGAACTCAGGAAGATAGTCGTTCAGGATTTCCGCAACATAGAGTTGCAGGAGCTGGAGTTCTCGTCCAACGTCAACTGTATCAGCGGCAACAACGGGGAAGGGAAGACCAACCTGCTGGATGCCGTGTGGTACCTTTCGATGACGAAAAGCTCCCGCGGGGTGCAGGACCGCTTCAACTGGCGGCACGGCACCGGCGGTTTTGCCATTGCCGGGACCTATGGCCTGCCGGACGGCCTGACGACGCGTGTCAGCGTCAAAGTGGAAAGCGGTCCCCAGCAGTCTGTGACAAAGCAGATCAGGAGGGATGACAAGCCCTGCGAGCGCCTTTCCGACCATATCGGCGAGTTTCCGGTAGTGATGGTCAGTCCCGGCGACGGCGCCCTTGTCAGCGAGAGCGCGGACGAGAGGCGGCGCTTCGTCAATTCCGTCCTCTCGCAGATGGAACGGATGTATCTTTCCGACGTGCAGAAGTACAACCGCATCCTGGACCAGCGCAACGCCGCCCTGAAGGACCATGGCTCCTCGGCGGAGGGCCTCCTGGATGCCCTTGACCCTATGCTGGAAGAGTACGGCAGGCGTATTTTCGAACGCCGGTCCGCTTTCATGAAGGAACTTGAACCAAGGATCCGGGATTTCTACTCCCGCATCTCCGGAGTCAAGGAGACGGTGTCCGTGGAGTACCGCTCCGACCTTGCCAAGGGGTCCCTGGAGGATATCCTCCGCGAGGGCCGTGGCAGGGACGTCATGCTCAAATACACGTTCTCCGGAATCCAGAGGGACGACTTCCTCTTCCAGATGGACGGGTATCCCATACGGAAATGCGGCTCGCAGGGTCAGCAGAAGAGTTTTCTCGTGGCCCTGAAGTTCGCCCAGTATGAAATAATGCGTCAGGAAGGCGGCCCGCGTACGCCGATACTGCTGCTTGACGACCTTTTCGACAAGCTGGACCTGGATCGCATATCCAACCTCCTTCGTATGGTCTCTGGAAACGGCTTCGGCCAGATCTTCATTACGGATGCCGATCCCGGACGCCTGCGCCGGACCGTGGATTCGATCACGTCGGACAGGGCGTATTTCGAGGCGGAAGGAGGCGTCTTCAAGACCGTCTTATGAGCAGGATGTCGAGAAAGGAGGCCGTCAGTTTCGGGGAAGTCCTCGCGGAGTTCTTCGGCAAGTCCCCCTTGCGCCGCGGGCATAACGAGCAGCGCGTCAAGGAGGCCTGGAACGAAGTCTCAGGAGCGGCGCAGGTGACCATCGGCTTCTTCTTCCGGGACGGCGTGCTGAACGTGACCATTTCTTCCTCGATGGCCCGGATGCAGCTCGAGATGAACAAGGTCCGGCTGCTGGCCGGAATCAATGAGGCGTTGATGAAGGACCCTCTGTACATAGTTGAAGACGGGGACCGCTGCCCCGTCAAGGAGATAAAGTTGAGATGAAGATAGTTGTTGACGCCAACGTCCCTTTCGTGGACGGCCTTTTCGAGCAGTGGGCCGATGTGGTCTACAAGGAGGGGGATGAAATCGGGCCCGACGACGTCAGGGACGCGGATGCCCTTCTGATCAGGACCAGGACCCGCTGTGACGCCGCTCTTCTTGAAGGCTCGGCCGTCAAGATGATAAGCACGGCTACGATCGGCGTGGACAATATCGACATGGATTATTGCCGAAGCCACGGCGTGTTCGTGCAGACCGCTTCCGGGAGCGTCGCCGGGGGAGTGATGGATTACGTGTTCTCGGCGCTTTACGGCACTGCGTCGCGCCGGCGCATAGCCTTGACGGGAGCGACCTTCGGCATCGTCGGCGCCGGAGCCACCGGGACCAGGGTGGAGCAGATGGCCCGCCGGCTCGGGTTCAAGGTGCTGCTCTACGACCCTCCCCGGGCGGAGGAAGAAGGCCCGGGACAGTTCTGTACGCTGGACGCGCTCCTCGCGGAGTCGGACATAGTATCCATGCACATACCCCTGAACGAGAACACCAGGGGCATGGCGGATGCCTCGTTCTTCTCGAAAATGAAGGTGGGCGCCTTCTTCATCAACACTTCCCACGGCGAACTTGTCGTCGAGGACGACCTGATCGGAGCCATCCCGAAACTGGGCCCCGTCGTTATCGACACCTGGCACAACGAACCGGACGTCAACGTGCGCCTCGTCAGGATGGTCGACATCGCGACCCCGCATATCGCCGGTTATTCCTACCAGGGCAAGTTGAACTCCACGGCTGCGGCCGTCAGGTCCATAGCGCGCTTTTTCGGCATCAGTGACCTGTACGAGTATTTCCCGAAATCCGACATCCCCGAACTGGAATCCGTGCGGCTCGACGTGGCCGGCAAGTCCCAGGGGGAGATAGCGTCGATATTCCAGTATAATTATCCCATTTTCACGGATGATTTCATGTTCCGGATGGACCCGTCCGGCTTTGCGCGTCTTCGCGCGGAGTACCGCTACCGCCGGGAGTTTTATATCTATTGACATGTTTACGAAAGAAGACCTCAGACAGATCGCGGGGCTCGGGATGGATCCCGCAGCCGTCAGCGCGCAGGTAAACCGCCTCAAGAAAGGCTTTCCATGGCTCGACATAGTTGCGCCTGCAGTGCCCGGGAGGGGAGTGAAGGTGCTGGGAGAAGCTGAAGCATCGGAGGCGGAAGCCTATTGCGACAGCGCGAAGACGGAAGGGCGATGCAAGTTCGTACCCGCGTCCGGAGCGGCTTCCAGGATGTTCAAGGACATCTTTGCCGGTGCCGCGCAGCTAGCCGAAGGACACCCGCTGCCCCAGGATGCGCCCCTTGCCCGCCTGGCCGGGAGCATAAAGGATTTTGCGTTTTACACTCCGGAGGATTTCCCGACTTCCGATCCCGCCGACGTGGCCGGAAGGCTGCTTGGCGACAAGGGCCTTGGCTACGGCAGCAAGCCCAAGGGGGTGCTGAAATTCCACCGTTATCCGGATGAAGTGCGCACCGCACTCGCCGAGCACCTTGTCGAGGGGCAGGCGTACATGCGCAATCCGGACGGAACTGTCCGGCTCGAGATAACCGTGTCGCCGGAGCATCTGGACCTGTTCAAGAAGGCCCTGGAGGATGTCCGGCCTGCATTCGAGAAGCGCTACGGGGTCCGTTACGACGTGCGTTTCAGCTTCCAGGACAAGTCCACCGACACCATCGCGGTCGATCCGGACGGAAAGCCTTTCCGCAAGGATGACGGCAGCCTCCTGTTCCGACCGGCCGGACACGGCGCCCTTCTCCGCAACCTTGCCGGTGCAGGGGTCGAGCTGGTGTCCATAAAGAACATAGACAATGTCGCCGTCGAAAGGCTCCTGCCGGAAACGGCCCGCTGGAAGAAGATACTGATGGGCCGCGCCCTGCAGCTGAGGGATCGCATCCGCGGCTACCTTTTCGCCATGGACCAGGTCGAGGCGGTGCATCCTTTCTCGCCCATATTCTATTTTCCCGCGTACACCCCGACTCCGGCGGATCCTTACGCCAATCCCGAGGCACAGGAACTCTGCAACGAGATCGAGGATTTCCTCAGGGATGAGTTCTGTATCGAGATCCCGCAGGCGAAGGACTGCCGGGGCAGGGCTGAAGCGCTGCGCTCCAAGCTGGACCGCCCCCTGAGGGTGTGCGGCATGGTGCGTAACCAGGGAGAGCCCGGAGGCGGCCCCTTCATCGTCCGCTCCAAGGACGGTTCGACTTCGCTGCAGATCCTGGAAAGCGTCCAGATCAACAAGGACGATCCCGGGGCCCTGGCCGCCATGAAGGCATCCACGCATTTCAACCCCGTGGACCTCGTGTGCTGCCTCCTGGACCGTGACGGGAATCCTTATGACCTTGAGGAATATACCGATCCCGAGACCGGGTTCATCTCCTCGAAGAGTTTCCAGGGGCGCGAGCTGAAGGCCCTCGAACTGCCCGGGCTCTGGAATGGGGCGATGTCGGACTGGAACACTCAGTTCGTCGAGGTTCCGCTGGAAACTTTCAACCCAGTGAAGACGGTCCTGGACCTTCTGAGGCCCCAGCATCAGGTATGATTTTGATAATTGCCCCGTTTTTTATAAATTTGCGGGCTTTTATGTAAACAAGACATTTTAACAGATATGGCAAAGCAGAATATCAAGGACAAGGAGGTCGCCCGTCAGGAGAATATCGAGCAGACCGTCTCGAAGACCGAGCAGTTCTACAACGAGAACAAAAAGACAATCTGGGGCTGCGTGATTGCAGTCGTCGTCATCGGCCTCGGCATCCTCGCCTACCACAGGTTCATCTACGAGCCCAAGTGCGCGGAAGCTATGGAGCAGACCTATCCGGCGGAGCGTTCGTTCCAGAACGGAGAGTGGGATCTCGCCCTGAACGGGGACGGCAACGTAATGGGATTCTCCCAGATCATCGATGAATACGGCGCAAAGGCCGGAAAGGCCGTTTATCTCTACGCCGGCTCCTGCGAGCTCCAGCTCGGGAACTGGGAGAGCGCCCTTTCTTACCTGAAGAAATACAGGGGCAAGGACAGCATCCTCGCCGCCAGGGCCATCGCCTGCATGGGTGACGCCTATGTCGGACTGGAGGACTACAAGTCCGCTGTCGCATGCTTCGAGAAGGCCGCATCCCGCGCCGATAACATCTTCGCCGCCGCATACCTGCTCAAGGCCGGCGTCACCTGGGAAGAGCTCGGAGACAAGGCCAAGGCCCTCGCATGCTACGAGAAGATCAAGGACCAGTATCCCCAGTCTATCGAAGGATACGACGTCGACAAGTACATCAGCCGCGTAAAATAAGATTTCACCATGGGAAGAGCATTTGAATTCCGCAAGGAAAGGAAAATGAAGCGCTGGGGCCACATGGCCCGTACCTTCACCAAGCTTGGAAAGGAAATCACCATCGCCGTCAAGCAGGGCGGCCCTGACGTGACCGGCAACCCGCGCCTCCGTGCCCTCATGGCCGAGGCCCGTTCCGAACAGATGCCCAAGGAGAATATCGAGCGCGCCATCAAGAAGGCTACCGAAAGCAAGCAGGGCGATTTCAAGGAGATCATCTACGAAGGCTTCGGACCTTTCGGCATCGCCTACCTCGTCGAGGCCGCGACCGACAACAACACCCGCACCGTCGCCAATGTCCGCAGCTACTTCAACAAGTGCGGCGGGTCCCTGGGCACCAGCGGCAGCGTGGCATTCATGTTCGACCGCAAGTGCACCTTCCGCATCAAGGAGAAGGACGGCATGGATCTCGAGGAGCTCGAGCTTGAAATGATCGACTACGGCGTCGAGGAGCTCTTCGAACAGGTCGAGGTCGACAAGGACGACAACGAGACCAAGGTTGTCGTCATCTACGGAGACCCCACTTCGTACGGTTCCATCCAGAAGTACATTGAAGAGAACGGATTCGAACTCATCTCCGGCGGATTCGAGCAGATCCCGACTGTGGACCTCAAGGACGTGACGGCCGAGCAGAGGGCTACCCTCGACAAGCTCACGAACCTCCTCGAGGACGACGAGGACGTGACCAATGTATATACGACGCTGAAGCCCGCGGAAGAGTAATCCGCAGGATCAATGCATAGGACGATGGGCGGCACGGCGTGCCGCCTTTTCGTTTTCCCGTATGCGCCCGAGGTCTTCTGCCCGCACGAAACTCTCGAGGAAACGCTCCCAGATGATGTTCTCGGCCACGGCGGAAGGGTGGCACAGGTCTTCTGAGTAGAAGCGGTAATCCCTCAGCTCGTCGAGCATTATCTCGTAGGCGGGGAAGTAATCCGCGCCACTGACGGAGTCGGCGGCGAGAAGCAGGCGGGCCTTCGAGACGGCGTTGGCGTGGGCCCCGTCTGAAAGATGGCGTATCGGGCTGACCGTGAAGATGAATCTTCTCGGCGCTCCGGCTTCCACGCAGCCGCGCAGTATCCCGCTTATGGCTTCCGTATCAAGCATTTCCCTACGGAATTCAGCCGCAGGCCTCTTGAGGCAGTTGGAAACCACGCTGCCGTCATCCGCCCTTTTCCAGACCATTGAAGTCCCGAGACTTATTATGACGGTGTCGCAGCGTTTCCAGAAGGCGCAGGCATCGGCGAGCATCGCGTTCGCATTCCCGAGGAACTCTTCCGCCGTCGGGCGGGCGAAGGAAGTATGGTGGCTGAACGAGCAGACAAGAGGGGAGCCGGCTCCCATGCGGACGCAGTCCTGCCGGACAAACGGAGCTCCGCTTCCGAGCCTTTGCAGGGCCTTTTCGACGGAGCAGGGATTGTAGAGGGTCCCGAAGGGATTGACGCAGACATCGAATCCCGCAGCTTCCATCTTTCTGCCGGCGGCGTCTGCAAAGCAGCTGCCCAGCACCAGGATGCTGTTGCCGAGTCCGATGCGGACGGCGGAAGGGTCGGGACGGACTTCTGTGAAGAGGCGGACCATCAGTGGCGGCGCATGTTTCTCATCTGGGCGGCCAGGGTGCCGTTCATGGCCATCTTCATCATCTTGCGGGATGAGTCGAACTGCTTGAGAAGTCGGTTGACTTCCGGGAGGGAGGTGCCGCTGCCCTTGGCGATGCGCGCCTTGCGCGACCCGTTGAGGGATTCGGGATGCTCCTTCTCCCAGGGGGTCATCGAAAGGATTATGGCCTCGGTGGTCTTGTAGGCCGTGTCGTTGTCGATGTCGACATCCTTCATGGCCTTATCCATCCCGGGGATCATTCCGGCGAGGTCCTTGATGTTGCCCATCTTCTTGACCTGCTGGATCTGGTTGTAGAAGTCGGTGAGGGTGAACTGGTTCTTCGCGAGTTTCTTCTTCAGTTCGCGGGCCTGCTGCTCGTCGAACTGCTCCTGGGCCTTCTCCACGAGGGAGACGACGTCGCCCATGCCCAGTATCCTGTCTGCAATCCTGGAAGGATGGAAGACGTCGAGCGCTTCCATCTTCTCTCCGGTGGAGACGAACTTCACGGGCTTGCCGCTGACGGCCCTGATCGAAAGGGCCGCGCCTCCGCGTGTGTCGCCGTCCATCTTGGTCAGCACAACGCCGTCATAGTCGATGGCGTCATTGAAGGCGGTGGCGCTGAGGACGGCATCCTGGCCGGTCATCGCATCGACCACAAAGAGGGTCTCCGTCGGCTTCACGGCCTTGTGCAGGGTGGAGATTTCCTCCATGAGTTCCTGGTCCACGGTGAGACGGCCGGCAGTATCGACCACTACTACGGCGTAACCTTCCTGGCGGGCCTTGGAAACGGCTGCGAGGGCCACCTTGACCGGGTCCTTTTCCCCTTCGATGGTGAAAACGGGCACTCCGACCTGTTCGCCGAGGGTCTGGAGCTGGGTTATTGCGGCGGGACGGAAGGTGTCGCATGCGGCGAGCAGGACCTTCATGCCCCTCTTGCTCTTGAGATGCAGGGCGAGCTTGCCGGAGAACGTGGTCTTTCCGGAGCCGTTGAGGCCGGCCACCAGCACGATCCCGGGATTGCCCTTTACGGAAATGTCGCTTTCCGTGCTGCCCATGAAGTCGGCCAGTTCGTCGTGGACGATCTTCACCATCATCTGCTGGGGCTTCACGGCGGTCAGGACGTTCGAGCCTATGGCCTTCGTCTTCACGCGGTCGCAGAAGTCCTTGGCCACCTTGTAGCTGACGTCGGCGTCAAGCAGGGCCCTGCGCACTTCCTTGAGGGTCTCCGCAATGTTTATCTCGGTTATCTTGCCTTCGCCCTTCAGTATCTTGAAGGACCTTTCAAGCTTTTCTGAAAGATTCTCAAACATAATTTGCTCGTTTTGCGATGCAAAAATAAGGAAAAAACCCTATTTTTAACAGACAAAAGTCATGCGTATGAAAAAGGCCCTCGATCTTTTCCGTCTCAGGTTACTTTGCAAGTTGCTTTCGCCCCGGCTTGGCCGCCCCTTCAGGGAGTCGGAAAGAAACTGAGTGAGGCGGCGGTCAGGCGGCGTCTCGACGTGCGTACAGCCCACGCCCTCGAGACATGGACCCGTGGCCGTCGCCATCTCCTTCCGACGAATGACATGGAAGAAGCTGCCGCCGACATAGGTGTCAGCAAGGAACAGTTGTCCGGATTCTTCCTCCGCTACTACCATACCACTTTCTATAAATGGAGGAAGGAGCTGCGAATAGCCGAAGCCAAGTCGCTGCTCCTCCGCAATCCTTCGATGAGCCTGTCCGAACTGGGAGAGGAAGTCGGTATCGTCAACAAGGCCAACATGCGCAGGCAGTTCCTGGAAGAAACCGGGATGACTCCTGCGCAGTGGCTGGAGGACAATTACTGACGCTTGATCCCGCCGATCCCATGGATCTCGGTGACGAGATCGTCCGCGACGAGTTTCCGTACGTCGATGTCACCGGCTCCGTTGACCTCGAGGACAGCCTTTGAGGCGTGTCCGGCTATATTGATGTCCCCGGCTCCGTTGACGGTGACGCTGACAGTCCCGCACTCTATAGCATCCAAGTCCACATCCGCCGCTCCGTTGACGGTCACGCTGACCTTTTCAGCCGTGAGGGAATCTATGTCCACGTCGGAGGCTCCGTTGGTGTTCAGGACGAATTCCGGCACGATCAGCCCGCCCTTGACGCTGAAATCGGCGGATCCGTTGATGTTCAGTTCGCTAAGGGAGGAAGTCCCGATCCGGATTTCCAGATTGTCGACATTCCCCTTGATCCGCTTGCCTTTCGGCCTGACGGTGACGCTGTTCCCGTCCTGGAGTATTTCTATCTGCTCCCTTATGGAAGGGGAGGCTGAAATGAGCAGGTACGGTTCGCCCGGAGTCTGGACATAGGTGATCTCCGCCGGGACGTTGATGGTGAAGGTGGAGGCGTCTTTGATCGCCTCGACCACCTGCCCGGAGGTGATTTCGACGGCGGAATCAGAGCCGAAGTTCTTGTTGATGCGGATGAGGGTGCAGGATCCGAGCATGAGGACCGATGCGGCCGCGAGGAAAATGTTTATCGCTTTCATTTCATGAGTTCTTTTATGAGTTCGTCCTTGCCGATGCCGAGCAGTTCGGCCCTGCGGCGGAAAGCCGGCAGTTCGCCGGTGAAGAATTTCTCCTTTTCGCCCGAGAGGACTATCCCGGGGGCGTCCGGAGCTATGAAGAAGCCTATCCCGCGGCGGTTGAAGATGACTCCGAGGTCGGTCAGCCGCTCGTACGAGCGGGCTACCGTATTGGGGTTGACGCCGATTTCGGAGCCATACTCCCGCACCGACGGGATCCTGTCCTCCGGCTTCAGTTCGCCGGAGAGAACCCGCTCGCAGAATGCATCCGCGATCTGCAGGTAGATTGGTTTGTTGCCGTCGAATTCCATGTCAGTGTTTCATTGTCTTGATCCTGAAGTAAATGCCGAGGTCGAGAAGGACGAAGACCACGAAGTAGATGGCGTTGATTGCGATGTTGATGCCGCGCTGCATGGCCGCTTCATCCTGTCCGAAACGCTCGAGGAGCCAGTCGGTCGAGATGTTGGGGGATTGAGCGAACAGGGCGATGAGGCTGGTGATGATTATGCCGAGACCCATCAGGCAGAGGAAGGTCTTGCCGATCTTTGCCTTCTTGAAGCATATTGCTCCGAGAGTGAAGAACAGGATGTTCTCGCACCAGTTTATCCACAACAGGACGGGATGGAAGGTGAAGGGGGCGTTCCCGTGGAAATCGAGTATCGCGGAAAAGTCCTTTACCATGGGCTCGCAGTAGCCGGGGATGATCAGCGAAAGCAGTGCGTCGCTGCATACCATCAGTCCGAGTCCGATGACGGGAACCGCCACGCAGGTGACAAGGAGCATGGAAAGGAACTTCTCGAAGGGGGAGGCCGGAATGAGCAGCCAGGACGACCCGCTCCTCTTTTCGGTGAGGGACCCGTATAGTTTGACCGGGGCCGTCAGAAGCAGCATGACGATGGCCGTTCCGGCTGCGGAGTATTGCAGGCCGGTGTTCGCGTCTGACCAGCCGTTGCCGGAAATCAGGCTGATGATTTCGTACATTATGTATGCCCACAGGGGAATCAAGCCTATGATCAGCAGGGAAAGGCCGTAATTCGAGCGGGCCGAGGTAAGGTCGTACTTCAGATATTTGAAGAAGCGGCCGGGGTTGAAAACTGCGTTCATTTTCTGAAAAGGTCTTTGTTTTTGTGGACTGCGTTGAACAAGGCTTCGATGTTGACTTTGCTCTCGATGCCTTCGGTGTTGGGACGGACCTGGATGAATCCGCCGGGGGTCTGCTCCGAGTAGAGGGCGTCGGGATGTAGGGTGGAGCCGTAATCGAAGAACAGCTTCGCGGAAATCTCCTCGAGCGAGGCGTTCATCAGGACGGCCTGGCGGTCGAGGATGACGATGGGATCGATGATGTTCTCGAGGTCGCGGACCTGGTGCGTGGAGATCACGATGGTCGCATCCTCGAGGGTGTGGGTCATCAGGGCCTTGCGGAACTGGGCCTTCGAGGGGATATCGAGACCGTTCGTGGGCTCGTCCATGAGGAGGTACTTCGTCGAGCAGGCCAAGGCGAAGCTGATGTAGGTCTTCTTGAGCTGTCCGGCGGACATCGTGTTCATCTTCTTCGACGGGTCGGTCTCCAGTTCCTTCATGATCGCGAGGAACTTTTCTTCGGAGAAACCGGGCCAGAATACGCCGCCGGAGCGGGCGAAACGGATCGCGGTATCATTCACGGGAGCGACTTCGTCCGGGAGATAGTACATGGAGGACAGGAGCGAAGGGGTCCTTTTCCATGGATCGGTGCCGTCTATGGAGATCGTTCCGACCTGGGATTTCTTCAGGCCCGCCAGCAGGGTGAGCAGGGTTGTCTTGCCCACTCCGTTCTCTCCGAGAAGGCCGTAGATGCGGCCCGGGCGGAGGGTCATCGTGATTTTGTCGAGCACCGGCAGGCTGCCGTAGCTGAACTTGAGATTCTGGATTTCTATCATAGTATAGCGTATTAGTGCAATAGTACACTGCAAATATACGGCATTTTTTCGAAGCTCCAAATTTTTTTCATAGATTTGTAAAGATTTTTTTGCAAAAGGTCCCCCGAATGCGCAGAATACTGCTTCCAGTCGTCATTGTCCTGTTCCCGTTCATGTGCGGGGCGCAGGGCTTTTTCCAGTTCCAGAGGCAGGCCCCCCGCAAAAGCGCGGTCTCTTTCGAGTGGGACGTCGACCTTGATTATCGCTTCGACAACAGGGAGTTCGGGGCTTCTTCCGGAATGTATGCAGCCTCGGAGACTATCCACGGGGTTTTCCTCACCCCGTCTGTCGGGGTCGGCATACGCGGAAACGGGGGAGTGAGGCACTTCGTGTGCGCGGGGCTCGACCTCTACCGCAGGATGGGCCTCGGTGAAGAAGGCCTTCAGCCCATCCGGGAAATGACCTTGTATTATGACGTGCACGTGCGCAAGGACAGATATGCGTTCGAGGGCGTGGCCGGATGTTTCCCGAGGCAGTATCTGGAAGGGGAGTACGGACCTCTCTTCTACGATGAGGCTCACAGCTTCCTCGACCGCAACATCGAAGGCGTCCTGCTGAAGATACGTCTCATGCGATTCTATTCGGAACTAGGCCTCGACTGGATGGGAGTCGTCGGCGCGCAGAGCCACGAGCGTTTCCAGATACTGTCTTCCGGCGGCTGGAAAGCCGCAGGGTGGCTGGAACTGGGCTGGACCGGTGTTTTTTACCACTATGCATGCTCCCTGGCTTCGCCCGGAGTCGTGGACAACCATACCCTTGCCCCTTTTGCCCGTCTCGACCTGTCGGAAGCCTGCGGCATCCAGACCCTTTCGCTGAAAGCTTCCGCGGTCGCATCCTACCAGTGGGACCGCAAGCAGGGTGACCTGCTCACGCCTTTCGGAGGCGAGTTCGAACTCAGGGCCGGCCACTGGAACGTCACCCTCGGCAACACTTTGTATCTCGGTGACAACATGCAGCCCCTGTATGGCAATACGGATCTGGCCGGGGACGTCTACGGCTCCATGCTATATTTCGGATTCCCGTGCTATCAGGCAGGGCTCTACGATTGCGCGGACCTGAGCTGGCAGCCCAGTCTCACTCCGTTCCTGGACATGAAGCTCAGCCTTTCCTTCCACTTCGGGTCCGCCGGCGCTTCGTCTTTCTCCTATCTCGGGAACAGGGAGGCCTTCAGCCTTATTTTCAATCTCGACGCCCTGCGCTCCGCGGATTGCGTCCGCGGCAGGACCGGCTCTCCGGCCCCGCGCAAGAAAAGCGTGCAGGGCCCCAGAATGATGCTTTAGACAATGAAACGGAATACAACTACATTCCTGCGGGCTGCCGTCCAGGCGGCTTTGGCTCTTGCTTTGATTTTGGCCCTCTTCCTCGTCGTCCATCGCGGGATGCGTTCCGGGGTGCGCGAGCTTCATGTCCTGTCCACGAACGACGTCCACGGGGCATGGTTCGACTCGACTTATGTCGGGAAGCGGGTGCGGCCGTCCCTTTTCGCCGTCAATTATTACGTGGACAGCCTTCGCAGGGCCGTCGGGCGGCGCAACGTTGTCCTTCTTGACGCGGGGGACTGCCTGCAGGGGGACAATGCCGCATACTACTATAATTACGTAGCGACGGACAAGCCCCACATCTTCCCCGAACTCGTCTCATACATGGGTTACGATGCCATTGCGGTCGGCAACCACGATATAGAGACCGGACATCCGGTCTATGACAGGGTCAGCGCCCAGCTGCGCCGCAAGGGCGTCCCCTTCCTGGCGGGCAACGCGGTGCGCACGGACAACGGGAAGTCCTACTGGCCGGATTACAGGCTTCTGCACCGTTCCGGCCTGAAGGTGCTGGTCCTTGGCTATACCAACGCCAACATGGCGGCCTGGCTGGGCGAGGAGATATGGTCGGGGATGCGCTTTGAATCGCTCCTTCCCATGGTCCAGCGGCGGGTGGATGAACTTCGCCGCAGGCTGCGTCCGGACGTCGTCATAGTGGCCGTCCATTCCGGAACCGGGAAAGGCGACGGGGCCGAACTCGAGAGCCAGGGCCTGGATCTGTACCGGAGCCTGCAGGGCGTGGATTTCCTTCTGTGCAGCCATGACCATCGTCCCTTCCTGGAATGCGACGGGTCGAAGGCCGTGATGAATTCCGGAAGCCGCGCCCATCATATCTGCCACGGTGTCCTGCGAGCCAGGATGAGCAAGGGCCATGTCGCCGGGAAGGAGATATCCGTCAGCATGATGGACGTTGACGCGAAGAAGGCGGATCCCGCAATGCGGGCCCGTTTCGCCGCCGCATACAAGGAGGTGAAAGACTTCACGCTCCGCGAGGTCGGGGAGGTCAGCTGCCCGCTGGACATGAGGGAGGCGTTCACCGGCCCTTGTGCCATGGTAAACCTTATCCACCTCGTGCAGCTCGACGCCAGCGGGGCGGACATTTCCTTCGCGGCTCCCTTGTCGCAGCGCGGGCGCATCGATGCCGGGAAACTGGTGTTCAACGACATGTTCACGGTCTACCCGTACGAGAACACCCTGTTCAAGATACGCCTTACAGGCGACCAGATCCGTTCTTATCTGGAGTTCTCCTATGATAAATGGATACGCACGCCGTCCCAGTCGGATCCGCACGTGCTCCGCATAGTAGCCCGTCCCGATCCCAGGTTCGGGCGTGACCGCTGGTCTTTCGAGAACCGTTCGTACAACTTCGATTCCGCGGCCGGGCTGAACTACACGGTCGATGTCTCCAAGCCGTTCGGGCAGCGGGTAGCTATCAGCGGGATGGCCGGAGGCGAAGCCTTCGACGGGAGCAAGTCATACACCGTGGCCATGACCTCGTACCGGGCCGCCGGGGCCGGCGGGATGCTCGGGGAAGGGGCAGGGGTGGACCCCGCGTCGCTGGAAATAGTGGGTAAATATCCTGAGATCCGCAAGCTGGTTTACGACTACATTTCCCGCAAGGGAAAGGTGACCCGGGAGATGCTTTTCGACGGGTCCGTGCTCGGAAGCTGGAATTTCGAGCCGACCGGCACCGTGGAAAAGGCGCTTGAAGCCGATTTCGGCTTGCTTTTTAGGTGAAAACATTTTTGAAATAGGCTTTTTCTTGCTAAATTTGCAGGAATATTGCTTTTAATCGCCAGTTTTATGAAATTCAGAGGACTTGCCATGATGGTCGCCATGCTTGCCATGGCCGCGTCGTGCGTATCTGTGAAGAACATTCCGTATTTCCAGGACCTGTCGGCCGAGAACGTCGACACGATCATCACCGCGACTCCGATCGTGGTGCGCCCTGACGACAAACTGTCCATTATCGTGAACTGCCCGGATCCGGAGCTTTCATCACTCTTCAACCTGCCTTATATCACGAAGTATCTCGGCCAGACCACGCAGGGGGTCCTGAACTCCTATTCCCAGGGCGTCAGCGGGTACCTCGTCGGCCCCGACGGATGCATAGACTTCCCCGTGCTCGGCAAGATCGAGATCGCCGGCAAGACCCGTCCCGAAGTGGCGGATTATATCAAGGAAGAACTCGTACGCCGCAACCTGGTCAAGGATCCCATCGTGACGGTCGACTACATGAACCTCAGCGTCAGCGTGATGGGCGAGGTCAACAGGCCCGGCCGCATCAGCATCGACAAGGACCGTTTCACCCTTCTCGACGCGCTCAGCGCAGCCGGGGACCTGACGATCTACGGAAAGCGCGAGTCCATCAAGGTACAGCGTTCCGAGGGTGGCGTGATGAAGACTTACATGGTGAATCTCTGCTCAGCGAAGGACATCCTCGCATCGCCGGTATACTACATGCAGCAGAACGACATAATCTACGTCGAGCCCAACGACGTCCGCGCGCGCCAGTCCACGGTCAACGGCAACAACCTGCTCAGCACCTCGTTCTGGATGTCGGTCGCCTCGCTCGCCGTCACGATTTCCTACTATTTCTTCAGGCCGTAAGCCCGAGATTATCCTGTAAACGACACACTCAATGGATACACAGAACACATCAGCGGATTCCCGCGGAAACGTCTCCGAGGACAGCATCGGCATCATGGACATCGTCCGCCTTTGCCTCCGCAAATGGTATTGGTTTGTAATATCCGCGGGCGTCTGCCTCGCGATAGGCATGCTCAACATACTCAAGACCATCCCGGTCTATGAGCGCAGCAGCACCATCCTCGTCAAGGAGCAGCTCTCCCGCCGTACTTCGGCCAACGACCTCGAGAGCATGATCAGCTCCGCAGGGGCAGGCGGTACCACATCCCGTCTTGTGAACGAAGTCATCGCCTTCAAGTCCCCGGCCCTGATGACGGACGTCATCTCCCGCCTCGGACTCGAGACCGAATACTCCTACGACGGGCGTTTCCACCCCACGGTCATCTACGGGGCGAAGGTCCCTGTGTCCGTCATTTTCTGCGGCGAGCCCCGCAATGTCGCGGCCAGTTTCCAGCTTTCCCCTTCGAAGGATGGTTTCACCCTGTCGAAACTTGTCTATGCCGATCCCGCCAAGGGCAAGAAAGTCAAGACCAAAAGCGTGACTCCGGCCGCATTCGGCGATACCCTCGACATCAAGGTCGGCAAGATAGTCGTGCTCCCTTCCGAACTCTTCACCGACGAGTGGACAAAGCCGGTGAACGTCACCAGGCGCACCACCTATGGCGCCACGAGGAAGTTCTCCTCCGAACTTTCCGCCACTCAGCTCGATGTCAAGAACCGTTCCGATGTCCTCGAGCTCCGCATCAGCGACGTGAACATACAGCGTGCCGATGACATCCTCAGCATGCTGATGAACGTCTATAACGAGAACTGGGTTGACGACAAGAACAAGATGGCCATCAGCACATCGATGTTCATCAATGACCGTCTCAAGGTTATCGAGAAGGAACTCGGAAGCGTCGACGAGAACATTTCCGAATACAAGTCCAAGAACCTCCTGCCGGACGTGGGCGCTGTTTCAAGCATGTACATGTCCCGCAGTTCCGAGACGGCCCGTCAGATCCAGGAACTGGACAACCAGCTCTATGTCACGAGGTTCGTCCGCAACTACCTGTCGAACAGCACTGACAACAAGCAGCTTATCCCTATGGCGTCCAGCATCCAGCATGCCGGGATCGCCTCGCAGATTTCCGAATACAACAGCGTGGTGCTGAAGAGGAACAGCATAGTCTCCAACTCTTCCGAAAGCAACCCCCTGGCACTGAACCTTGCCGAGTCCCTCGAGTCCATGCGCAAGGCCATCGTGGAGGCCATCGACAACCAGGTGAAGACCCTCGAGGTCCAGATGCAGGCCCTGCAGAAGGAGGACGAGAAGACCAACAAGCGCATCGCCGCCAGCCCGAGCCAGGCCAAGTACCTGCTCTCCGTCGAGCGTCAGCAGAAGGTCAAGGAGTCCCTGTACCTCTTCCTTCTCCAGAAACGTGAGGAGAACGAGCTCTCGCAGGCCTTCACGGCATACAACACCCGTCTTATCTCGCCTCCGGGCGGAAGCCTGATCCCGACTTCGCCGAAGTCCCGCCAGATCATGCTCATAGCCCTGATCATCGGCCTTCTCATCCCTCTGATGGTGCTCTATCTCATCGAGATCACCAACACCAAGGTGCGCGGCCGCAAGGACCTCGAGTCACTTACCCTGCCGTTCCTCGGAGAGGTCCCGCAGTACGTCAGCAGCGAGGAGAAGAAGAAGCGCAAGAACCTGCTCAAGAAGGTGGCTTTCTGGGAGAAACCCGCTGACAAGAGCTCCATCGTCGTCAAGGAAGGCAAACGCGACGTGGTCAACGAGGCCTTCAGGGTCCTGCGTACCAACATCGAGTTCATGACGCGCGACAAGGAAGGCGCCGAAGTCATGATCCTGACGTCCTACAACCCCGGGTCCGGCAAGACTTTCCTCTGCATGAACACCGCCGAGGCCCTTGCCATCAAGGGGCAGAAGGTGCTCTGCATAGACGGTGACCTCCGTCACGCGTCCCTTTCGCAGTTCGTGGATTCGCCCAAGAAGGGCTTAAGCGATTATCTCGCCGGCCGTCTCGACGATCTCGATTCCCTGCTCGTGAGGGCTGATGCGAAGCACCATCTGGACATCCTGCCCGTCGGCACGATCCCTCCGAACCCGTCCGAACTTATAGGAGATCCCCGTTTCCGCAAGGCCGTCGACCACCTCAAAGGCAGATATGACTATGTCTTCATCGACTGCCCGCCTCTCGATATCGTGGCCGATACGCAGATCATCCAGGATGTTGCCGACAGGACCATCTTCGTGGTCCGCGCCAAGCTCCTCGAGCGTTCGATGCTTCCTGACCTGCAGCGCATCTACGACGAGAAGAAGTATCACAACATGTGCTATGTGCTGAACGGCACCGAGGCCGGAGACGGACGTTACGCCTATCGCTACGGCTACCGTTACGGTTATCACTACGGCCACTACGGAAGCCACTACGGCTACTATCACAGCGAAGAGGAGGATTGACGTGTCGATCTTCACCCGCAAGACCAGTTTCAATCGGTGTAGTTTCCTGAGGGGCTACACCGATTGTCATTGTCATATCCTTCCGGGAGTGGACGACGGCTTCCGCACGATGGAAGACTCCCTCGCGGCCCTGGCGATGTACGAGGAGGCAGGGATTTCAGGCGTCTGGCTTACTCCGCACATCATGGAAGACGTTCCCAACAAGACCGGATTCCTGAGGGAAAGGTTCTCCGAACTCCAGGCTGCCTATTCCGGGCCGATAAGACTGCGTCTCGCCGCCGAGAACATGCTGGACGCCCTGTTCGAGCAGAGGCTCGCCGAAGGGGACCTGCTTACGTTCAGCGGCAAATTCCTCCTTGTCGAGACTTCGTATTTCAACCCTCCGATGGACATGGACGGCATCATTTCGAAAATCAAGTCCGCCGGACTATTCCCCATCCTGGCCCATCCGGAGCGGTACATGTACATGGATGAGCGGGAATATGCCGGGCTCAAGGCGCAGGGAGTGCTTTTCCAGCTGAACCTTCCTTCGCTTGTCGGAGCATACGGTTCGACCGTCCGTTCCAAGGCCGAGATGATCCTGAAGAAAGGCTGGTATGAACTGAGCGGCACGGACCTGCACCGCAAGAGTGCCTTCACCCATCTCCTCGATGAGTCTTTCCCGGCCAAAATAGCGGCCAGATTGCCTTCCGCATCTTTTTTCCTGTCCCAGCTATGAGACTTGAAGCCACGGATATCGGGGATGTGATGCTCCTGCACACGGAAATGCTCCATGACGAAAGGGGGTATTTCTCGGAAATGTACTCCAGGCGCATACTTCCCGTGAGCTTCGTCCAGCAGAACGAAAGCAGTTCCGTCTACGGCGTGCTGCGCGGCCTCCATTACCAGAAGCTTCCGCATGCGCAGTCCAAGCTGGTCCGATGCCTGGAAGGTCGCATCCTCGATGTCGCGGTGGACATCCGCCGCGGCTCCCCGACATTCGGCCGCAGCGTTTGCATGGAGCTTTCTTCGGAAAACCGTCTGCAGCTTTTCATCCCCACCGGCTTCGCGCACGGTTTCTCCGTCCTCTCTCCGAAGGCCGTCGTACAGTACATGTGCGACGAGTTCTACCACCCTGAATCCGAGGCCGGAATCAACCCGCTCGATCCTGCCCTCGGGCTGGACTGGGGCCTGTCCGCCCAGGAGATGATACTGAAGGAGAAGGACCGCAAATGGCCCTTCCTAGCCGAGTCCAAGCCCGATTTTCAATACTGAATACCATGTTAGTCATACCGAAAGGATACCGCGACCTGCTCGGCAGCGCAGAAGCCAACGAAAGGGCCATCAAGGCCGTCAAGGACATGTTCCAGCAGAACCTGTCCGCCCAGCTGGCGCTGCTGCGCGTGACCGCCCCGATGGTCGTTCTCTCAGGAACCGGACTCAACGACGAGCTGAACGGGGTGGAACGTCCCGTTTCCTTCCCTGTGAAGGATCTGGGGGAGCAGCGCGCAGAAGTCGTCCATTCCCTCGCGAAATGGAAGAGGGTGAAGCTTGCCCGGCTCGGGACCGCTCCCGGAAGGGGTATCTATACGGACATGAACGCCTTGCGTCCGGATGAGGAACTGGACAACATCCACTCCATCTACGTGGACCAGTGGGACTGGGAAAAGGTCATCCTTCCGGAAGACAGGAACATGGATTACCTTAAAAGGACGGTCCGGCGCATCTATGAGGCCGTCAAGGTCACGGAGAACAGGTTGTTCGTGGAATTCCCGCAGCTTGTGCCCGCCCTTCCGGACGAGGTTTCCTTCATATCTTCCGAAGAGCTGCTGCAGCGCTATCCCGACCTTTCCCCTAAGGAAAGGGAGAACGAGATCACCCGCATTCACGGCGCCGTTTTCGTGACCGGCATCGGTGGCGCCTTGTCCGACGGTCATCCGCACGACGGGCGTGCCGCCGACTACGACGACTGGACCCTGAACGGGGACTTGCTCCTGTGGAACCCCATATTGGAGAGCGCTTTCGAAATCTCCAGCATGGGAATCAGGGTGGATGCCGCCGCGCTGCACCGCCAGCTCGAAATCCGCGGGGAGACTTCCAAGGAGAGCCTGTACTACCACAGCGAACTCCTCGCAGGGAGACTCCCGCAGACCATAGGAGGGGGAATAGGGCAGTCCCGCCTCTGCATGTTCCTTTTGCGCAAGGCCCATATAGGAGAGATACAGAGCAGCCTCTGGCCCGAAAGCATGCGCCAGCTCTGCTCGGAAGCCGGAATTGAACTCGTATGATGAAAAAGATACTGCTTGCCATCGCTTTCCTGGCGCCGGCCATTGCCGTTTCCGCCCAGGTCCTGCATCCCCTGAGCTGGAGAGTCTCTGCGGAGCAGCTTGAATCCGAAGTATATGAACTTCATGCTGTCGGGACCTTCGCCGCCCCCGGCTGGCATATATACGACCTTTCGGACAACGGGGCCACGGGCCCTTCCGCAACCGTGTTCAAGGTGAGCGGAGTGCCGGTCCTGGATGGCCCCCGCATCGTTTCCGAGGTCCGTCGGGTGATGGATCCCGCCTTCGGCAGGGAGATAGGCATCTGCCCCGGTCCGGTGGAGATAGTGCAGAAGGTCTCGGTGCCTGGCGGGGAAGCCGCAGATGCCGTGGTCACGATAGAATGGCAGTGCTGCAATGACGGCTCCTGCATAGCCCCGGAAGAAGGGGAGTACAAGGTGCGGGTCGGCACTGTCGTGAAGGAGGCCTCGGCGAAGCCTGCCGGGAGCAGCGGACGTTCGCTCTGGGCCCTCATCCTCGAGGCCATAGCCTGGGGTTTCGTCGCCCTTCTGACTCCCTGTGTCTTCCCCATGGTCCCGATGACCGTGAGCTTCTTCCTGAAGCAGAATGACAAGGCCGGAGGCCGAAGGCGCGGTCGCTGGCTTGCCTCGGTATTCGGGCTTTCGATAGTGGCCCTTTACACGCTTCCCATCGCCGTGATCATCCTGGTCACGTATCTGACGGGAGGCGCCGCCGTGACAGCGGATATCTTCAACTGGCTTGCCACGCACTGGCTGCCGAACATCCTGTTCTTCATTATCTTCATGGTGTTCGCCGCCTCCTTCTTCGGGGCTTTCGAGATCACGCTGCCGAGTTCGCTCGTCAACAGGTCCGACGCGAAATCGGACAAGGGCGGGCTGGTCGGAGTCTTTTTCGTGGCCCTGACGCTGGTGCTGGTCTCGTTCTCATGTACCGGGCCGATCGTGGGCTCCGTGCTTATCAAATCCACCCAGGGACAGTTCTGGGAGCCCATAGTCACGATGCTGGCCTTCTCCGTCGCGTTCGCCCTGCCGTTCACCGTGCTGGCCTTCGTGCCTTCGCTGCTCAAGAAACTTCCCAAGAGCGGCGGATGGCTGAACAGCGTGAAGGTGGTGCTCGGCTTCATCGAGGTCGCCCTCGGGTTCAAGTTCCTCAGCGTCGCCGACCAGACCTATCACTGGGGCCTTCTCGACCGTGAAGTGTACCTGGCCATCTGGATAGTCGTCTTCACCCTTCTCGGGCTCTATCTGCTCGGCAAGATCCGTTTCGCAAACGACAGCCCGGTGCAGCACCTGACTGTTTTCCGCCTGGTGCTGGTCATCGCCGTGTTCAGTTTTGTGGCCTATATGGTTCCCGGGATGTGGGGCGCCCCCCTGAAGGCCCTTTCGGGCTATCTTCCGCCGATAACGACTCAGGATTTCAACCTTGACAGGCCGGCCCCGGTGACATACGCGGCTGGTGAGCCGCAGCGGTCCGGGGAGCGGAAGTATGCCGATTTCCTCGAACTTCCATACGGTATCGAGGCCTGGTTCGACTATGGGCAGGCCCGCGAGGCTGCGCTGGCTTCCGGCAAACCTCTCCTCGTCGATTTCACCGGCCACGGCTGCGTGAATTGCCGTGAGATGGAGACGCGAGTGTGGTCTGACCCGCGCGTGCTGAAGATGATGAAGGAGGATTACGTGGTCTGCGCACTTTTCGCCGACGACAAGAAAATCCTTCCGGCGGAGGATTGGGTCACGACGCCCGACGGCAAGGTGCTCAAGAGCCTCGGGAAGGTCAATTCCTGGTTTGCGATGACGCGCTTCAACGTCAACGCCCAGCCTTATTACGCAATCCTCGATCCCGTCACCGAAGCGCACAAGGTACCTTCACGGGGCTACAATCTCGATGTCGAAGCCTTCGTGGAGTTCCTCCGCGAGGGCTTGAAATGATTTGTTCCCATGAAACGCCTGCTGGTGATTGTCCTGGCCCTGACGGCGCTGAGCTGCGTCTGCCGGGCTGCCGTTCCCGAAAAGGACATCGTCATAGACACCCTGGTCTATGCCCGTCCCGGAGGGTATCCGCTGAACATGTACCTGGTGCGCCCTGCAGCCGTGCAGGAGGCCCTTCCTTGCATTGTTTTCGTGCCGGGATCGGCCTGGAAAAAACAGCGTATGGGCGGCAGCATGAAATATGCCGTTCCCATGGCGCGCAGGGGATTCGCGGTCGCCTGCGTGGAGTACCGTCCCTGCAGCGTGGCCCTTTTTCCCGCGCAGGTGGAGGATGCCAAGACCGCGGTCCGTTTCCTCAGGCGGCGGGCGGAGGATTTCCGTGTGGACCCTGCCAACATTTTCGCATGGGGTACTTCCTCCGGCGCGCATACCCTTCTTCTGCTGGCTTTCTCGCAGGATTCTTCGCTCATGGACCCGGAGCCTGCGGATCCCGTTCCGTGCCGGGTGAACGCTGTCGTGGACTTCTACGGTCCGACCGAACTGGTGCATGAATTCCGTATCACGAAGGGCTATCAGGAGAACCCCGACGCCAACGGCGGCCTGCTGCTGGGAGACCCCGTCGAACAGAAACGGGACGTGGCCCTAAAGGCCAGTCCGCTGTATTATGTCCATCCGTACGCGGTGCCCGTCCTTGCCGTCCATGGGGACGCGGACAAGGTCGTTCCGGTCGAGCAGACTTACTGGATGAAGGAGCGTATGGAAGAGTGCGGCGCAAGGGTGGAGAGCCTGATCCTTCCGGGCCAGGGACACGGCGGCGCGGCTTTCCTGGGTACTGACGTGCTGGATCGCTGCGAGGCCTTTATCCGCTCCTGCATGGCCCGCTGACGCGGTCTTCCGATCAGAGTTCTATCCTTCCGGGATATGTCTCCAGTGCCTTTGCGAGGCAGGTCAGTGCCTTTGCGAGGTCTTCCTTGTTGAGGACGTAGGCGATGCGGACTTCGTGCTTGCCTTCGCCCGGCTCCGTGTAGAAGCCGGATGCCGGCGCCATCATCACGGTAGCTCCCTCGTACTGGAATTCAGAAAGACACCAGATGCAGAATTCCTCCGCGTCGTCGACAGGCAGGCGGGCTACGGTGTAGAACGCTCCCATGGGGATGGGAGAGTACACTCCCGGGATCTTGTTGAGCCCGTCGATGAGGAAGTTGCGGCGGTCGACATATTCTTCGTACACGCCCTGCAGGTATTCTTTCTGTACCCCTATAGAGGCTTCGGCGACTATCTGGCCGATAAGCGGGGGGCTCAGGCGGGCCTGGCAGAACTTCATCACGGCGTCGTGTATCTTCTTGTTCTTCGTGCAGAGGGCCCCGATGCGTATTCCGCATTCTGAGTAGCGCTTCGAGACGGAGTCGAAAAGCACCACGTTTTCTTCTATGCCTTTGAGGTGGAAGGCGGAGATGTAGGGCATCCCGGTGTAGATGAACTCCCTGTACACCTCGTCGGAGAAGAGGTACAGGTCGTGCTTCTTCACTATGTCGCGCAGGCGGTTCATTTCGGCCCGAGTGTAGAGGTATCCCGTGGGGTTGTTGGGGTTGCAGATGAGTATGGCCTTGGTCCGGTCGGTGATCTGCTCCTCGAAAGCTTCGATGGAGGGCAGGCGGAAGCCGTTCTCGATGCTGGTCTTGACAGAGCGTATCACCACGCCGACGGAGATGGCGAAGGCCATGTAGTTGGCGTAGAAGGGGTCCGTGACTATGACTTCGTCCCCGGGGCTCAGGCAGGCCAGGAAAGCGAACAGCACGGCTTCGGAGCCTCCGGTGGTGATTATTATTTCGTCAGGGGAGAGGAAGATGCCGTACTGGGCGTAGTACTCGACCATCTTTGTCCTGAGGCTCAGGTAGCCGTCGGAGGGGGAGTACTCGAGTATTTTCCTGTCTATGCTCTTCAGGGCATCCAGCCCGCACTGCGGAGTCGGGATGTCCGGCTGGCCGATGTTGAGGTGGTAAACGTGTATGCCGTTGCGCTTTGCGGCGTCGGCATATGGTGCGAGGCGCCTGATCGGCGAGCTCGGCATATTCACTGCTCTCTGGCTTATCTGCATTTTTATTTTCTTAAAAACTTACAAATATAAAAAAAATCATTATCTTTGCATCCCCAAACTAAATGAGGCTTTAGCTCAGCTGGTTTAGAGCGCTTGCTTGACAGGCAAGAGGTCAGCAGTTCAAATCTGCTAAGCCTCACTCGGAAAGAGGATGACTAAAAAGTCAATATGACTTGAGGTCATCCTCTTTTTTTTGATGCCTCCCGGTAATCCTCCGTGGCGGGCAACACCCCCGGGCTCTCGGCTCCGTGGCGGTTAATCTCCTTTGCAGCAGTCACTTAAATAGTGTCGCTTCCATCGAAATCGATGGAAGCGACAGTGCTTTATTTGCTGCTAATCAGCCGTTTATCTGCCACGGGCGCCGGGGAGTACGGTCCTCAGGGGCAAGGCCCCGTCCCGGCTCCGTCTGGCTGTATTACTTCGCGTAGGCGACCGAGCGGGTTTCGCGGATGACCGTAATCTTCACCTGGCCGGGATAAGTCATCTCGTCCTGGATCTTCTGCGCGATGTCGGTGGAGAGGCGTGCGGCCTGGTCGTCGCTGACCTCTTCCGCGCCGACTATGACGCGTAGCTCACGGCCCGCCTGGATGGCGTAGGACTTGGTCACGCCGGGATAGGACGCTGCCAGATCTTCCATGCCCTTGAGGCGCTTGATATAGCTTTCGATGACTTCGCGACGGGCTCCGGGACGCGCTCCGGAGATGGCGTCTCCGACAAGTACCAGGGGAGCGATGATCGTAGTCATCTCCATCTCCTCATGGTGCGCTCCTATGGCATTGCAGATCTCGGGACGCTCCTTGTACTGCTCCGCAAGCTTGGCTCCCAGAAGGGCGTGAGGCAGTTCGGGATCGTCTTCGGAGACCTTTCCGATGTCGTGTAGGAGTCCAGCACGCTTGGCAAGCTTAGGATTCAGTCCGAGCTCGGCAGCAAGGATGGAGCAGATGTTCGCCACTTCGCGGGAGTGCTGAAGCAGGTTCTGACCATAACTGGAACGGTATTTCATGCGGCCTATAAGCTTTACGAGCTCGATGTTGAGGCCGTGGATTCCGAGGTCGATGCAGGTGCGCTTGCCCGTCTCGAGTATCTCCTCTTCGAGTTTCTTGCTGACTTTAGCGACCACTTCCTCGATGCGGGCCGGATGGATGCGGCCGTCGATGACGAGCTGGTGCAAGGCAAGGCGCGCAACCTCGCGGCGCACCGGGTCGAAGGCGCTGAGAAGGATGGCATCAGGCGTATCGTCGACGACGATCTCGACTCCTGTCGCAGCCTCGAGAGCGCGGATGTTGCGGCCCTCGCGTCCGATGATGCGGCCCTTGATCTCGTCATTCTCGATAGGGAATGAGGTGACCGCGTTCTCGATGGCCGTTTCAGTCGCCGTGCGCTGGATGGTGTTGATTATGATGCGCTTGGCTTCCTTGGCCGCGTTCATCCTGGCCTCGTCCATCGTGTCGTTGATATAGGCCTGGGCCTCGGTTCGGGCCTCCGCCTTCATGTTTTCGACGAGCAGGTTCTTCGCGTCCTGCGCGCTCATCCCGGCGACTGCCTCGAGCTGTTTGTTCGCCTGGGCCCGAAGGGCCTCGCACTCTTCCATCTTCTTCTCCAGTTTCTCCTTCTGCGCGTTGACCTGTCCCTTTGCCGAGTCGAGTTCATGCTGCTTGCGACCGAGTTCGCTATTCATCTGGTTGAGCTGGCCCTCGCGCTGCCTGATCCTGTTCTCGGCCTCGCGGATCTGGTCGTTCTTCTTCGTGACCATCTCCTCGTGTTCGGCCTTCAGCTGTAGGAATTTCTCCTTCGCCTGGAGGATCTTTTCATTCTTGATTCTTTCTCCATCCGCCTCCGCCTTAGCGATTATCGCGTCCCCGCGGCCCTTCTGCAGGGCTTTGTGCAGGATTATGTAAATGGCCAGGGATACTGCCGCACCCGCTGCTGCTGCCAATAAGTAAAGATACCACATAGCTAATATATAATGTTTAAAGTCTTCAACAAAAAAGCCTCACTCCCTTCCGGGGGGTGAAGCAGATTTAAAAAAACCGCCGGTCCGTCAGACAGAAAATATTCTGTACAAGATTTGGGCTCCGCACTGGTTCTGGCTTCCGGTCTGTGCCGGCCTGTCATCCGCAGTCGAGTCGACCCGGTTCCTTGGAACTTGTTGTTTTCAGCTCGAAGGGACCGGCGGCTATTTCTCAAGACCGGACAGATAGGATTCGGCCTCCTGCGAAATCTGCCCTATATCCTTCTTCAGGGCAGCCAGTTCGCTCATGGTCTGAATCCGGCCCATACATTCGTTCAGCGCGACGAATACCATTTTCTGCTGTATCTTCCTGTCCGGGAACTTCTTGTCGTATTCGGTCAGCAGAGCGTTTATCCTCTCCGCCGCAAGCCTCATGATGCGCTCATGCTCGGGCCCGTGCGCCGTAAGGGGAAAACTTTCCCCCGCAATCTGCAAGGTGATGCTCTGATCCATCAGTTGTTCTCCAGAAATCCGATACATTTGTCAATCTCGGCGATCAGGGCATCCAGCCTTGCGCGTGCATCCCGGTTGGGGGAGGAACCGAATGCTCCCGACAGTTTGAGATTGTCTATCTGTCTAGTCAATTCTTCAACCTGCTTCCGGTAGGCCATCACGGCCGCCTCGCTCTCCGCAAGACGTCCGGCAAGTTCTTCTTTGCGCTGCTTCTCACCTTCGTAAAGGGCTATGAGCTTCGCAAAACTCTGACGGATATCTTCGAGTACAACGGCTGCCATTTAAACCTACTTTCGTACAAAGATAGCAATTTTTCTTTACTTTTGTATCATGCAGCGCACATACCTAGCCATCGATCTGAAATCATTCTATGCCTCGGCCGAATGTGCGGCGCTGGGCCTGGATCCGCTTACCACGAACCTTGTGGTTGCGGATAGTTCCAGGACCGAAAAAACCATCTGCCTGGCGGTCACCCCGTCGCTCAAGGCCTTCGGCATCCCGGGCCGGGCCCGCCTTTTCGAAGTGGTGCAGGCCGTGGACAGGATCAACAAGGACCGCCTGCGCAAGGCCCCCGGAGGGCGTTTCAGCGGTATCTCGACTGACGACCTCGAACTCAAGGCCGACCCGGGGAAGGCCCTGGGCTACCTGATCGCCCCTCCCCGCATGGCCTATTACATGCAGGTAAGCAGCAAGATTTTCGACATTTATCTCAAATACATCTCCCCGCAGGACATACACGTCTATTCCATCGACGAGGTCTTCATCGACGCGACGGACTATCTCCGGCTCTATGGCACGGACGCGCGCTCCCTTACGATGATGCTGATACAGGACGTCCTGAAGGCCACCGGGATCACGGCGACTGCCGGCATCGGCACCAACCTCTACCTTGCCAAGATAGCGATGGACATAGAGGCCAAGCACAGCCCTCCGGACAAAGACGGGGTGCGCATTGCGGAGCTCGACGAGATGAGCTACCGGCGAAAGTACTGGAACCACAGGCCCCTGACGGATTTCTGGCGCATAGGAAGGGGCATTGCAGCCCGGCTCGCGGCCCATGGCATAGATTCTATGGGCGGGATCGCCAGGTGCTCGCTCGACCCCGGCGGGGAGGAGATGCTCTACAAGCTGTTCGGCATCAATGCGGAGCTCATCATCGACCATGCCTGGGGCTGGGAGCCGTGCACTATGGCGGACATCAAGACCTACGCGCCCAGCACCCATTCCCTGAGCAACGGCCAGGTCCTCAGCGAACCGTACACCTTCGAAAAGGCCAGGACAGTGATGCTGGAGATGGCGGACATGCTCGTGATGGAGCTCGTCGAGAAGAGGCTGGTCGCTGACCAGATAGTGCTCAGCATAGGGTACGACACGTCCAGCGTCCGCGAGGCCGGCAGGTCCGGCGTCGGGACGGAGAAGGACTGGTACGGCCGCCCTGTCCCCAAGCCGGCCCACGGCAGCGCCAACCTCGGCAGGCAGACTTCGTCGACCCGGATAATCCTCAAGGCCGCCGGCGAACTCTTCGACCGCATCACGGACAGGAAGCTGATGGTGCGCAGGATGTACGTGGTCGCGAACCATGTGGTCCCGGAGGACAGGAAGGAGGGCGTCCAGCTGGACCTGTTCACGGCCGAGCCGGACACGGAGAGGGAGCGCCGCCGGCAGGAAGCCATCCTGGACATACGGCACAAATACGGCAAGAACTCCATCCTCAAGGGCATCAACTTCGAGGAAGGGGCTACCGCGAAAGACAGGAACATGCAGATAGGAGGTCACAAGGCATGAACGAAGACAACTATGAGGATATAATCAATCTGGAACATCCTACGTCGCGGCGCCACCCGCGCATGCCGCGCAGCGAGCGCGCAGCCCAGTTCGCGCCCTTCGCCGCCCTCACCGGCTTCGACGACCTCATCGACGAAACAGCGAGCGAATCCGCCGCCACCCGCAGCAAAGGCTGACCGGAGCGCCCCCGGCTTGCGCGGATACGCGGAAATGATTATCTTTACGCACGGTAAAAGTTCACAAGACAATGAAAAGCATCGGAAATATCCTTTGGCTGGTCCTTGGCGGCCTGCTGATAGCCATTCTCTATTATATCAACGGCCTGCTGATGTGCATCACGATCGTAGGCATCCCGTTCGGGGTGCAGCTTTTCAAGCTGGGCACATACGCGATGTGGCCTTTCGGCAGGGAGCTCGTCGACGGTCCGCGGGAACCCGGATGCCTGTCCACGCTGATGAACCTGCTGTGGATACTCCTAGGATGGTGGGAAATAGCCCTTATCCACCTGGTGGCTGGGCTGCTTTTCTGCATTACGATAATAGGCATTCCCTGGGGAACGCAGCACTTCAAGATGGCCCTCGGGTCGGTCTTCCCGTTCGGGAAAGAAATCCGCTCAGTCTGATACGGGACGGATCTGCAATCCGTTGCAGCGCAGCGTGGCATCCAGAAGGATCTCGCTGTCACTGAGGCGCGTGTAGAAGGCGTATTTGGGCTTTGACAGGCAGCCGCTCGCGGTCCAGAAGGCGCAATCGGACCCCAGTCCCTTGACCGTACTGCCTTCCATGTAGCCGGAAGCGGGTATGAAAATGCTTTTCCCGTTGATGTTGCTGACAACCTTGTAGCCCTTCACTCCGCCCTGGGTGGTCCATATCCAGTTGCAATTCATGCGGAGCTCGGCGTACTCGGTATCTGTCGGAATGCGCCACTTTTCGCCCATGGCGGCATGCGCGGCGTCATCCTCCGCAGCAAGGTTCAGGTCACCGTCCCCGGTGGGGGTGAGATACTTGTTCAGGGTCTCGTCCGTGCCCTCGCACCAGAGATAATTGCTCCAGTCGAAACTACTCTTAGCTTTGGTCTCTCCCCATGCATAGAAATTGCCGGTCGAGAAGTAATTGACCGCGCCGAGGTTGGCCTCGGCCCAGAATACGCTGAGGCCGAGATCCACGGCTCCTTCCGGAGCGTTGCCCTTGCGCCTCGAGTCTTCTATGAATGCGCAGGATGACAGCAGCGCTATGGCTAGAATTCCGTATATCAGTTTTTTCATATGGCTGCAATCAATCTTGAGAACAGTTCGCAAAGACGGTCGGCGGCGCAGTCTGCCTGGACCACCACGTCATCCCCGTCGTTGAGGTTGCGGTTGACGTTGTCGGTGTTGGCTTTGTTGGTTATGACGGACATGCCGAATACGGCGAGCCCGCAATGGCGCGCGACGATGACCTCGGGGATGGTCGACATGCCGAGCACATCGGCTCCTATGGCCCTGTAGAAGCGCACTTCGGCCGGAGTCTCGTAGGTCGGCCCCGTGCTGCCGAGATAAACGCCCTTGTGCAGGGAAAGTCCCATGCCGGAAGCTATCTTTTCGGCTTCGGCGATGAGACCGAGGTCATACGGACAGGTCATGTCGAGGAACCTGGGGCCGAACTCATCCATGTTAGGACCGATCAGGGGATTGGGCAGCAGGCTGATGTGGTCTTTTATTATCATCATCTCGCCGACGTTGTAATCGGGGTTGCAAGCACCTGCGGCGTTGGAGACGAAGAGGGTCTTCACGCCGATTTTCGCCATCACGCGGACCCCTATGGTCGTTATTTCCATGGGATATCCTTCGTAATAGTGGAAGCGTCCCTGCATGGCGATGACGGTCTTGCCGCCGAGTTGTCCGACGATGAAGTTCCCCTTGTGGCCGGTGGCCGTCGCGATGGGGAATCCCGGTATCGTGCGGTAAGGTACCGTGACGGGGTCCTGGATGCTGTCGGCAAGCTTCCCGAGCCCGCTTCCCAGCACTATGCCCACTACGGGCTTCAATTCGCCAAGCCTCTCTTTCAGGAAATCGGCCGCTGCGCTGATTCTTTCAATTCTTTCATCCATGGTCAGTTATAATTTCAGGCGGGCGAGAACTTTCCGGGCCCCTTCCAGGACATCCTCCTCGCCGGGGATGATACGGTCGCGCATCACGAAACGTCCGCCGGCAATGACGGAACGTATGCTGTCGCTATGCGCGGAATAAACGAAATTCGCCTTGAACGGGGCGGGGGAGAGGAAGAACGAGCTGCCGGTATCCACGATGAGGATGTCGGCGAGGGCACCTTCCCGGATGAGGCCGGCGTCGATGCCGAGGGCGCGGGCGCCGTTGACCGTGGCCATGGCGATGAGTTCGCCCAGGGGCATCGCTGTCGGATCTTCCCTCCATGCCTTCTGCAGTATCGCTGAAGTCTTCATGGCCTCGAGCATGTCGAGGTTGTTCGAAGAGCAGGCGCTGTCCGTGCCTATGCACACATTGGCTCCGGCGGCCTTCAGCTCGCTGTCGAGGAAACGGTACCCGGAACTCAGCTTCGCGTTCGAATTGACGCAATGTACGCAGGTGACACCCCTGCTGCCGAGGATTTCGATGTCCCCCGGGGTCAGCCACAGGGAATGGGCCGCTATGACCTCCGGGCCGAGTATTCCAAGCGAATCGAGGTATTCCACCGGGGTCATGCCGCCATGGGCGGCCTTGCAGTCCTCCACCTCCTTGTGCGTTTCGGCAAGGTGCAGGTGCAACTTGAGGCCGTGGCTGCGGGCGAAGCCGGATGCGGCCCGGAACAGCTTGTCGCTGACCGAGTAAACGGCATGGACCGAGGGGATGTAGATCGCGTCCTTGTAGTAATCCCTGTCTTCTTCGTAGCTGCGCCCAAGCGTTTCTATCTGCCTTTCCGCTTCCGCGGGATCCCTCCCGTCCATCATCGTGAGGCCCCCGGCTATGCGTATGCCGGTCTCCGCCGCAGCCTTGCGGGCAGCACGGTGGAACCAGTACATGTCGTTGAATGTGGTCGTGCCGGTGCGTATCATCTCGATGCACCCGACCTTCGCGCTCCAATAGACGAACTCCTCGTCCAGCTGGTCCTCGATCTTCCAGATATGGGCGAGCCAGTCGTGGAAGAGCATGTCCTCGCCGACTCCGCGCATGATGCTCATGCCGGCGTGGGTGTGCATGTTGACAAGTCCGGGGAACGCCGCGCAGCCGCTGCAGTCGCAGACCTCGCAGTCTCCGGGTGCCGCCCCATTTCCCGCCGGGGCGATCCTGCTTATCCTTTCCCCTTCGATCAGGATGTCGCAGGGAACGGAATCCAGGAGTATGTTCTTCAGCAGTATTGAAGCCATAAAATCATATATGAGAAATCGGACCGCGTGGGCCCGACTTCACTTCTAGAGATCTTCAAACTCGACATCGGATACCTTTTCAGGCGCAGGCCTCTCGGGAATCGATCCTCCGAAGCAATTGTCCTTGATGTATCCGAGCACCTCGTCCAACCCGTCGCGGAATTTTTCGAAATCTTCCTTGTAAAGGAATATCTTGTGCTTGTCGTAAATGAAGTTGCCGTCGGAAGTCTGCCTGCGCTTGCTCTCTGTGATGGTGAGATAGAAGTCGTTGTTGCCTTTCGTTGACTTCACGTCAAAGAAATACGTACGTTTGCCTGCCCTCACCGGCTTGGAATACACGTCGTCGGCGCCTCTTTCCTGAGCGAAGCCGGAATCATAATCATCTCTGTACATAACGGATCAATTAAGCATTTACCAGTGCAAAAATATAATTTTTTGCGGATTCTGTGCTATATTTGCATAAAATTGTTTGAAATCGCGAACCGAAAAAGATGCTTAGCAGAAGAATCCTCCGAATCAAGGCTTTCAAAGCCGTTTACGGCATAGCGGAAAATCCGGGCATCACCCTGAAAGAAGCGGAAGCGGAACTTGAAAAGTCCTGCGAAGCGACGCGGGACCTGTACCTTTTCCTCATGGCACTGTGCCCTGCGCTGAAAGAAGAAGCGATGCGGCGCGCGGAAGCCGGCCGTTCGAAATTCAATCCGACCCCGGAAGAGAAGAATCCCAACATGAAGTTCATCGGGAACCGTATCCCTGCCCTGCTCTCCGACGACCCCGATTTTATCAAGCTGATTTCGCGGAAGCACATGTCTTGGGACCAGTACGACGTGTTCCTTCGGCATCTTTACGACGCCGTTTCGTCCCGCGACTGGTTCGTCTCCTACATGAACTCGCCCGAATCCGGTGTCAGGGAAGATGCCGAACTGTTCATGAAGATTTTCTCGGAAGAACTCGAAGACAGCGAAGAACTCGCTTCCATCCTGGAGGACCTTTCCATCTGGTGGAATGACGATCTCGGATACGCCCTGACGTGGTGCTGCAAGTCGCTGGAGACCCTAGGCGAGGGCGGAAGGTGGAATCTTCCCCCGCTGTATGTCAGCGAGTTGCCCGGGAACGAAGCCCTCGACAGCGACCATGCCTTCGTCGTAGGGATAGTACGCAACGCCCACCGCCATTTCGAGGAATACAGCGGAGCGGTCGCAGCCCTGACCCCCAAGTGGGACCGCAGCAGGATATGCACGACCGACCTTTCCCTGATCGTCGCCGGAATGGCCGAAGCGTCGGCATTCCCCAAGATGCCCGTCAAGGTCATAATAAACGAATACGTCGAAATCGCAAAGTTCTACAGTACGCCGGAAAGCCGCGCGTTCGTGAACGGACTGCTGGATAAATTGATCAATAAACAATAATGGAAATGAAATTACTTGCCATCGCGCTGCAGGCAGCAGCGGGTGCGCCCGCCCAGGGCGGCGGCGCCGGTTTCTGGATTATGATCCTTCTCGTCTTCCTGGTGATGTGGCTCTTCATGATCCGTCCCCAGCGCAAGCAGCAGAAGGAACTTGAAAAATTCCGCAGCGAACTCAAGAAGGGTGACAGGGTCGTCACTGCCGGCGGCATCTACGGAACCGTGGCCGATATCCAGGATAAAAGCATCCTGATCAAGGTTGACGGGGAAGTCAAACTCCGCGTCGACAAGAGTTCCATCCTCAAGGACTACTCCGAGGCTCCCAAGCAGTAGGCCATGGCCGCGAACCGGGAGCAAGGCGACCCCAAAAGGGACAGGGGCAGCACCGTCCTGCTGCTCCTGTCGCTCTTGTTGTCCTTCACTATCTGGTTCATACACAACCTCTCGCAGGAATACAGCGACCTCGTCACCGTGGACGTCCGCGCCGTCAGCAATATTGAAGGACGCGCGGCGCGTTCCGCGGAAGAGGTGTCCGTGACTGCACGGTGCCGGGCTTCGGGCTTCGGCCACATAGGCCGTTCATTGAGGAGAAAGACGGTCGAACTGCATCTGGACAAGAGTGAACTCCAATACCGCGGCGAAGACTACTACGCAGTCGATGCCCAGGTCCTTTCACGCTATGCTTCAGAGCTTTTCGGCAGCAGGTTCGTCCCGGAGTCATTCCTTTCGCCGAGCATACTGTTCCGCTTCCCTGCGGAGAATTGCAAGAAGGTCCCGGTCCAGGCGGTAAAGATCCTTGGATTCAGGCCTCAGTACATGGAGACGGCTCCGATGAGCCTGACTCCGGATTCCGTCCTTGTTTACGGCAACCCGAGGCTGCTTGATGGCGTGGAACGCATCCTGACGCGGCAGATATCCCTTTCGGATATCCACGGGAGCGTCCATGGCATAGTGGCCCTGGACAATCCCGGGGGAGTGCGTCTCTCCGAAACCGAGGTCACCTATTCCATGGACGTGACGCGCTTCGTCGAGATCCGGTCAAGGGTCTCCGTCGGCACGCGCAACGTTCCCGCGGGAAGGCGCCTTTCGGTTCTTCCGTCCTCGGCCGACGTCTTGATACGCTGCATCTTTCCCGTGGCTTCGGACCCGACTGACAAGTTGGACCTTTATGTGGACTATTCCGATTTCATGCGCTCCGGCACAGGCCGCTGCATCGTGAGGTCGGACAGGCTTCCGGCAGGAGTGATAGGCATCAGCGTGGATCCGGAAGTGGTCGAATGTGTCGAGACGCTATGACAAGGACTGTCCTGATAACCGGAGGCATAGGAAGCGGGAAGTCCGAGGTTTCCGCCATCCTCCGTTCGCTCGGGCGGCCGGTCTACGACAGCGACAGCCGCACCAAGGAACTGTACGACAGCGTTCCGGGGCTTCTGGAATCCGTTGAGGAGGCGCTCGGCTGCGGCCCGCTCCGGACATCGGACGGAGCCCTTGACAGGCGGAGGCTCGCCGGCATTGTCTTTTCTGACGCCCGGAAGATGGAGGCCCTTCAAAGGACCGTCTATCCGGTCGTGGCCAGGGACTTCGTGCGCTGGCGCTCGGCCTTCGACGGGACGGTCTTCCTCGAATCGGCGGTGGCTTTCGCCCATCCGGAATTCGACGGCCTTTACGACGCGGTCCTGCTGGTAACGGCCGATGAGGAGAAACGGCTGGAAAGGGTCCTCGCAAGGGACAAGGGCGCCGTCAGGGAAGAAGTCCTTGCGCGCATGCGATCCCAGAGCCTCCCGTCCGGCCCGGATTATGTAATGGAAAACAACGGCGGCCTGAGGTCGCTGAAGAAAAAGACTAAAGATTTTTTAGACAGAATATGAAGACTAATCTCGCACGTACGCTTTCCGTAGCCGGAGAGCACGGTTTGTTCCAGTTCGTGGCCCAGGCCCGCGGAGGCGCGGTCGCAGAAAGGCTCAGCGACAAGAAAAGGACTGTTTTCGACGCCCGCAAGCGCATCACGAGCCTCGCGGACATAGCCATCTATACCTCCGAAGGCGAACTCAAGCTCAAGGAAGTCTTCCTTGCCCTGCAGAAGGCCCTCGGCGACAAGGAAGCCCCTTCAGGGAAGGCGGCGGACAACGAGTTCCGCGAACTCTTCGGGAAGGCCGTTCCCAACTACGACGCCGACCGTTTCTATCTCTCGCACATGCGCAAGGTGTGCGAATGGTACAATGAACTCGTGAAATACGCTTCCCTCGATTTCGAAGAGGAGCAGGAAGAGGAAGAAGGAAAGTAATGGTCAGGACGGTCCAGGTCATAACCCTCGGATGTTCGAAGAACACCGTTGACACGGAGCATCTGCTGGCAGCGCTGCCGGCTGACCGCTTCCGCGTCGTCCCGGAAGGGGAGGATGCGGCCGTGGACTACCTTCTGGTCAATACCTGCGGCTTCATCGGCGATGCCAAGGAGGAGTCGGTGAATACCGTCCTCGCAGCCGCGAAGCGTAGGCAGGAGGGCCTTGCCGGAAAGCTTTTCGTGTTCGGATGCCTGTCCCAGCGCTATCCGGATGAACTGCCGTCCCTTATTCCTGAAGTGGACGGATGGTTCGGAGCGAGGGACCTCGGCCCGGTGCTGAAGGCGCTGGGCGTCGGGGAGGGCGACCGGCAGGGCCGCTTCCGTCCTGTCCCCGGCAGGCCTTACGCCTTCCTGAAGATCTCGGAAGGCTGCGACAGGAGATGCTCCTACTGCGCGATCCCGCTGATACGCGGAAACCACCGTTCCGTCCCGATGGAGACGCTAGTCGCGGAGGCGCAGGAACTCGCTGCCGGAGGAGTGAGGGAACTTGTCATAATAGCCCAGGACACCACCTGGTACGGACTGGACCTTTACGGCCACCGGGCCCTTGCTGAACTGCTTCAGCGGCTCTCGGAAGTCCCCGGCATAGAGTGGCTGAGGCTGCATTATTCCTATCCGGCGCAGTTCCCGGACGACGTTTTGGAGCAGATGGCGGTCAATCCCAAGGTCTGTCCCTACCTGGATATACCGCTGCAGCATATCTCCGACAGGGTGCTCGGAAACATGCACAGGGGAGTGGACGGGGCCTGGACGCGCAGGCTGATAGCCCGTCTTCGGGAAAAGGTGCCCGGGGTGGTGCTGCGTACGACCATGATGGTCGGCCATCCAGGGGAAGGGACCCGGGAGTTCAGCCAGCTGCTGGACTTCGTGCGCGAGGCCCGGTTCGAGAGGCTGGGCGCGTTCGCCTACAGCGAGGAAGAAGGGACCTGGGGAGCCGGACATCTGCGCGACACCGTCCGCCAGTCCACCAAGCAGGAGCGCCTGGGACGCCTGATGGAGCTTCAGAGGGAAATCTCGCTTGAATTCAACCGCAGCCGTATAGGCAGCGAAGAAACAGTCCTTGTGGACGACTGGACTGACGGCGTGCTCGTCTGCCGCAGCCGCTACGAGAGTCCTGAAGTGGACGGGGAAATACTCGTAAAATGCGAAGACGAGGCCATGGCCCGTTCCCTGGTCGGAGATTTTGCCAGGGTCCGGATAACCGCGGCCGATGAATATGACCTTACAGCGGATTTGCTATGAAAAAAATTAGCTTGATTGGCGCAGCGGCCCTTGCCGCCCTTGTATCTTGCAGCCCCCAGGCGTATGTCCTCGACCTGGAAATGCGTTATCCTTCGCTCTCCGGCGACGACTTCACCGGGAAGGATATGGCGGTCGTCTATCTGGATTCCAGGAGCCGTTCCGATTCCACGAGGGTTTTCCCGAAGGCGGAAGCGATCGCTTCTGCGCTGGAGGCCGATTATTTCGGTTCGAAGCAGACGATTCCCATCTATTCGGTCGAAAGGGATCCGGCCGCGGATTATTCATGCGTGGATTCGCTGGTGGCGCTTGTCATGGACACGGACAAGGACGTAGTGTTCCTCGTGGACGGAGACGTGGTGCATTATTATGATTCCATGGGTTCCGGTGCAGTCAAGAACGTCAATCTTTCTTCTGCCGTCCGCATGCTCAGATCCGTCTGGAAGGCGGAAAGTTATACCCTGCTGTATTATGAGGATTCTGCGTGGGAAGCGCCCCTGGTCGATGCCTCGTCCCACAAATGGAAGGAGGCTTCGGACAAGTGGCTGGAACTTGCCGGGCGCTGCACCAACAACATGCAGAAGCGTTCCTGCGCCGAGTATAACATCGCCGTCGCGTGCTACATGGTAGGGAATTACGATCTCGCCCTCGAGTGGCTGGATGCTTCCGACAGGGATTATCCCATATCGCTCAGCCGCGGGCTGCGCAGCAGGATAAAGAAAAAGGCGGGACGATAAGCCGGGTTCTGTTTTAATCTGCCATTTATCTTCGCGACCTACCCCCTGACATCAGGCGGGCCGCCCTCGACTGTCAGTATACTTGGTCTTGCAGGCCCCGGTGCCGTACCCTGCGGGCGTCACCGCACGCAGCCGTGAGCTCTTGCCTCGCGTTTTCACCTTTGCCGGGAAAAAGTTTGTTTGCTCCCTACGGTCGCATAAAAGCTTTTCCTGGCGGTTATTTTCTGTTACGGCTTCCGTAAGATTACTCCCACCTGCGCTTTCCGCAGCGGGGTGCCCTTTCCTGCCCGGACTTTCCTCGGCCTTGCGACCGCGGCAGAAAGTCCCGCCGACTGCAAAAATAGCAAATTTTTTGCAATCGGCGGCTGACAAGCTATTTCACGGGGATGAGTTTCACTTCGTAGAGACGGGGCCAGTACTTGCCTGTGAGATAGATTTTCCCGTCGGCGGGGTTGCGGGCGATGCCGTTCAGGACATCGGTGCGCTCCGTGCGGAGATGGCGGGGAAGCAGGCCCGTGCAGTCGATGCTGGCCTCGACCTTGCCGTCTTCCGGATTGATTATCACGATCATATCCGTCGTGTACACGTTGGCCCAGATGCGCCCGTCAATCCATTCCAGCTCGTTGAGGTAGCGAAGGGGCCTGCCGTTCATCGTGACGCTGACCGACTTTTCCAACTTGAAGTCCGGAGTGAGGAAATAAAGCTTCGACGAACCGTCCGACGCGATCAGGGACTTTCCGTCCGTGGTGAGGCCCCATCCTTCGCGGGGATAGGACCAGGCCCCCTTGTACGCAAGGGTGGCGGCGTCATACATGAACGCCACCTTGTTTGTCCAGGTCAGGACATAGATAATCCCTCCCAGGGCCACGGACCCTTCGACGAAATACTTCCTGCTGAAATCCTGGCGCTCCAGGGCCTTCCCGCTCTCAAGATCCACCTTCCGGAGGGTCGATTCGCCGTTCATCCCGGTGCTTTCGTACATCGCGCCGTCATGGAAGAACAACCCTTGCGTGAAGGAGGACGTGTCGTGCCTGTATTCCCTGACGACAGAGACCTTGTACTGCCTGACTCCCTTCGCCGCGCAGGACTGCAGGGGCAGCAGGACCGCCAGGACCAGGGCCAGCGCGGCCTTTGCCCGCAGGCGTCCGGCTTCTGTCCGCAAGCGCCCGGACCCGTGGAGCCTAAGTCCTTTATTTTCGGCAATATGCATTATTAACTACTATCTGAATCGCGCACATCTGCCGGCTACCGTGCTCCTCCTCCGAAACCGCCGCCGCTGAAGCCGCCGCCTCCACCGAAACTGGAGAATCCGCCGCCGCCCTTCACCGACGAGGAGGTCTGGTAGTGGACGGCTGTGTTCAGCACGTTGCCGCCAAGACGGTCGGACACGGTGACGAGATGCCGCATGGTAGGATAGTCGTACCCGACAGCCTTTTCGAAGTCCTGGGGATTGATGTCCCTGAGTTCCTTTGCGACCTTGTCGGCAATCCCGAACAGGGAAGCGTAGATGATGTAATCCCCCCAGAGGGCGACCTCGGTGGTCTTCCTCTCGTCGAGCAGGGTGAAGTCCTTCAAGTACTTGCGGAATCCGACGGCCCTGCGCGCGTGCTTCTGGCCGTCGGGGGAGTACTTGCCCGAGCCGAGTTTGTAGCCGTCCAGGGACATCTGCGCTTCTCCTGTCGAGACTATGCCCTGCACCCATTTGGAGACCTCTTTCTGGTGGCTTCTGGACCAGCGGGAATACTCCTTGTCCTGAAGTATGAGGTCGTTGCCGGATGCGGAGCGGAGCATCTCGTAGAAGGTCCTGTCGGACTCGTTCATCATAGCTGACGCATCCTTGCGGAGGTTCAGCATGACCTTGCCGTCCGCATCGTGGGAAACCCCTATGTGGCCGTCCTTGATCATCTTCAGTATCAGCGCCGATGCGAAGTTGTTGTCGGCGCAGGTCCCCAGTTTTCCGAGGATGTAACGGGTCTCGTAGAGATTGCCGTCAAAGGGGAGGTTGCGCTCGTAGCCTATATCCTTCAGTCTCTTGACCCCTAGCATGTTGCGGTACATGGTGCGGGTCGCCTTGACTGCACCGGAGATAACAAGCAAGAGGGCGGTGAGAAGACCGGTCAGGAAGCCGAGCAGGGTCTTTTTCTCCCGCTCCTGCTCCTTCAGGAAATCCTCGTAGCTGCTTCCCTTGAAGGCCTTGTCAAGTTTTTCCTGAAACTGGCCTTCCTTGCTGACGGACGGGTGGAAAAGGCCCTTGTTGAAACGGGCCAGGAGTATCATGGAGTACTTTTCGGTCCTGAAAGCGTCGGTGCTCGCGGCGATTATCTTGCCGTCGGAGAAATTGACCTCACCCTCGAAACCGAAGGCCCAGATGCCGGTATTTTCGGCGTTGAAGGACATGCCCTCGGCACTTACTTCCAGCCTGACCTCCTGCGGCAGAGGATCGATGCCCGGCGAGACGAACTGGGTGTGCAGGAAGTCGTAATCGTCCATCGCCTGCACGAGATTGGTCATGCGGTACTCCGCTGTATAGACATGGGAACCGTATTCACCTATGCCCCAGCATAATTCGCAGCCGTCTTTCTTCCGGACGATCCCGCAGCGTCCCGCTTTGCGCGAGCGGCTCCAGTCCACGTTCCATTTGTCTTCGCAGACGTACTGGCGGCCGCTCTCGTCGCTTACCCTGAGATCGGAAATCCCGATGGCGCCGAGATTGTCCCTGACGAGGTACCACTCCGTTCCGTGGTCGATGGTGATGTCCCATACCTCACGGACGAGGGCGCTGCCGTCGGGCGACAAGCAGACGCTGACGTTGATGCTTCGGGTTTCGGGTCTGTCGGCACGGCAGACCGGAACCGCGGCTCCCAGGAAGGCGGCCGCGAGAAGAAGTAAGCCGGTCCTGCGCATGTCCTAGCTGATCTTCATCGAAGGCATGTTCTCCTTTCCGACGTTCTCCACGAGATAATCCTTGACGGAGAAGCCGAGGATTCCCGCGACCAGGTTGTTGGGGAACTGGCGGATCATGCGGTTCAGGGTAGTTACGCTGTCGTTGTAGACCATGCGGCTCATGCGTACCTGGTTCTCGTAGGTGTTGATCGAGTCCATGGTCTTGATGTAGGTCTCGCTGGCCTTGAGTTCGGGATACTGCTCGCTTATGGCCATGATGTGGGTCAGGGCCTCTGTGATCTTGTTTTCCTGTGCGTTGGCCTCGGCGGCGGTGCTCGTGGAGCCGACCACGCGCCTCTGGGCTATGATGTCCATGATGGCCTTGTATTCATAATCGGAATAGGACTTGGTCATCTCGGCGAGGGCGGAAAGGGCGTCCCAGCGGCTTGCCTGCTGCACGCCTATCTGGCTGAGAGCGTTCTTGCAGAGTTCTTCCTTCGAAACCAGGTTCCTCTGGACAGCGATGATCCAGGAGCCGAGAAGCGCGGCAACCGCGATAATGATAATTGTGGTCATACTTGATATAGTTTTCCACAAATCTACATAATTTTTTGTAAGTTTGCGCACAAATACGATTGGGGGTGCCGCCGGAGCACAGGATACGGTGGCTGAGAACATACCCTTTGTACCTGATTTGTTTAATTACAACGTAGGAAAATCATGATCGACAAACAGTCATTCATCGGGGACTGCGCCGCAATCCGGAAGTCCTCTCCGCTCGTCCACAACATTACCAACTATGTCGCGATGGAAATCAACGCCAACGCGCTCCTGGCCATAGGCGCATCGCCGCTGATGTCCTTTTGCCCGGAGGAAATGGAAGAAATCGTGTCCATAGCCAGCGCCCTCGTCGTCAACATCGGCTGCCTCGACAGGCACGAGATCGAGGGCATGAAGATAGCCGCCGCCACTGCCCACAGACTGGGAAAACCCTGGATCCTCGATCCCGTCGGGGCGGGCGCGAGCAAGATACGCACGCAGACCTGCATCGATCTCATACGCGAGAGCCACCCGACCATCATCCGAGGCAACGCTTCGGAAATCATGGTCCTGGCAGGCCAGGACATTATCTCGAGGGGTGTCGACTCGAACAACAGCAGTTCCGATGCCGAAGCAGGGGCGCGCGCCCTTGCGAAACTGACCGGGGCCGCGGTGTCCGTAAGCGGGGCCGTCGATTATATCACCGACGGGCAGCGCGAGGGACGTATCAGCAACGGATCCCCGCTGATGGGCAGGATCACGGCCATGGGATGCACCGCTTCGGCGCTGACCGGGGCCTTCGCGGCCGTGGACAGGGATGCCTTCAAGGCAGCCTGGAACGCCATGGCGATGATGGGTGTCGCCGGGGACAAGGCGGCTGCCGCCTGCAGCGGAACCGGTTCCATGGGCGTGGCCTTCATGGACGCGCTCAGCAACTTCGACGGCGAGCAGGCCGCAGGCCTTATACGTGAATGACATGGGAAGGCTGAGCAAGGAAACCCTGCGGCTGTACCTGGTCACGGACCGTCCGCTCGCACTCGGAAGGGACATCGAATGGGTGGTCTCCGAGGCCGTCAAGGGAGGAGTTACCCTCGTGCAGCTGCGCGAAAAGGACCTCGACACAAGACATTTCATCGAACTCGGACGGCGCCTCAAGGCCCTTCTGGCCCCGACCGGCGTGCCACTGCTCATCAACGACAGGGTGGATGTGGCCCTTGCCGTGGATGCGGACGGAGTCCACATAGGACAGTCCGACATGGCATACGCCGATGCGCGCCGCCTTCTCGGAGAAGACAAGATAATCGGCCTTTCCGTAGAGAACATGGCGGAGGTCGGTGAAGCCAATGCCCTCGACGTGGATTACATCGCGGTATCCCCGGTGTTCCTGACGAGCACGAAGACCGACACGGCGGCAGCATTCGGCTTCGAAGGGCTGGCCAGCGCCGCCGCCATGACCCGCCACCCGCTCGTAGGGATAGGCGGAATGAACATGAAAACGGCCGCACAGGCCGTCAGGAGCGGGGCTGACGGCATCGCCGTCGTCAGCGGAATAATGAGCGCGCCGGACCCGCAGGCCGCCGCACGTGAACTTATAAAAGAAATGACAATATGAGCTGGAGCAAGGAAGTTTGGGAAAAATCCCTCAAGATCTATGACGGCATCCTTTCGGAGCCGTTCATCAGGGAACTGGCCTCGGGCGCGCTGCCCGAAGACAAATTCGCGCGCTACATCGCGCAGGACGAAGTATATATAGGAAACTACGGCCGTCAGATGTACGAGCTGGCGGACCTCATGCAGGACCCTTCGGAGAGGGAAATGTTCCGCGCGTTCGCGGACTCCGGGATCGAGAGCGAAAAGCTGATGCACCAACTGCTTATCGACCGCTTCGGGATACGGACGGACGTCGTCGCTTCCGAAGTCACCCGCAAGTACAACGCGCACACGCAGAAAGCCATCTCCGGCGGGATCCGCGAGGTGGGCCTTGCTGCTATGCTGCCCTGCATGTGGATATACAACCGCGTCGGCCTGCACATACTCGGGATAGCGAAGCTCGAGGGCAATCCTTACCGCGAGTGGATAGAGGAATATGGCAACGAGGAATTCACGGCCGGGGTCAACGCAGTCCTCGATATGATAGATGCCTGGGCTGAGAAGACTGATGCCAGGACCCGCGAGGCGATGACGGAAGCCTATCTCGAGGCGGCCCTCTTCGAATACGCCTTCTGGGACTACGGCTACAGGGGTGAAGAAGGGGATTATTCATATACGGACAGGCTCGACGGATGGATCTGAGCGGACTCGGGGAATTCGGGCTCATAAGCCGCATACGCGCCGGGCTCGGAAAGCTTCCCGAGGGCGTCCTCGGGATAGGGGACGACTGCGCCGTGCTGCCACAGAAGGACGGCCGGGACAGTCTCGTCACCACGGACATGCTGATGGAAGGGGTGCATTTCCTGAGGGAAGACGCCAGCTCGTATGACCTCGGCTGGAAATCCGCCGCGGTCAACCTCAGCGACATTGCGGCGATGGGGGGCACTCCGGACGGGACCTTCCTCGCCTTCGCGCTCCCGAAAGGACTGGACAGCGACTGGACTGACTCTTTCATCCGCGGCTACAAGGACGTTTCGGCACTTTCCGGGACCCCTCTTCTCGGCGGGGACACCACTTCCAGCCTCGACCGCATCTGCATCTGCGTTACAGTACTCGGGCATTGCCCCGCCGGAGGGGCGGTCCTGCGCAGCGGGGCCCGGCCGGGGGACCTTGTCTGCGTCACCGGCCCGACCGGCGATTCCGGTGCGGGACTCAAGGTCATTCTGGACGCAGTCCCGAGGGGCGAAGAAGAGAACATCCTTGTCGGAAGGCACTACAGGCCCGTTCCTCGGATAGAAGAAGGAAAGGCCCTTGCGGCGGCGGGTGTCAGCGCCATGATGGACATCTCAGACGGCATAGGATCGGACCTTCGGCACATCCTGGAGGCCTCCGGGACGGGGGCGGTGATACGTACCGGGGCGCTGCCCTTGTCGGCGGAGCTGGAGACCGTCTGCGCGCGCCGCGGCTGGGATGCCGTCGGCTTCGCGCTGGACGGAGGGGAGGATTATGAACTGCTGTTCACGGTCCCTGCGGAAAAGGAGCCATCGCTCGGCGTTCCCCATCATGTCATAGGAAGGATAACTGCTGAGCCCGGCCTCGTCTGGGAAGGGGACGGAGGAGACCACGAAGGATACAGACATTTTTAAAGCATGAAATACAACGTTGTACTGACTATTGCCGGGAGCGACTCCGTGGGCGGGGCCGGCATCCAGGCTGACATCAAGGCCATCTCGGCCACAGGTTCGTACGCCGCCAGCGCGATCACTGCCATAACGGTCCAGAACACCGTCGGAGTGACGGCCGTGCATCCCGTCCCCGTGGATATGATCCGCGGGCAGATCGAGGCCGTCGTTTCGGATATCGGGGCGGATGCCGTGAAGATAGGCATGCTCAACATCCCTGAAGTCGTACTGGCCGTGCGGGACTGCCTGGACAGGTTCTCCCTCAGGAACGTGGTTCTGGACCCGGTCATGGTCGCTACCTCCGGAGACCGTCTTCTTTCCGAGGATGCGATCTCTGTCCTGACGGAGGAACTTATTCCGCGTGCAAGGGTGATTACCCCGAACATCCCGGAGGCTGAAATCCTCGCGGGGGAGAAGATCCTTTCGCAGGACGACCTGCCCCGCATAGCCCGTAAGCTTTCCCGAGGAGGGACCCTGTCCGTACTGATGAAGGCCGGCCATCTCGACGGGGAAGAAATCCTCTCGGACTGGTTCTACAATGCGGAAAAGGACAGCCTGACGGAATTGCGTTCGGCCCGCGTGCACACTCCGAACACGCATGGGACCGGCTGCACCCTGTCCTCCGCCCTCGCTTCGTACATGGCTCAGGGACTGGACCTGGACGACGCCGTAAAGGCCGCCCACGACTACCTTGCCGGAGCGATCAGGAGCGGAGCCCGTTTCGAGATAGGCCACGGGCACGGCCCTGTGGATCACTTCTATAAATTACGGCCATGAGTATCTGGGAAATAGTCCTTCTTGCTGTGGCGCTTGCCATGGACTGCTTCACGGTCTCCGTGGTGAGCGGAGTCCTGTTGCGCCGCTTCCGTGCCGGGACAGCGCTCCGCGAGGCCTTTCTCTTCGGCTTCTTCCAGGGCCTCATGCCCATGGCCGGCTGGCTTGCCGTGCGCTCCTTCAGCTCCTCCTTCGAGGCGGTGGACCATTGGATAGCCTTCGGCCTGCTGGCTTTCATCGGGGGAAAGATGATCGTGGACGCGTTCAGGCCCGAAGAAGAAAAAAGTTTCAATCCCGAGCGCTTGCGCACCCAGCTGGCCATGGCGGTAGCGACCAGCATAGACGCCCTTGCCGTGGGGATAACCTTCGCCTGCACGGGCTATACGGCGTTCGGACAGCTCCTTATGCCGGTCTTGGTGATCGGGCTGGTGTCCTTCACGTTTTCCGTCGCGGGCTTCTGGCTGGGCGTGCGCTTCGGCGATGCCGTCGCCCGGCGTTTCAAGCCGGATCTTGTCGGGGGAATAATCCTCATAGGGATAGGCCTCAAGGTGCTCCTGGAGCATCTTACTGCATAGTTATTAAAATTATTTAATAATCAAATTGGGCATATACAACGAGTAAGCCCCGCTGTCTCAGCGGGGCTTAACGGTTAGTTAGTAGTGTATTACCTTCAAGAAGGCTAATTATTGTTGGTTAGAAGCTTCGGAAAGATACCGAAGTATGAGTTGCTTTCATTTTCTATGCAAAGATAAGTACAATTTTATATTCGTGCAAGTATTCGCAAGAATTTTTTCGAAAAATCTTCACCTTTATTAAAATATTTTAAAAACTATATAGGAAACGCCATCCTGCGCCATCAGGCCGGGGGTAGGCTATTTCTGTTTTTCGAGCAGTTCGGGCCGCAGGAGCCGGGTGCGTTCGAGCGCCTGTTCGTCCTGCCATGCCTGGATGAGCCTGGGATTGCCGCTCAACAGGACGTCCGGGACCCTCCATCCGTTGAACTCGGCGGGACGGGTGTACTGGGGCGGGGAGAGCAGCCCGTCCTGGAAACTGTCGGAAAGGGCCGATGTCTCGTCCGTGAGGGCGCCCGGAAGCAGCCTCACGATGGAATCCGCCACGAGTGCTGCCGGGATCTCGCCGCCGCTGACGACATAATCGCCGACGGAGATCTCTCTCGTGACGAGGTGCTCCCGTATCCTCTGGTCGATGCCCTTGTAGTGGCCGCAGAGGATGATAATGTTCTCCTTCAGGGACAACTCGTTCGAAACGGACTGCGTCAGGCGCTCCCCGTCCGGGGACATGTAGATGATTTCGTCGTAGTGCCTTTGCGAAGTCAGTTCCTCTATCATGCGGAACACGGGCTCCACCATCAGGACCATTCCGGCGTCCCCGCCGTAGCAATAATCGTCCACGTTCCTGCGCGGGCCCAGGCCGTATTCGCGGAGGTCCCGGACATGTATCTCCACTATCCCTTTCTTGATCGCCCGTCCCACAATGGAGTGGCTCAGAGGGCTTTCAAGCAGTTCGGGCACAACTGTAAGTATATCTATGCGCATATAAAAGGATTCTTTTTCGACTGCAAAGATACACTTTTCCGAATTATTTGTATATTTGTAAGTTATAAACAATTTAAATCCTCGATTTATGAGCAACGAGAACAGCCCGGAGGAAGTCATCCTTCAGAACGAGCCCGAAATGGCCTCAGATGCGGTTCCGCAGACCGCAGCTCCCGCCGCAGCCCCGCAGGAAGAGGCTGCCGCCCCTGCTGAAAATGAGGCCCCCGCGCAGGAAGAGACTCCTGCCGCAAGCGAGCCCGTAAACCTGGCGGACAAGACCCTGGCCCAGTTGTCCGATATTTTCAAGAGCCTCATGGAGAGCGCGGACAAGATGGCCCGCAGCAAGGAGGCCGACGCGATAAAGGCTGCTTTCTACCGCCTCCTGAACAAGATAAAGGAGGAGGGGAGCGAGGCCGAAGACGCCCTCGTACTTGTCGAAGAGAACTTCAAGTCCCTTTTCAACGACTACAAGCGCGAAAGGGCCGAGTTCAATCTCAAACAAGAGCAGGAAAGGGCGGAGAACCTCGTGAAGAAGCAGGCTATAATAGAAGATCTCAAGAACCTGGTCGAAAGCCAGGAGGACGTCAGTTCTTCCTTCCCCGCCTTCCGTGAGATCCAGAACCGTTGGCGTGAAACGGGTCCCGTGCCCGCGACGAACTTCCGCGACGTCAACGATACCTACCAGCACTATGTCGAGATGTTCTACGACATGGTGAAGATCAACAGGGACCTGCGCGATCTCGATTTCAAGAAGAACCTCGAGGCGAAGACGGCCTTCTGCGAGGCCGCCGAGAAGCTCGCCGAGAACGAAAACGTCGTTTCTGCCTTCCATGACCTGCAGAAGTTGCACGAGCAGTGGAAGGAGTTCGGTCCCGTCGCAAAGGAATTCCGCGACGACATCTGGAACCGCTTCAAGGCCGCCACGGCCGTTATCAACAAGCGCTACCAGGCCCATTTCGAGGAGCTCAAGGGCCAGTATGCCAGCAACCTCGAAGCGAAGACCAAGCTCTGCGAGGAGGTCGAGGAGATAGCCGGAAGGGACATCACGAGCTCTTCCGAGTGGAATACCGCCACTAAGGAGATCGAGGAGATCCAGGCCCGCTGGCGCTCTATCGGCTTCGCTTCGAAGAAGGAGAACCAGAAGATCTACGAGCGCTTCCGCGCCGCCTGCGACGCGTTCTTCCTCAAGAAGCGCAACTTCTACGCCAAGTACAAGGACAACATCAACGACAACCTCGAAAAGAAGATGTCCATCATCGAAAAGGCCGAGGCCCTGAAGGATAGCACCGAGTGGAAGAAGGCCACGGACCAGTTCATTGCCCTGCAGAAGCAGTGGAAGGAGATAGGGGCCGTCCCGCGCAAGAAGAGCGAGCAGCTCTGGAAGCGTTTCCGCGCCGCCTGCGACGCCTTCTTCGAGAACAGGGACAAGCAGGGACGTCCGCAGGATGATTTCCACGCCAACCTGAAGGCCAAGAAGGCCCTTATCGAGGAGATCAACGCCTACGACGGAGCGGCGGACGACGCTGCCGCGGCCGCTTTCGCGGAGCGCTGGCAGGCCATAGGCTTCGTCCCGTTCAAGGAGAAAGAGTCCGTCCAGAAGGAGTACAAGGATGCGATGGCATCGAAGTTCCCTTCCTTCTCCGCCCGTCCCGTACGCGGAGGCAAGGGCGCGCCGAGGGCTCCGCGCAGCGAGAAAGACATACTCGTGTCCAAGTACAACGCGCTGCAGCAGGACATCGTCACATACGAGAACAACATAGGATTCTTTACTGCGTCCAAGAACTCCGAAGCCCTCATCGCCCAGATGAAGGAGAGGATAGAAGGAGCGAAGGCAGAGTTGAAAGAATTGGAGGAACAGATACGCAAGATGGAGGCGTCGGAAGAATAATTATTTATGGACAAGAATTCAGTAATCGGTTTCATTCTCATCGCGTGCATCCTTTTCGGATTCACATTCTATCAGTCTAAACAGTATCAGAAACAGGCGAAGGCCCAGGCAGTTGCGGATTCCATCGCGCTTGCCGAACGGATTGCCCGCGGGGACACCATAGACTACGCGGCGGCTTCGGCTGCGGCGCAGGCTGCGGCTCCCGTGGTCGCGCAGACCGCTCCGGCCGCAGAAGCGGCGCCCATCTACAAGGATGCCGGCCTGGAGCAGGCCCATGCCGCACAGGGCGAGATCCTCGTCCTCGAAAACGACAAGATACGCATCGGCTTCAACACCCGCGGCGCCCAGCCCGACTTCGTGCAGGTGAAGGACTACCGCAACTTCGACAGCACCGACCTCTACATCTTCAAGCCCGGCCAGGGCGAGTATGCGGTCAGCGTCTATGCCGGTGAATACGTGAAGACGACCAATTTCGTCTTCCAGGTCGCCGAACGCACCGACAGCAGCATCGTGATGCGCCTGCCCTTTGCTGGCGGCGGATACATAGAGCAATCCTACAGGCTGCTCCCCGGCTCTTATTCCGTGGACAACCTCCTGTCCTTCCACGGGATGGAGGGCATCATCCCGCGCAACGTCTCGGTGATGGACATCGATTATTCGCTGACCATCCCGCGCATGGAGAAGGGCTTCAAGAACGAGTCCCAGTATTCCAAGCTCGACTACTATTTCAACGGGGACAAGAAGCCCGTCGAGATCGGCCGCGGCCGCAATTCCAGCAAGAGGGTGGATTCACGCCTCAGCTGGTTCGCATTCCAGCAGCAGTTCTTCTCCGCTATCATGTGCGCCCCGAAGGAGTTCGCTTCCGGGGAACTGTCGGTCAATTTCTTCTCCCAGGACGATCCTGACCGCAACCTGATGAGCTGCACGGCGAAGATGAGGGCGGACTTCACTCCCGGCACCGAGGTCAGCGTTCCGTTCGAGTTCTATTTCGGCCCGAACCATTACCAGACCCTGCGCACGTACGGACGCAAGTACGAGAAGATCATCCCCCTGGGAGGCTGGCTCGTAGGCTGGTTCACCCGCTACGCCATCATCCCGATGTTCAACTTCTTCCACCGCTTCATCAGCAATTTTGGACTCATCATCCTTCTGATGACCCTGGTGATCAAGATAGTCGTCTTCCCGCTCACGTACAAGTCCTACGCTTCGTCCGCGAAGATGGCGGCCCTTAAGCCCGAGATCGACAAGATCAACGAGAAGTATCCCAACTCAAGCGACCAGAAGGAAGCCCTTAAGAAGCAGCAGGCCACTATGGACCTATACAAGAGGGCCGGGGTGAGCCCGATGGGCGGATGCCTTCCCATGCTGCTGACTTTCCCCATCCTGTGGGCGATGTTCCGCTTCTTCCCGGCTTCGATCGAACTGAGGCAGCAGCCTTTCCTGTGGTGCCATGACCTTTCGGCTTATGATGCCATCATCGACTTCGGCCACCGTGTTCCTATAATCGGCGACCACATCTCCCTGTTCGCGCTCCTCATGGCCGTCACGATGTGGGGCTATTCGAAGATGACCATGTCCAGCCAGCCGGCCGGCAACGACCCCAACGCCGCGTCGATGCGCTTCATGAGCGTGTGGATGATGCCCATCATGATGTTCTTCATCTGCAACAGCCTGTCGGCCGCCCTGAGCTATTATTACCTGCTTTCGCAGCTGATCTCGATAGTCCAGACCTGGGCCATCCGCAAGAGCATCGACAAGGAAGCTATCCTTGAGAAGGTGCGCGCTTCGATGGGCAAGCCGCTGCCGAAGAGCAAGTGGCAGCAGAGGCTCGAGGAGGCTCAGAAGATGCAGGAGCAGCAGATGCGTCAGAGGCGTAAATAAGCATGATTCGCGAAAATCTCGATAATATAAGAAAGGAACTGCCATCAGACATCAAGTTGGTGGCAGTTTCCAAATTTCACCCTGCGGAAGACATCGTCGAGGCGTACGGGGCAGGGCAGCGGTTTTTCGGAGAAAACCGCCCCCAGGAGCTCTGCGCCAAGGCGCAGGCCCTGGGCGGCCTCTTCCCGGGGGGAGAGGCCGGGCCCTGCTCCGGGATCGAATGGCATTTCATCGGCCATCTGCAGACCAACAAGCTAAAGATGGTCCTGCCTTATGCTACCCTCGTCCAGTCGATTGACTCCCTGCATCTTCTCAAGGCCGTAAGCGACTGGGGCGTTTCAAACGGAAGGGTTGTGGACGTTTTGCTCGAGGTCCATATAGGGGCGGAAGAGACGAAGCAGGGCTTCCACGAGGAAGAAGTCGTGGACCTTCTTTTCGAGAGCGAAAAGTATCCCGGAGTGCGATTCTGCGGCCTTATGGGGATGGCCTCGCACACGGACGATCCCGAGACGATCCACGCCGATTTCGCCCGGATAGACGGCCTTATGGCCTATCTGGTGGACCTTTTCCCGGAACTGTCCTCCTTCAGGCAGCTCTCGATCGGCATGTCCGGGGACTGGAAAATCGCCCTTCAGCACGGCGCCACGATAGTCCGCATCGGCACCGCCATCTTCGGGCAGAGGGAATACGGGGCGGCCCGCTAAAGCACCGTTATAGGATAGTAATTGTACCGGTTGATCGCATCCCAGACTTCGGGAAGCTTCAGCACCGGGACATACGTCGCCGTTTCGGCCGGGTCGGAATTCCCTGAGAAGTCGTTGTTCTGGGTGACCAAGCCCGCATCTTTCGGCGCTTTATCGCCATAGGTCAGAATCCGCATTGATTCAGGCGGAGTGAAGTTGCTCGACCGGCGGGGACGTGTCGATGCAGGATGAATCCACCTGTATCCGCCCAGGTGCTTCTCTTCGAGCACGACGATCCCGTTCCTGTATTCCCTGAGGCTGAGAGGGACGGCGGTATTCGGATCGACGTCTATTTCCAGCCCGCAGAATCCTTTGCTGTATGCGTTAGCCGGATCTATGATCCTGTAGCGGATCACGGCTGTCCATTCTTCTATGCCTTTCCTTATCCTGCATGTAATCAGCAAGTTCCTTTCGGCCATCTCCCGCACTGCCCCCGGCTCGTCAACCTTCAGGCAGGTCCATATCTCGCGCTCCACCGAGATTGGGACGGTGCAGACGAAACTGGCGCCGCCGCCCTTTCCCTGCATGGTATATTCGGCTTCCTTCCATTTCGGGTAGATGTGCCCCGCAGTGAGGGGAGAGCCGGCTTTCAGGACCCTCCCGTTGCCGTCGTAGCGGACATACGGATGGTACATGGCCTTGAAAAACGCCTTTGCGCTCTTCTCCTGCGGCCCGTCCTGCCACGCCCCCGCGGCCAGCGACAACCATAAGATGAGAAACAGTTTCATGCGGACAATCGTATAACCTTCCGCAAGATACGGTTTTTTTAACAAATTGCAAGCGCCGGCAGAGCGGGCTTATTCGCCCCGCAGGGCGGCGATCATCGCGCGGGCGATCTTGCGGGAGGCGCCGGCCCCTCCGAGGGATTCGCGGATGCGGGCGTAGTCTTCGAGCATCGCTGAGCGGTACTCCGCGTCTTCAATCAGCCGTTATTCTTCGGTATTATGCCCCTATCTGAAGTTGTTAAGATTTCGAACATTATATTGAAAAAAAAAGTTGTTGAATATTTGAAAAATTATTATAATTGCGGCTAATAACCACATTATCTAACCTTCGATTCTAGTACCTTTTATTATGAAGAGTGAGTATTTTATTTTTTTTTGCGCTCATTTTCTTGTGCCAAGGGTGTTTTGTCCACGAACAAAATGATAATCAACAACTCGGATTGAGTGAGGCCCGGCGACTTTTCGAGACTGAGTTTTCGATTGAATCCGCTCAAGAAAGGTCCCACGTATCGTTACGTTCTGGTATCTGGCCTGGTGATTACACTCCAATATGGGAGGATGCTCTTAAGTTTAAAGATGATGATTATGAGGGATTTGTCATCCCGTTTTTACCGGAGTTCGCTGTGTTCTCATACAAGAAGACGAATGATAATATTATTCATCGTCCGTGGCGAAAATTACAACAGGATATCATTGTTAGGAGGAATATCAAAACTGGCGAACGGGAATTGCTTTTGAGATCCATAGTGAAAAAACATGGATTGAAGGTAACTGAAAAGTATTCCGGTATAATTATTTATTCTTCTCTTACAGCAAGTCGCGTTTATTCTATTGAAAAGTATGTGAATGATTCACTCGTCTCGGTTGTTTTTCTAGACGGGAAAATGAAATCTGCGCATAAAGCGGCGGAGCTAATAAGGGGATATAGTTTTGCAAAAAAGAAATTTAATGCGACACGGCGATGGTCTGATGATGAGGATGATTGGGATTGGTGGGAAGAGTGGGATTACGACTGGAATGATGTATTTGGCTTTTTTCATTATGGCGATGATATTTATTATGATCCATTTGAGAATAGAATATTATATGACTCTGATGGAGATGGCACCCCAGATATCCTGCTAGATGATTATTTGGATGAACAAGGATACGATGAACCGGATGATTTTTTTGAAACCATAGATGTGGGTATATTGTTTGAGGCTGGTTTAGAAGGTGACTTTTTTGATTTAGGAGAAGAGCCTTCATATATTTATTCAACTCATATGGCCATGTCAAATTTACCACAGAGTGGTGATTTGCCAGTTTATTCTTTCAGGTGTGCTCCTGTATTGGCGGCATTTAAGTATGGGTCTGATGTCCTCGGGGGCGTGAATACTCAAGAGGATTATTTGAATGAGTATGTTTCTTTTATTGGAGACAGTACTGTTGTTGTAAATGGATTGTCCTCATTTGCAATAAGACGTTTTGTCACTCATTGCTTTGCTACTTCTGAACTAAACTCTCGGGAGGATATTCGAAATGCGATAGATGCTGGACACATTGTATATGCATTCATAGTGGATGATTGTTCCATATATCAGCCAATGATTATAATCGGCTATAATTCTTCTACAAATACGTTCATTTACGTTTATGGGGAAGATGGATGCAGGTATGAGGAGAATCAATATAATAAGCATCATATAAAGAAGCCGGCCTTTGCGCTTAACAATGCAAATAATTTTCACAGCTTATGAAAAAGAGCAACAGTTTAGTCCTTCTGTTATTCACGCTGATTATAACGCTATCTTGCTCCAAAGGAGATATGCTTACTGGCACTGTTTGGAAGAATCAGTATAATGATAACTATACTATCATCAGGTTTAAATCTGAAAACAATTGCGAGTTGCAGTACAAGTCGCGTTTGTATACGGTACTCTATAAAGGCACTTATTCTATAGAGAAACAATTTGATACTTTTGAATTGCAAGACGACGAGGACCGTTTTATAGTTATGGATACCGACTGGGGATTGGCATTGGGAGCCATTAATATAGATAGGAGTTGCATTAGGATGCTGATGTGGATAAATCCAATTACTTTGACTCGTATTTAAACGGATATTGTGATTTGAGTAAGAATTATCAAACTACGTCATTTGCATTATCTATTTGGGGTGCATTCCATGCTATTGTTATTTTTTTTCAATTAGCCGGCATCATAGAGAGTGGTAATCCCTATTTTGCCGTGTCTGGGTTTTTGAGGAATCCCGGGCTGGCAGGCGGGCTTCAGGCCATGGCTTTTGTCGCGTCCTTGATGTTGCTGCATTCCGGGAGCGGGATGAAAAGATGGCAGCGAAGGGTGCTGATCGGCGTTTCAGTGTTTTTGCTGGCCTCTATCTTCGTGACGACCTCCCGGGCGGCAATCCTTTCTGCTGCGGTCGGCGCCGCCGTTGTTTATGGCAAGGAGATTCTGTCCTGGGCAGGACGTCACAAGAAGATCATTCCGATTGTTGCGCTGGCTGCCCTGGGTCTCGTTGCCGGCCTGTATTTTTTACGTCCGGATTCCGCAAGGGCGCGGCTTCTTGTATGGACTGTCTCCGGGAAGATGATAGCGGAGCGCCCGTGGTTCGGATTCGGTGCGGATGGCTTCAGGCAGAACTATATGATGTATCAGGCCGGCTTTTTCAGGGAAAATCCGGATTCTGTCTTTGCATCGGTTGCAGGGAACGCTGCGTATCCGTATAATGATTTTATCCGTCTGGCCGTGGAGTGCGGAGTGCCGGCCGCGTTAGCCGTGTTGTGCCTCCTCGTCCTTGTAGCGGTCAAGACGAAGGATAAAGTCCGTCTCGGCCTTTTGGCTTCATATTGTACGTTTGCACTTTTCTCGTATCCGAGTTATTGCCTGCCGCTGCTGGTGTTGTTTCCCGTAGCGCTGTTGTGCTGCCTGGACGGCTTCAGGCTGCGAGAGTGGCCGGGATGGGCGCTTGTGGCTTTGAGCGCGGTTGCCGCTGTTCTGCTCGTCTTGGGCGATTCCTCTCCGGTCAAGCGCCGGGTGGACCATCCGAATTATGAGTGGTGGGCAGCAAAGGGGGATTCGCTGCTCCAAAGGGGGAATGTAGCCGAAGCTGAGCATTATCTTGTCGAAGCCGGGTACATGGTGCCGCGGAAGATGCGTCCCGATTATCTTTTGTGGAAGTTGTACAGGGCTTCCGGAGATTCGGTTTCGCGCATTGAGAGGGCGGAGAGCTTGCTGAAGAAGGCAGAGGGGTCTTACAATACGTTTGCAATTAGGGCCCGGGCGGAGATACTTGAGGTTGAGGGAGAGGATTTCCTTTACAGGAAGTTCCTGCTGGACAATCTGAAGTATCATAACGGATGGGAGAACATAGAGACCGATCCCGAAATGGAAGTTTTGCTATTCTTGATAGATTCTTTGAAGACTAAACCCGAGGATCGGATGTTTTTTGAAGGAAGGTGGAATGCAACGGTCTCAGATGAATCTAAAGCTATACCGAAGCGATCCGGGATTATTTCTGACTCTCTGCTTGGACTGAATATTTCTCAGGCCTTAAGAATGCTGGACAGCAGTCCGTATTGTGAACATATTCCCGACAATGATTTCAAGGAAATGGTCCTCCCTTTTGTGACAGGGGCGGAAAGAATTCAGGCGGATAAAGAATGGTTGAAAAGGATGGTGTTCTCGTATATCATAACTGACACCTGCCGGACCAGCCGGGAGTTTGTTAACTCTTTCAAATCATACTTTCAGAAAGCCTGGCATCTGACTTATAAAGGAGCTGAAAGAAAAGATGGCTTTGGCATTTATGATCTGTTATTGCCTCTTAATAATGAGTGCTATAATACTACTACTGCAGCGTGTGACATGCTCCGAGCATGTGGTATACCTACCGTAGTGGAGTATACGCCTAAGTGGCCAGACAGGAAAGGTGCTCATTATTGGTGTGCTGTTCCAGATACTAACGGAGTAATAGTCCCTTTCACTCCTCCGACAAATGATCTTCTTGAAGACTGGGATCCATATTTGCAGGGCGCGGCAAAAGTATATCGTTTGAATTACTCGGCACAAAAAGATTCACCATTTTTTCTTGCCAGAAAAAGTGAGTTTGTTCCTTCCGGATTGCGAAGTCCTTTGATTTCAGACCAAACATGGCGTTACCATAAAACTGTTGATCTGACAATCCCGTTCAAAGTAAGTACGCGTAATAATCTTGCGTGGCTATGCCATTTTTCTGATAGTGAGAGTGGTTTAACCCCTGTGGCGTGGGGTGTAGTCAATCATGCCTGTAAGACAGTGACGTTCCGTCAAGTTCCTTCAGGAGAAGTTTTCTTCCCTGCGTATTATAAAAATGACGACCTGATTCCTATAGGCAACCCAGTGGAATTGCTGGATAATGGTCGTGTTCGTTTTGCTCAGCAACCGATGAGTTGTCCGGCTGGAATTGAAAGAAAAGTCATTAAAACTAAGCGGTGCCGGGAATACAAAATAAGAAAGCGTACATGCACCATGATAGTTTCGAGGAAGTATCCTGACAAAAGTCGCTTGAGAACAATGCGGCGCGAGATGATAGGCACATACATCCTTGGCAGTCCCGAACCATCTGGCCCGTTTGATACATTGATGAGAATAATGTCAGCTCCGGATCCTTTCTTGCAAGACTATGACCTTCAATCATCGAAGCCTTATAGGTATTACACGCTCGGTACCATTGGCGAAAAACCGCCGTATGTGGCTCATGTTGAATTTCTCGGTGCTCAAGTCGATTCAGTTGCCAGCCAACCTCCTACGCCACTCCCTGTGTTCTCTCCATTAGAAAAAGAGCGAAAAGATACCAGAATGGTCCGGTATTGCGGCTCTATACTTCGGAAGACTGAAGATACCTTAAATGCCATTGATGGAAATATGGAAACATATTCTAAGTCAAGAAAGATTGTGTTTGACTTCACATCACCTGTAAAGGCTTTGCGGGTTCGGTTCGCTCCGCGCAATGCGAACAACATCGTCAATCCGGGAGATACATATTGTCTGTATTATTATGATGAAGGGTGGCAGGAGCATTCCCGGCAGGTTGCCGAAGGGAATTACCTCGTCTTCAAGAATGTCCCCAAGGGGACTCTCTACTGGCTGTCCGACGAGACACGGGGGCGGGAGGAACTGCCGTTCAGGTATGTGCACGGCCGGCAGGTATTCATCGACAATTACCAGCCGGGAAGGATTGAATAATTCTTATATTTGTTGAATATGAAGGAGCATTCGTTCATTGTATTGATGTCCATTGCGGTCTTGTCACTGTCGTGCAGCCGGATGGAGTCTGAGATGGATCAGAAACCGGGTTTCCCTCTGGAGGAGGCGAAGGCCAGCTTCGAGGCTGCGGTGTCGGGGCCTGCGACGCGTAGCGGCGGTGTTCAGCCTGTACGCAGCCGCCTGTCCTCCGGGGACATTACACCGTGGTGGGAAGATGCCGAGTGTGTGGAAGGGACGGGCAAAATCACTTACACTGTTCCCTACGAGGGAGAATACCGCATATACTCGTATAGCGGGAAGTACAGTGAGAAGCCAGTCCGCCCGTGGCGCCGAGTCGGTCAGGAACTTGTGCTGAGCAAGGACCTGGGGAGCGGATCGGTGGAAGTTCTTGTCAAATCAACGGTCAAGAGGCTCGGGCTCCGGCAGAAGGCCAAGTTCAGCGGTGTTGTGGTGTTTACGGATCTTGTCAGCGGAGGCGTACGGGCAGTTCGTCTGTATGAGAATGATACTCTCAAGGAATCGGTCGAGATAGACATGAGCGGTGGGAAGGAGGCGATGATAGAGAGTTGCAGGCGTGCGGTGAAGATTCTGAAGGGTTATCAGTTTTTCCGGAACCGGAACATCCGTACACGTTCGGATGACGGGGAAGGGGATCCGGACGGAGATGACGGGGACGAGTGGGAGTATCCTCCGACAGATGGGCTGATAGATTGGGGGAATGGCCTGTATGAGGATCCTGACACGGGCGCAGTGTATTATGATTCAGATGGCGACGGGGAGATAGATTCGATGCTGATAGAGCCGAGCGTGGTGACAGGCGGAGGAGATGACGGCGGCGGAGGAGGAGGTGGTGGCGGCGGGAGCGATCCTGACGATCCGGATCCTGAAGATCCGGAAGACCCCGAGGGCCCTGATGATCCGGACGACCCGTGGAATCAGACAGATACTCTTAGTGTCCTTCCGCCCATCCTCCCCCCTGCAAACCTGTCTTCACTAGTCGGAACAGAATATTTTTATATCTTTAGACATCAAGATTATGTCCGCAGGACTGGGAGACCTGCCCCAGACTATTATTTGAATTATGGGCAGAAGTATTATAACAAGTTTCAAAGTGCGAAACAAAGTATGTCGCAGGCTGGAGCTGCGTGGGTGGATCTTACTGCGTATTTGCTGCAGGACCGTCTGAATTCACTGGTTGTGGATAATCCGCAGATAGAAGCAGATTCTCTCAGTTATTATGCATTTGGGATGCATTGCCGCGCATATCTTGATGCCGGTTTTTTATCTTTAAGTGTCCTGGATAGGGTAACTGTTGTTACGACGATTGAACTAAGCGACCTTTTGACTGAAGACGGCCTGCATCAAGTGTCCCAAATGATTGAAGCTATGCTTAGTAATTATGTGGAACATCCCGATAAAGCATATGACGATGCCGTTGATTTGATTGATAATTGGGAAGATGTCAAAGATGCGATAAATGAATACATAGATCGGTATATTTTTAATGGAGGGGTGTTGCCTTGTTCCAGACAGCAAGTTTTCGACTTGATATTTGAAGATTTGATAGATTATTACTACAGTAATATTCCAGGATTTGATTTGGACGATTATGAATAAAGGCCGGGATATTATTCTCTTTTTTTGTCTTTCGGGTTTGGGGCTGTTTCTGGCATCTTGCCGGACCGTTTTCTTGGATTTTGAAATTTCTGAGCACGAAGGCTATGCATTCAAGTCAACCGAGCGGTCCAGTTGTTACAACAAGCAGGGGCCGGTGTGTTTTCTAGATTTGAACAGAGGGATAGTATGCCGTTGCACGGATATGGAGACATTTGTCCTAACGACGGTAGATGGTGGAAGAGAATGGGTTCGCAGAGATACAATACCAGGCCGGTGTGTTTGGGTGGACAATGATGCCGGGACTGGTTTTACTGGAGCCTTTCTTAACTCCGATACATATGATATTTACAAGTCGGACTCATTATGTGGAGCTTTCAGAAGGTACTGCTCGATTCCGTGCAGACGGATACAGACCCAACTTTTTGCTTCGAAACCCAGACATTTTTATTATGGTGTCATACGCAGGTTGGCAGATGGCTCTTACAGTACTGTGGATCGGGCTGGCGTCGTTTTCTATGATTCTCTTGGCCGCTATATCCGGATGTTTTCTCTGGATATCCCTCCGGGATCCTCAATAGCAGTTGTAGATGACGGTGTCGTCGTATGCAAAAACCTGCATCACGGAAGCGAGTTGTATCTTGTCAGTAAAAAAAAAGTCGCTCGGATGAACAGGAAAAAGGTAGATATGATAACAGCAATAGTAGGGAGTCGTTCAAGGTTATTGGTAGGGGACAAGGATAGAGGGACATTCAATGGTTCAATCAGAAATGGAAGGTTGTTTTTGAAAAGAGGCGGCGCCGTGAGGCGGAAATGCGACCCAGTGTGGCTGGAAGCCAATAATGGAGTGATGTATTATTGGGGGATGACCCATTCTGTCCTTGGCGCCACCAGTTCGTTATACGCTTCCGGAGACGGAGGCCGCAGTTGGAGACGAATAGTAAAGCATTGGCCGATGCAGTGGCCGGCGGTGTTGGGAATTTATTCCTCATATCTGAAGCCATGCGCCACTCCCGAAGGGGTAATATTATACACACCTGAAGGAAAGGTATACACTGTTAAACGCAAGTAATAGTAAGCAGCGTTATTGGATTTATTTCGTTTTTTAGTACAATAAGACGTTCTACGCATGCAAAGGGCTGGAAAGAAGTTTTTAAAATATGAGCAGTTACTGTGAAAGTGACCATGACAGACGGGAAGTTAATTCGCATCTGGGATTTTGCCCTTTTACCAGATTGTGTACTTGGAGACCTGATTGAGAATCTCCGGGCCCATGGGGTGAAGATGGATAATCAGCTCCGGATCACGGATATTTCTTAATACAGATGGAAGGAGAATAATGGTTTGATTAATATATATTCTATGAGAAAGCATTCATTTATCGTATTGATGTCCATTGCGGCCTTGTCTCTGTCGTGCAGCCGGATGGAGTCTGAGATGGAACCTCGGGGCGGATTCCCTTTGGAGGAGGCGAAGGCCAGCTTCGAGGCCGCGGTGTCGGGGACAGCGACGCGTAGCGGCGGTGTTCAGCCTGTACGCAGCCGCCTGTCCTCCGGGGAGATTACACCGTGGTGGGAAGATGCCGAGTGTGTGGAAGGGACGGGCGAAATCACTTACACTGTTCCCTACGAGGGAGAATACCGCATATACTCGTATAGCGGGAAGTACAGTGAGAAGCCAGTCCGCCCGTGGCGCCGTGTCGGTCAGGAACTTGTGCTGAGCAAGGACCTGGGGAGCGGTTCAGTGGAAGTTCTTGTCAAATCAACGGTCAAGAGGCTCGGGCTCCGGCAGAAAGCCAAGTTCAGCGGTGTTGTGGTGTTTACGGATCTTGTCAGCGGAGGCGTACGGGCGGTTCGTCTGTATGAGAATGATACTCTCAAGGAATCGGTCGAGATAGACATGAGTGGCGGAAAGGAGACGATGATAGAGAGTTGCAGGCGGGCGGTGAAGTTGCTGAGGGGTTATCAGTTTTTCCGGAACCGGAACATCCGGACGCGTTCGGATGACGGGGAGGGGGACCCGGACGGAGATGACGGGGACGAGTGGGAATTCCCGCCAATTGATGAGTTGGAGTATTATGACGCAGGTCTTTTTTATGATCCGGATTCAGGCGCATTCTACTATGATTCTGATGGAGATGGATATCCAGATTCTATGTTAATCCCACCAAGTATTTCTTCTGCCGATTATGAAGATCCCAATCCGGACCCTTATCCTGGTTGGACTCCGCCAGGCGGTAGTGGGAGTGGAGATGGCCCGGGAGATGACCCGGGAGATGATCCGGGAGATGACCCGGGAGATGACCCGGGAGATGATCCCGGCGATAGTGGTGAGGGAAATCAACAACAAGGTGACCAGATTGTAATACAACCACCGTTGGATCTTTCCATAATATTGGGAAATGTTAATTATTATTTGGCCAGATATAATGATTTTGTTAGAAGATACCCTAATATTGCGCCGCCTTCATATTATCTCGACTATGGAGACAAGTATTGCCGGAGGTTTTCGAATTTAAGTAATAGTCTAAGTAGTGATGGGCAGGCTTGGGTTAGTGTTACATTGTATCTGCTCCAAAGTCGCCTTGAAACATATATTATCAATCACCCTGAAGTTGAGTTAAACGATGCAGACTTGAGGACGATTGCTTATAATCAGCACCCTCAGGCATATATTGATGGAGGCTTTCTCGAATTGAGCTTAATGGATAAAATTCAAATAGCCCTTACTATCGATATAGGTGATTTGATTAGCAATGATGGTCTCCAGCAGGTACTCAGTATTATTACGGCGCAACAGGACTACTATGATGCAGATACATTCTTCATGACTTCTGAAGGTGTTTCTATGATGGCTAATTGGACACAGATACAATCTAATATCTATGATAATATAGATCAGTATTTGTTGAATCATCCTGGATGTCAATACACGCGTGAACAGATATTCAATTACCTTTTGGGAGGCTTGATAGACTATTTTTATCTCAATATACCCAACTTTAGTCTGTCGGGATATGGTGAATAGGTTTTCGCTATCAATATCTGTTTTCTTGTTCTTGACAGTCTCTTGTACAAACTGCTCCCGTTTTCATCATGATGAATATTCGGCAGCATCATTTGACAGTGACGCAATGAGAAAGGCAGGATTTAGATCCGGTCCTGTGTCATTCTCTGATATTGAGCATGGAGCAGTTTGTATAGTCAGAGGAGAAGAAAGTATCATATATTGTACGGCAGACGGCGCCAAGTCTTGGGCATATCATTCGACTGTGAAAGGACGTTGTGTTCAGATGGAAAGCATGAATGATACTCTTAAGGCTGTCTTTTATTGTGGGAAAGACAAAATGGTGTCAGTGTATAACGGTAAGATAGGTGAGAGAAAGTGGGTCGCTGCACAAAGTTTTGTTTTATCTGGGAATATAGCTAGATTGAATCACGGCTATATCCGTAATAACGGCGTTCTTTCCGGAACAGGGATTCACTTATTCGAAAACGGGCTGATCGGCATTGTGATGAGTAACAAAATCGCCTTTGTCACAAGAAGTGGAGTATTGATCAAAGAATACCCTATAGACGTTCCCGATGGCTCTCAAGTTGCATTTTGCTCACGGGGAACAATAGTGCTTAATTCTCCTGGCAGTAACTATCTTTCGTGCTTTTCTCCCTCGTCATATGCCTCTTTTGATGCAGGCGGGTCGGTGCTATATCTGGAAGGAGCTGACCAGTTCCTGTTGGTAGGACGAATGCACGGCATAGAGGCTATGAGTATAGACGAGTCCGGTATTCATCATAAGGGAATAGTTTCGAAGGATGGAGATATGCCGAGATGGTTGTGCAAGTCCGGCGACAAGTTGTACGCCTACTGTCAGCGTCTCAGTCTTGAAACACCCTGGACTAGGCTGTTTGTCTCGGATAATGATGGAAGAACATGGAAATTGATATGTAGGGAATGGTTGATAAACCGAAGTTCTGACATTACTAACCATAATATCCATCCTTGTGCCACTCCCCAAGGGGTAATATTATACACACCTGAAGGAAAGGTATACACTGTTCGTGTGCGGAGGTAGACCACGGCCCTCACGGCGGGCTTATTCGCCCCGCAGGGCTCCGATCATGGCGCGGGCGATCTTGCGGGAGGCGCCGGCCCCTCCGAGGGATTCGCGGATGCGGGCGTAGTCTGCGAGCATCGCCGAGCGGTACTGCTGATCCTCAAGCAGGCGCCGCACCTCGGAAGTGACCTCATCCGCGTTGAAATCTTCCTGCACAAGTTCGCGGAAGGCCAGCTTGTCTATGCAGAGATTGCCCAGCGAGATATACTTTATATGGTCCATCACGTGGAGGACCTTGCGGGCGAGGAACGCCGTCAGGGGAGTGGTGCTCCAGCAGACGACCTGCGGCGTGCCGAGCAGGGCCGCTTCCAGGGAGGCGGTGCCAGAGTTGATAATCGCGGCGTCGGCTCCTTTCAGGACATCGTAGGTGCGCCCGAAGACAAGCTCGACGTTCTTCCTTCCCTCCAGATAAGGCTGGTAGTCCTCAATGGCCCTGGACGGGGCCCCGGCTACCACGACCTTGCATCCGAGACGGTCGGCAACCTCCATGCACACCGGCATCATGCGGCTTATCTCGCCCTTCCTAGAACCTGCGAGCAGCGCCACGTAGCGGTCCTCGCAGACAGGCTTGAATTCGTGGCCGTCCACCGCGTCGATAAGCGGATTTCCCTCGTAGGTGAAGGGGATGCCTTTCCGGGTGAAATACGGAATCTCGAACGGGAAGATTATGAACAGCCTGTCCACCCACCGGGCGAGCTTTCGGTTGCGGCCCTCGCGGGAGGCCCAGGTCTTCGGCGCGATGTAGTAGAAAACCTTTATCCCGCGGGCGTGGCAGAAGCGGGCTATGCGCATGTTGAAGCCGGGGTAGTCGATAAGGATTACGACGTCCGGCTGCCAGCCGAGGATGTCCTTCTCGCATTCGGACAGGTCCCCGAGGAGCCGGGGAAGCTTCAGGAGAGTGTCGGTGAACCCCATCACGGCGCCTTCCTTGTAGTCCCGCACGAGCGTGCCGCCGACGGCGGCCATCATCTGCCCGCCGCGATAACGGAACTCCGCTTCAGGGTCTTCGGCAAGAAGGCCCTTCAGGAGATTGCTTCCGTGCAGGTCGCCGGAAGCCTCGCCGGCAATGAGGTAGTACTTCATCTTCAGAAATCCGTTTCAAGCCCGAAGTCGGCGATGCGCTTCGATTCGGCAGCGTCGTGCGACAGCAGCTGGTGGCAGGTGATCGTGATATAGCCCTTTGCCAGGAGGTTGATGTCGGCATTGGGGTCGGAGGCGGAATCGTTGACGATGTCCCCGGCCATCATGAATTGCTGCTCTCCTTCTTCGGCCTCCGGTACCTCGGGGGCGAGGATGCCGAAGTTCTCGGCCGCGAGCCGGCGGAAAAGGTTCTTGTCGTAGGGAATGAACTCGTTGACCCAGCGCAGGATGCTCTGGCGGGCTATCCTGACGCCTTTGATGGCCTTTGCGGGAAGGTTCGGGAAGTTGATGTTGTAGATGGTGCCGTAGGGCGCGGGACCGGCGGCGAGTATGTTTCCGAGTATGTTGGGGAAGAACTTCCTGACCGCCGAGAAATCGAGGTCGGCCCCGAAAGCGTCGAGGGAAACGGCCACCGAAGTGATCCCGGCGAGCGCGCCTTCGCTGGCGGCTCCTATGGTTCCGGAATAGCAGTAGGCCGTTCCGAAGTTGCCCCCATGGTTGATTCCGCTCAGCACGAGGTCGGGCATTTCAGGAGGGAATATGTTGTCGATTCCGAACTTGACGCAGCTGGACGGGGTGCCGTCGAGGTACCACCAGCTCTCGCCGGGCCGCTCGGATATCTTCTTCACTGCGACCGGCTTTCGCCCCAGGTTGACGGCCATGGACATGCCGCTCTGGTGCTTTTTCGGCGCCACGACCGTAATCTCTCCGAGGTGTCTTACGCACTCTACGAGGTTCCTGATGCCGCTTGAATCTATTCCGTCGTCGTTGGTGATGAGAATCTTCATTTTTTTGAGTTTTATTCTGCAAATATAATTGATTTTCACTGAATTTTTTGATAAATTTGCGCCGCAAATCTGGATTTGCAACGGTTGGAAAGTATTGTTTAACTTTATAAATCTTTGAAATGGTAAAACTTGGTATCAACGGATTCGGCCGCATCGGTCGCATGGTATTCCGCGCTGCAGTTGAAAACTTCCCTAAGGACATCGAGGTTGTCGGCATCAACGACCTTCTCGACGCCGATTATCTGGCTTACATGCTGAAGTACGACTCCGTCCACGGAGAGTTCAAGCACGACATCGCCGTTGACGGAAACTTCCTTATCGTCGACGGACACAGGATCCAGGTCTTCGCTGAGAAGGATCCCGCCAACATCACCTGGGGAGCCCTCGGCGTCGACGTAGTCGTCGAATCCACCGGTTTCTTCCTGACTTCCGAGCTTGCAGAGGCCCACATCAAGGCCGGTGCGAAGAAGGTCATCATGAGCGCTCCTTCCAAGGACGCCACCCCGATGTTCGTCTACGGCGTGAACCACAAGACCTACGCCGGCCAGACCATCATCTCCAACGCTTCCTGCACCACGAACTGCCTTGCTCCCCTGACCAAGGTCCTCAATGACAAGTTCGGCGTCGTCCGCGGCCTCATGACGACCGTGCACGCTGCAACCGCCACCCAGAAGACCGTCGACGGCCCTTCGAAGAAGGACTGGAGAGGCGGCCGCGGCA
>JAEEIQ010000091.1 GCA_016281435.1 Bacteroidales bacterium
CTGCGAGAAGTGCTCCCCGTCAGCGGCGTGCCACAGGCCGTCGAAAGCGGCTATCCACAGGTCGTTCTCCCTGTCCGGTACTGAATACACCCTGTCCTGTCCTCCGCGGTTGTCTCCTCTGTTGGCAATGCGTCCGTCGCGCCCGGCTACGGCCTTGATGCCCGTATCGACCGTGCTGAAGGTCTTTGCGCCGTCAGTGCTGGTGTAAAGCAGGCCGGAGCTGATGTCGAAGGAGTAGAACTTATTGGGATTGACCTTGTCGGCGATGACTCGCAAGCCCTGCGGAATGCCCTGTGATTCGGCCCAGGTGCGGCCGTTGTCGGCAGTGTAGAACACCGGTTTGCGGTCCGGGGTCCATACCCAGACGCGGCCGTCGGCTCCGACGGCTATGTGGCCGTTCCTGCCCTGCGGGTCCGGTACGGTTTCGGGCTCGAGCCATGTGTCGCCCCCGTCCAGCGAGTAGGAGATGTTCTTGCCCTTGTAACCTCCGTGGATGGTACCTACCCGGACGACGAGTTCAGGCTTGAGCTCGGCTCCTGCCACACCGTTGGTGTTGCCGAAACGCGGATCGTGATGGGAGTCGGCCGCAGGCTTGTCGAGGTCGCGGTGAGTGAAGCCGCCGTAGTCTCCGATGCCCGTGATGAGCCACGCTCCTTTACGGGGGCTGTACAGCTCGAGGGGGACGGTCTCCTCGATACCCGTGGCCATTGGCGTCCAGACCGTAGGCTGTTTCCTGTCCATTGCACTTAGGTTGTATGTCTCCCATCCGCCGTATCCGCAGGTAAAGATCGCATGGTCGGAGTTGCAGGGATCGATCTCCACGTCGAAGAGCCAGTGGATGCCGGTGTTGATGATGTACGGCGCCTTGGCCTCGTCGTATTTCCCTCCTTCGGCGAATACGGCCTTCCAGGTCTTTCCGCCGTCGGTGGAGCGGAACACTTCCTCGGCGGAATTGACGCCTGACATCGGCCTTCCGAAGGTGCTGGTGACGATGTGCTTGGGGTTCCTGGCGTCAACGCTGACGCCTACGTATGCGAACGGACGGTCCTCGCTCGGCTTGTCGGGCGAAATCTCGGTCCATCTGTCCTTTGCAATGTCGTATTTCCACAAGCCTCCGTCCTTCATCGTCTGGGGGCCTGGATTCGTGCCGTAGGTCACGTACAGGCAGCGGTCGGACGATAGGGCGGCATGGTTGGGCATATACTGGAGAGGGGCTCCTTCCATGGCTTTCCAGGTCTTGCCGCCGTCACGCGAGACGAACATGTTGGCGCGGTTCATCTGCGAGTAGCCTACGAAGATGGTCTGCGAGCCCTGGCCGGGTTTGCCGCTGGCGGGGTCGAACACAACGAAAACGACGCCGCAGCCAATGCTCTGGCGTATCTCCATTGCGCGGCGCATCTCCTCGCGCTGCTCGGGAGTCATTTCCTGCTGGGCCTGCTGTCCCTGGGGGCCGCGCATCATCATGGGCATTCCCATATTCGGCAGAGTTTCAGGCAGATAAGGTGCCAGAGCCTCGTCGAAGGAGTCCACCCGGCGAAAACTGCGCGCTTTGTCGTCGCTCATCCAAAGACCTGCCTGGCGCGTTCCCACGTAGATGATATTGGTGTTGTTGGGATCGACCATCATGCGTTCGCCGTTGCCGCGGCCGTTCTCGTTGCCGCCCATCTTGAAGGGCACGTCCGTGCGCCCGAAAGTAAGGCCGCCGTCATGGGAGTAGAAAATGGCTCCGTTGGACGAGGAAGTATAGGTGCCGCAGTCAAGGTAGACGGTCTTGGGGTCCAGGGGATCGACGGCAATGCTTTCAACGCCGACGAGATTGTTGTCAGCGTAACTGACGAAGTCGAGAAGCGGCATCCAGCGCTCCGCGGCGGCGTCCCAGCGGTATGCGCCGCCCATGTCGGTGCGCGCATACCGCACGCCCGGCGCCGTGGGGTGGAAAACGATGCCGTCGCAGAAGCCTCCTCCGACGATCTGTACGCTTTTCCATTCGTAGGGTTGTACTTTCAGTCCGTTCTGGGCTGAGCACAGGCCGACGGAAGCGATAACCGCGGCTAAAAGGGTGAAGGTCAATCGGTTCATGTTGTTTTATCGGTTAAGATTATTCTAGTTTCTGACGAGGGACTCCCACATGTCTGCCATACGGCGGTGGCCGGCGGGGGTGGGGTGTACGCCGTCCCAGATCCAATAGGTCTCGGAAGGCCCTCCGGGGATCAGTCCGTCGAAAAGTTCGTCGAACGGTACGAGGATGGCTCCGTACTCGGCTGCCAGCGAACGGACGGCGGATGCCTCGGAGCGGACGCGGGAGAGGATCTGGTCCGCATCACGCCTGTGCCCGTGTCCTCCGACTTTGGCGAAAAACGGGGTGCAGAGGACGAGGCGGCATCCGGGGAGTGCTTCGAGTGTCCTCTCAAGCAGCCGGCGGTATCCCGTTTCCCACTTCGAGAGATCGAACTGACGCTGCATGGCATCGTTGATGCCCACGAGCAGCGTCACTACGTCCGGTTTCAAGGCGAGCGCATCCTCGTCCCAACGCTTTTCCAAGCCCTGGACCGTGTCGCCGCTTATCCCCCTGTTGTAGAAGACAAGACCCTCTTCGGGATGTGCTGACTGGAGGTCGC
>JAEEIQ010000092.1 GCA_016281435.1 Bacteroidales bacterium
AGTGGTCCTTGAGCCCGGGTGGCTGGTGATGGTCGTAGAGGAAGCCATGCCGTAGTGGATGGTTATGGCGAGGTTCATCCGCTCCTTCACCTTGAACTTCACGGGGACGGAGACGATTTCTTCTCCGGCCTTCCTCGCGGCGTAAGGACTGCCGTTGAAAGTAAGGGAAACAGAGGTCTTCTCATCAATCTCGGGAGAGGCTCCCATGGTCTTGGCGACGGCAATCTCCACGCCCTGGATCTCGGTGGTCTCTTCGTTGAAGATGTTCGACAGGTGGAGTCTCAGCTTCTTGCCTGCGATGGATACCTGGACGATCTGGCGGAAGGAATTGCCGGAAAGATACGGCTCGGGCGGAGTGTTGTGCGGTTCGGCGACCTGAAGGGCCGTCGCCCAGGTGGTGACCCAGTCTTTCTTGCACGAATCAAGGCTCAGGACCGCGGTCAGGATGAGTATGGAGGTGATTATCCTTTTCATGGCAGTTTATTTTCCTGGGGCTATCGGGCCGCCGCTGGACATGGTGCCTCCGGGCACGAAGCGGCGGTTGGGAACGAGGATGGGACGGAGGTCCTCATCGTGGGCCGGCATTCCTGCACGGTCGGAGCGGACCGACTTGGTCATCACCGAGTCGACAGGCATGTTCAGAGGACGGACGCCGGAGGGCAGTTCACGGCCGGAGAAGGTCTGGAAGTAGCCCACGCAGGCGTCGCGCCACCATTCGGCGTCGTTGCGCTGGATGGTGAGCTTGCGCGTGACTTCGTCGAAGATGGATCGGCTGACATAGGGTTTAAGCCCTTCCCAGGTCTTGAGGAAGGCTTCCACTTCGGTGATTCCAGTATCATATTGCCGGCACAGTTCGTCCCAGAGGGGCCGTCCGGTGGAGAGTTTGTAGTCCCAAGGAACGTGATGGAACCACAGGAGGAGATTCTCCGGGCAGGTATTGAGGTCGTTGAACTTCGAAGCGAGCGGTTCATTGTACTGGTCGACATTGTCAGAGCCCTCCCTTGTGCGGTCGAATCCGATGCCGTCCGCCCCGGCGTTGTGGTAGAATGCCGGCGACCAGTCGCGGCGCACGCTGGTCTCCCAGGGGCCGGGGCCGTAATGCGAGCCTGCGAAGAGATGATGCAGGCCCAGCGGCATGGTATAGTTGACCGCAGCCTCGCGGGACTCCATCATGATGCCTTTCACGGGCTCGATGAACTTCTTGTCAAATGCCTTTGCGGACATTCCTTCCGGCTTGATGAAAGTCTGGCGTATCCACTCGTCTGCGATCTGCTCCGCTCCGAGTGTCGGGTCCCAGGCCAGACGGCCGAAAAGGTACCAGTTGGCTTGGGCGAAGATGTAGCCGGAGAAGTTGGGGTCCTGGCCTGTATTGGCTACTCCAGCAAGGCCCTTGACCATCTTCGCTACGGTCGAGCCTTCGCCGTCGCGGTATGTGTCGCTGTCCAGGCACTCCTCGTAGGTGGTGCCGTGATAGACGAGATGGTTGGAGAAGCCGAGGTACTCCTGGGTGATCTGGAATTCCACCATCATGTTGGTCCTGGACATCCGTCCGAACAGGGGATTGAAGGGCTCCCTGGCCTGGAAGTCGACCGGGCCGTTCTTGATCTGGACTATGACGTTGTCCGCGAACTGGCCGTCGAGGGGCTCGAACTCGTCCACGGCCTGGCTTGCCCTGTCGGGGCTGGTGGGGCTGTAGACGAAGGCGCGCCACATGACGATGCCGCCGTATGGCCTGAGCGCTTCAGCAAGCATGTTGGCTCCGTCGGCGTGGGTGCGGCCGTAGTCCTGAGGACCGGCCTGACCCTCGGAATTGGCCTTCACGAGGAATCCTCCGAAGTCGGGGATGGCAGCGTAGATTTCGGCGGCCTTATCCTTCCACCACTGCCGCACGGCAGGGTCGAAGGGATCGCCGCTCTTGAGGCCGCTGAGGGTGATGGGACTTGTCCATTTGATCGACAGATAGGTCTTTATTCCGTATTCCCTGAGGATGTCCGCTATCTTCGCTACGCGTGCTATATGCTCCTCGTCGAGGATCAGGGGGTTGGAGTTGACATTGTTGAGGACCGAGCCGTTGATGCCCACCGAGGCGCA
>JAEEIQ010000093.1 GCA_016281435.1 Bacteroidales bacterium
GCGGCGCCCACGATTTTTGCGTGCGAGCCAAGGGTATGGGCGGCGAGGTAGAGGAACAGATCCCGGAAATTGCATTCCGGATTCTCCGTCAGATAATCTGTCAGACTGAGGGAGAACCTGTCGCACATCCAGATGCGCGCTGAGGAGTTCCAGTGCTCAGCCCACGACATTTCGTTGGCGCTTGCCCCGGAAATGGCGAGGACTCCCCGGATTCCGTCAATGCTGCGTATGACAGCCTCGCCATAGCAGGGCTCGGCGCATATCAGCAGCTTACGGAATTTCATCTTTTCCGCTGTCTCCTTGAGAAGTGCGGCGCTGAAACCGCTGCCCGGCGGCTTGTCTCTCCAGCAGAATTCATCGGCTCCGTCGGTGGACTGGCTGTGCCCATGGCCGCTCCAATAAAGAAGGACATTCGCTCCGGCGTCCTGCGGCAGCATTGTCCGGAGACGTCCGCCGCTCCTGCCCAGCAGGATGTCGGCGATGTCGGCAGGGGAGAGCTCCTTGCTGTCGTAATCTATGACGGCAGAGGGAATGGTGCCGGTGCCTCCAAGAAGGTCGGGCCCGTCTTCAGCGTTTCTGACAATCCCCGGTTCGGGATTCATTTCGTCCGAAGCCATGTCCTTGTCCAGGATGAGGATGATATGGTCGTCCGGGAAGCCGTAGCTGCGGAGCATCTGATAGATTCCGAGCACATCCGCCTGATGCCGGTAATTGCTGAAACCGTTGCTGCCCTGCACCAGGACGGCATACTGGCAACTGATCCCGGGATAGTTGAAATCCGCGCCGCCCGAGGCCTGCGAATCGAAATCGGCCTTAGCCTGCTGCTCGCTGTAGAGGTATCGCCAGACGGCATTGGCATCGGCGGTACGACCTCCGGAACCTCCGAAATAACCACGGTGATGGATTTTTCCGTCCAGAATCTGCCAGAGGACGTATGTGGTCGAAGTGGCAGCCGTGTAGGTCTGCCTGTCGAAACTGATTTCTCCCGACGCGCCAATGAAGTGCAGCAGCCGTCCCTGCTCAAGGGCATTCAGGTACACTTTCATGGATGTGGCGTTCCAGGCTGCTCCGCCGAGCTCCGCTTCGTCGGCGTTCATGCTTATGTCGATGATGGCCTGGTTGAAGGCCTTGTTGCCGTCGTCCCCGCCCGAGTGCTCGACATAGCATGCGGCGAAAGCGGCAATCATCAGGGCGTCGTAGAACTTGCATTCCTCGAAGCCGGGTTTGGATCCGAAACGGACTTCGTAGCTGAGTTCGAAACCGGTGGACGGGTCTGCGTAGGGGGAGAAACCTTCATATCCCTGCAGGATTTTCCATGAACGTGGCCCCACTGCGTCCAGCTCCTCTTCATAGAAGCCAGGAACTGCAAAATATGTGCTGTACGCCGATTTGAATATCAGCCACTCATTGTCATTGGCGGGGTCGTCGGGGTCCGTGCTGTCGTGAAGCAGGCTCCAGAACTCGCCGTCCATCACGGCCTTGCGGTTGGCGCGGGCCACATCGTACATCTGTTCCGCGGTCTCCGCCACGCAGAAGACGGCAGACGCCGCCATTCCCTGCCCGTCCACGACCTTGCGGTATCTGTCAAATATCGAAAGGAGTTCTTCGGTGCTGCCGTACTGGAGGTTCTGCTGGAGAGTGATGTCATTCTGCTGTGAGTAGAACGGCGCCCAGTAGTTGAATGTCATTCCGTATGCATCCTCGGGGGAGAAGAATGCCGCCTTCGGGCTGCTGATGATCATGTCGTAGTATTTGCTGACGGAAGCATAACGGGTCATCAGCAGGCCCGTAAACGAGACGTCGCTTTCCGTCAGGGCCCATAGGAAAGGTTCCTTGTTTATATTCAGGCCGCTTGTGGTGACGGCGTAGCGGCGGATAATGTCTTCGCTGGTGGCAGTCGGTGCGATGAGCGGTTTGCCGGTCCTCTTGCAGGCAGGTGCGAAAGCCTCGACGCTCTCGTTTCCGAAGGGCCCCACGATTGCAATAAGGTCTTCTCTGCCGGACAGCTCGCGGCTAAGTTTTACGAGGTCCTCCGACGATTCATCGTACCATTCGAGTTTGAGGTCGACCGCAACGGCGTTATGGCGCTGGGCTTCCTGGAAGTTCTCCAGAAACCAATCTGCCGTGCGCTCGAGGCGCTTCTTCGAGATGTCGTCGCCTATGGGTGCCACGACGGCAAGCGTGCGTTCCTTCCACTGACGTCCGCTCTGATACACCGTCTCCTTATTCCCGCATGCCGGCAGGATCAGTCCGGCGGCGATACAAAGCAGTATGGCAATAATCCTTTTACTCATTCCCGGCCTCCTTTTTCATGGCGTCTGCGTGAATGGTCTGGAGCAGATCCTCTGTCAGATAGCATTCTGTGAGGAATTGTTGCAGTTCGGTGTAGGGATGCAGAATCACTTCCGTCCATCCGTCTGCAAACGACAGAGTCTGATGCTTGGGCATCCCTTCCGAAGACAGCCACTGAGCTATGCATTGTTCGACGGCTCTGTCGATATGTTTCACCACCGAAAACGGGCAGTGGTTGGAGATGCTGACAACGTCGATCCCTATATAGTCGAATCCTCCGAAAAGATCGCTCATGCGGTAGAATGTGCCGGAAGCGCCCCCGCACACCGGAAATACGAGCTGGGCGACAGGCCGGGTATCAGAGTCATAGACTATGCGCATCGCATCTTCATCCTCAATCCTGAATCCGCCGCCGGCTTCATCGGAAATCCATTCCAAGAGAAGTTTCTGCTCATCCTCGGCCGGGACATATTTCGCATTGAAGCCCTCGGTAAAACCCTCCACGGACTCCCGTATGGCCGTTGCCCGGGGATTCGCCGCGATCAGGAGCGTATTGTCCGAAAAGGCTGTTGCGACCGCTCCGGCCTCGTACATGGCTCCTAAATACGGCAGGCAGATGGTGGAACCTTTGCCCGGGAGCGGCTCCTTCGTTTCGAGGTACAACAGGTCTGCGCGCAGACAAGTTTCCAGTTCATCGCTGTGCCGGCGGAGATAATCGTCATATTCGCTCCCCGCCACTATCAGAAGACGCCGCACTGTGTCGCGGAGCATGGACATCTGCCCGAAATAAGTCTGGAGGATAGCAAGGCCCTCCGAGCTTGTGGAAGGTGAAAACTGCATCGTGCGCAAGCCGCGTGCGAGGGCGGTCCGCTCGACTCCGGCATAAATCAGATCGTTGTAGCTTCTGTCACCCAGTGCGCCGGGGTCGTACACGACTGTCACGAGAGGGGCTCCGGAGGGGACGTCGGCAGGATCCGGTTCGTATTGTACCTTCCTGCATCCTATTGCCATCACGACGATGGCAGCCAGAAACAAGGATTTCGTAGACCAAGTTTTCATTTTGCGCACTCCGGTTCTGCAAAATTACCCTTTTTTTTGTAATTTCGCGGCCGAAAACGAAGTTATTATGATTATGAAGAAATTTGCTTTTACTCTTGCGACTGCAGCTTTCTGCTGCTTCCTTGGTTTATCTGCCATTGTTTCATGCAATAAAAACGACGAAGAGGAAACTGGTGAACTCCAGCGCGTATTATACAGCGAACTCGACCTGCCGGATGACGGATCAAACGGCTCGAAGTATGGGATAAGCGACGAAGACATTGAGATCCGTGCAAGTGAAATGGGTGTCGAGGCCGCCGCTCTCAAGGCAGTCTTGTTTGTGGATACCGGCGGTCACGGCGGTTTCCTGGCCAATGGCGATCCCATGATTCTTTTCCAGGGACATATTTTCTGGCAGCAGCTCAGGACGAGGGGCTTGAATCCGCAGAATTATGTGAAGGGCAACGAGGATATTCTTCATCAGAAGCTGGACAAATCGAAATTTGTCGGCGGCGTTGGTGAATGGGAACGTCTCGAAAGGGCTATCGTTATTCATGAAGATGCTGCTCTCTGCTCTACAAGTTGGGGCATGTCCCAGATAATGGGTTTCAATTACGGAAAGTGCGGATGCAAGTCCGTGACGGAATTCGTTTCCAAGATGAAAGAAAGCGAAGTCGCTCAGTTCGATTTATTCGTGGCCTTCATCAAATCCAATTCAAACATGGTCAAGGCTCTCAAAGAGCGCAATTGGGTAGATTTCGCCAGGCTTTATTTCGGCCCTGCAGATATCAAACTCTATGCGGACAAACTGTCCAAGGCCTATGCTTCTGCCCTCAAGTAGGTTTTAATACCAGCTTGATGCTGACATTTGATCATTTTGTCCGGCGGCTGCCCGGTCGGTTAGTTTTGCCGGGCAGTCAATGTGCTGATACTTAACGAGATACTGATAGTAAGGTGGTTAGCTGCCCGGCGAATCAATGGCATCCGGGGCGCAGCAGGGTAAAAAAACGGCAGCCGAATAAGGCTGCCGAAAGTTTTGTTTAGTAGCGGGGATAGGACTCGAACCTATGACCTCCGGGTTATGAGCCCGACGAGCTACCAACTGCTCTACCCCGCGATGTGGAGTGCAAAGGTAGGAAGCATTTTTTAATTTTCCAAATCAATCGGAAAAGACCGCGTAGGAGCCGTCGGGAACGGTCTTGAACCGGGTAACGTAGCCTGAAGCCCCTTTGACGGTCCTGGCACGCCTTCCCTCGATCCTCACGGGGACGGAAGTCAGGAGCGTACAACGCCCCTTGGACGATGCCTTTATCACGGCCTCTTGAAGCCGGCCGCCGCGCCACGTCATGTCGACAGTATAGCCGCCCCGGGCCCTCATGCCGCTGACCGATCCGTCAGCCCAGCCGGAGGGAACGGCAGGCAGGAGATGCAGCTGCTCGTACGCATCCTGCAGGAGCATCTCCGTATAGCCGGCAAGGGCTCCGAGGTTGGCGTCGATCTGGAAAGGAGGATAGATGTCCAGAAGGGTCGGGGACGTCGCCTTGCAAAGCTGGTTCCGCAGCATGGTATGGGCCGTCTCCGCATCCAGCAGGCGCGCGTAACAGGCCATTTTCCAAACCATGGACCAGCCGGGGCCGGTCTCGCCGCGTATTTCCATCGTACGGCGCGCTGCTTCCGCCAGTTCCGGCGTCCCGGAAGGAGAAATCTCATTCGAAGGATACAGCGCATAAAGATGTGAAATATGCCTATGGTGGGCATCCTTGTCGGCGAAATCCCTGTCCCACTCAACTATGTTGCCCCTCTCCCCTATCTCAAGGGGCGCCAGCCCGGCGCGTATCCGGCGCCAGCGGGCACGGGAGCGCGCATCGGTTTTCAGTATCCGGGATGCTTCTATCACGTTCCCCAGAAGGTCCGACAGGATCTCCCTGTCCATGGCTGAATTCTCCATAACGTCATGCACCTTCCCATTCTCGTCCTTGTAGTTGTTCTCCGGCGAAGTCGAAGGGGACGTCAGATAGCGGCCGCCGCGGCGTATGACCCAGTCCTCATAGAACTCGGCCGCGCCTTTCATCAGCGGATAGGCCTTGTCGCGCAGGAATCCTATATCACCGCCGTACAAGTAATGGTCATAGAGATGGCGGCAGAGCCAGCCTCCGGCCATGGGCCACATGGACCAACGGTTCTGGCCCATCGTCTCACCCACCGGAACGCAGTTGCCCCAGATGTCGGAATTGTGGTGCATGACCCAGCCCTTCATCCCGTAGACGTTGCGGGCCACCTCGGCCCCGTTGAGGCTCGCATATCCGAGGAAGGAGAACAGGGCTTCGGCCGTTTCCTGCATGGCTAGAGGCTCCGCGGCCCAGTAATTCATCTCGAGGTTGATATTTGTCGTATAATCGCAACCCCAGGAAGGGCGGGTGTCTCCGCACCATATCCCCTGCAGGTTCGCCGGAGGACCGTCAGGGCGCGAGCAGCTGAGCAGCAGATACCTCCCGAAATTGAAATACAGTTCCTCAAGGGCGGGATCGGCGGCGCCGGCCTTATACGCTTCGAGGCGCTGCGGAACGGTCAGAGCAGCATCGTCAGAGCCGCACCCGAGGCACAGTTTCACGCGAGAAAAGAGCAGGCTAAAGTCCGCCACATGCTCTTTTTTCAACAAGTCATAGTCCTTCCCGTCAATGGCCTTCATCGCCTCGGCGCATAGGGTCTTCTCGTCCAGACCGTCCTTGTCCGGATCCTTCCACGGGCCGTTATAGGACGTCGCGGCCGTAAGCAGCAGGACGGCCATGGAGGCCCCTTCTACATGCAGCCGTCCTCCGCGCACGGAGCAACGCCCGTCAGTCGAAGCAACCTTCACCCGGAACTGGAACCTCATGCCCTTCGCCCCGTTGCCGTCCGTCCATTCGTGCGGATGGCGGGCATAGGACGTGCCCATGTATCGGCCAAGCTGGCTTCCGACGGCGATTTCCGAATCCGAAACGGACTCCGCATACGTATCCGGCCAGGGTGTCGTACCGCCGGCATCGAAAACAAGGGCTCCGGGACGGCTGGCCTCCAGACGGACAACCAGCGCCCTCGCCGGATAAGAAACGAAGGACTCCCGGGTATATTCCACCCCATTCTGGAGAAAGGATTCACGGCATACGGCAGTCCCGAGATCCAGCTCTCTCCGGTACGCTGAGGCCGCCTTCAGGGGCTGCCATATCATGAGATCTCCCATCGTGACGAAGGACTGCGCGTTCTTTCCTTCGAGGGTGCGGGTGATGCGGTCCGCCTCATTCCGGTCTCCCCGGGCAAGGGCCTCCCGGATGGCGGCAAGTTTCGCAGGACCGTCCTCCACAGTGTTCACGGCGGGAATGCCACCCCAGAGGGTCGCCTCGTTGAGTCCGAAGCGGGCCTCGGAAGTCCCGCCATAAAGCATCACGCCGATATGGCCGTTGCCAAGCGGCAGGGCATCGTCGAAACAGGTCGCCGGTGCGTCGTAGCGCATCACCGACAAGGACTGCGCCCCTCCCGGCAGCGACACGGCGACTGCCAGGACCATGAACTTGAAAAGGAGTTTCATATTCTATTTCAAAAGGGCCGCCATCGAGGCGATGTCATCCTTGGAGAACACGGTCTCGGTCCCGCTGGACAGGTCCTTGATCCGTATCTGGGAGGATGCGGCTTCATTCTCGCCGCATATGCTGAGGAAGGGTATACCCTTGCGGTCGGCATAGTCGAACTGCTTCTTCAGCTTGGAAGAATCGGGATAAACCTCGACCGCGATACCCTCGCCGCGGAGAGCAGCGGCTACGGGCAGCACATAGGCGGCCTCCGCGATGCCCATGTTGGCAAAGAGCAGACGCGTGCCTGCCGCCCCTTCGGAGGGGAACTTGTCAAGACCGGTGAGGACATCATAGATCCTGTCCGCGCCGAAACTGATACCCACCCCCGACATGCCGGGCAGGCCGAAGATGCCGGTAAGGTCGTCGTACCGGCCGCCTCCGCAGATGCTCCCGATCTGGTAGTCCAGGGCCTTGACTTCGAAAATGGCCCCTGTATAGTAATTGAGCCCGCGGGCAAGGGAGAGATCGACCGTTACGGGGGCGGAGATGCCGGCGGAACCGATGAAGCCGAAAAGCTCTTCCAACTCGTCCAGCCCCTTCAGCCCCGCTTCGGAAGCCGCGAGGACCTTGCGCATCACGGCCAGCTTGGAGGCATTGTCACCCTGCAGCGTCAGGACAGGCTCGAGGACCTGCACCGCTTCGGGAGTGAGCCCCTTGGAAAGGAGTTCTTCCCTGACGGCGTCAAGCCCTATCTTGTCCAGCTTGTCTATGGCCACGGTGATGTCCACCACCCTATCCGGGAAACCGCAGACCTCTGCGAGGCCGGTCAGGACCTTGCGGTTGTTGACCTTGACCTCGACCCTCACTCCGAGAAGTGAAAAAACCTTGTCCACGATCTGGACCAGTTCAAGCTCGCAGAGCTGCGAGCGGGAGCCTATCGCATCGACGTCGCACTGCCAGAATTCGCGATAGCGCCCCTTTTGCGGACGGTCGGCGCGCCACACGGGCTGGATCTGGAAGCGCTTGAACGGGAAGCTGAGTTCATTCTGATGCTGTACGACAAAACGCGCGAAAGGGACTGTCAGGTCATAACGCAGGCCCTTGTCGCAGAGCCTCCCGGACAGGGCCGGAGCGTTGAAGCTTCCGTCCTCCCCCCTGTACGACTCGAAATCGATGCCCGTAAACGGATCGCCGGAGTTCAAGATGCGGAACAGCAGTTTGTCGCCTTCGTCCCCGTACTTGCCAAGGAGCGTGGATAGATTTTCCATCGCGGGGGTCTCTATCTGGGAATAGCCGAAGGTGCGGAAGACTCCGCGGACGGTATCGAATATGTAGTTCCGCCGCGCTGTCTCCAGGGGACCGAAGTCCCGCGTACCCTTGGGGATTGAAGGTTTTGCTGCCATGTTATCTGCGTATTTGAAAGGCAAAGATACGAATTTTGCATGCTTTTTTCTTACTTTTGCAAAATTGAAATTGAAAGAGATGAAGAATTTTTGGAAGATGGTCCTTGCCGTCATAGTCGGCTCGATCCTGCTCAGCATAATCACGCTGATGCTCTGCTCCGGTTTCTTTTCCGCCCTCGGTTCATCCCAGGCCCCCATTCCCAAGTCCGGCGTCCTGATGGTCGACATGTCGAAAATGATCATCGACGAGCAGACCCAGGAAAGCAATCCCCTCTCCTCGATCCAGGCCAGGGGCGGGGAAGCGCCAGCCATCGTGGGCATCAGGGATGCCGTTTGCGCCCTCAAGGCTGCGGCCGCCGATCCCGGCGTCAAGTATATCTACCTCAAGACCGACGGCAACGCGACCGGCGCCGCGAACCTCGAAGAGTTCCGCAAGGCCCTCAAGGACTTCAGGGCGTCCGGGAAAGCCGTAGTGGCCTATACGGAAGCCCCGGCCACCGCCGGATACTGGCTGGCCTCCGTGGCGGACAAGGTCTACATGACCTCGCACCACGGGGTCTCCCCCATGCTCACGGGTATCAGCAGCCAGATGATCTTCCTTAAGGACCTCCTCGACAAGCTCGGGGTCAGGGTCCAGCTGATCCGCCACGGCCGCTACAAGTCAGCCGGCGAGATGTTCGTCCGCAGCGAAGCCAGCGCGGATAACCTCGCCCAGTACAAGGCCCTCGTGGGATCCCTCTGGGGCACGATTTCCAAAGACATAGCCGAAAGCCGCGGCATCAGCGTGGAGGCCCTTGACAAGGCTGTCGACGGGCTGGCGCTCTGCTCCCCCGAAGACTTCCTGACAGCGGGGCTCGTGGACTCCGTGATGGAACGCGAAGCGCTCCGCCAGCGCCTTGCCGACCTCGCCGTCGTAAGCAAGTGGGAAGACGTGAAGATGATTCCCTTTGCCGACTATGCAGCCGCGAAAGTCCTTCCCTACCATAAGTCCTCCAAGAAGATAGCCATCATCTATGCCTCCGGCGAAATAGTCGAGGGCAGCGACCCCAACAACATCGCCGGCAACCGCTTCGCTTCGATAATCTCCAAGGTGCGCGCCGACTCGACGGTCAAGGCGGTCGTCCTCAGGGTCAACTCCCCGGGCGGCAGCGTGCTCGCATCCGAAAAGATCAAGTCAGAACTCGACCTTCTCCAGCAGCACAAGCCCCTCGTGGCGTCTTACGGAGCCTACGCGGCTTCCGGCGGATACTGGATTTCCAACGCCTGCGACAAGATTTACTCCGACGCGACGACCCTCACCGGATCCATCGGCGTGTTCAGCATGATTCCAGAATTCAGCGGGACCCTCAAGAACATCGCCCACGTCAACGTCCAGTCCGTATCTTCAAACAAGCACGGCGACATGTACGGTTTCACCCGTCCACTGGATGCTTCCGAGACCGAATTCATGCACCGTTCGGTGGAACTTATCTACAACGATTTCATCTCCAACGTGGCCGCCGGAAGGGACCTTGATCCTTCTTATGTCGACGAGATCGGACAGGGCCGCGTCTGGTCCGGAGCCGACGCTCTCGGCATTCGTCTGGTGGACGAGATCGGCACCCTTGAAGACGCGGTCGCATGGGCCGCTGCGGCAGCCGGCAACGCCGACGTCAGCGCCTGGAGCGTGGTCGGATACCCGAAACCCCTGACCGTGCTGGAGACCATCACGGCAGGATTCGGAGGGCCCAACCCCGATGAAGAGAACATCTTTGCCGGCACTCCCCTCTCCGGAACGGCCTCGGCCATACTCGGATGGAGCCGCCGCATACATTCCTCCAGGACGGACCTGCATTTCGCCCGTCTTCCCTACGATCTGGTCATAGAATAATCAGAGAAGCAGCATCGCTGCCGTCACATAGAGCAGATAAGCCTGCATCCGCACCCTTCCGCGTGAAGACCAGCGTATCATGGACTCCGTCGGAAGCGACGATGTGAGCCTTGTCAGGTCGTCCCTCGAAGGCATGGTCCTGAAAGACCACTTCGCCACTATCTGGCCGTCACCCAGATAAGTAACTCCGCCGTTGGACCTGTTCAGGGTCATGAGGGTCTTGCGGTCCGCATAGAACGAACGCAGGAGAACCTTTCCGGGGACAATGGTTTCGAGAGCCGAAGGCGTGGAAGCGACGAGGAGCAGCGGCGTGCATCCATCCTGGTCGGCGGCCCTGTCGAGAAACTCCGAAATCTTCTCCCATCCTTCCCCGTTTATCTTCGCGGGATCATAAACCGACACCACGGCGACGGAACGGCCGCAGGCAAGGGAATCGCAATACTCCCCGGAAGCGTTCGAGAAAGGCAGGGACACGGCGAGATTCTCGCTCAGGTCCCACTGCGGATCGTCTTCCTCAAGGCCCGTCTCCGCGTAAATCTCTGCGCCGGGAGCATAGTCCGTAAAGTCTATCAGCGGGATCGACAGGGTAGAATACAGGGTGAACAGCACCGTCGATACGGCGGCTATGGCAAAGGCGACGGCCCCCAGCTTGCGCGTACGGCCGAAATCATGGAAAGGCACGAAGGCGACGACCCACAGCGCCATCAGGACGAGGTTTTTTATAAGGCTCTGCGCATGGGTAAGGTGGATGGCCTCGCCGAAGCATCCGCAATCCATGGGAGGGTTCTTCAGCCACAGGACGAAGGTCAGCACCGTGAAGAAACTAAGCATGAAGCCGCACACCATGCCGGCCAGCCTGCGCCATACCCCGGTGACCAGGGCAGCGCCGGTGAGGGTCTCAAGCAGCGCGAGCGATATCCCCGCGAACTTCGAAGCCCCGATAAGGAAACGCAGGTGCAGGAACTTCAGGTATTCTGTCACGACGAGCCCGGCCCCGACGGGATCCATCAGTTTCAGGGTCCCGGCAAGGAAGAACACCATGCCTATGATGACGGCGCACAAGCGCCTCAGTCCCTTATGGAAGCCTTTCATCTACTATTGCTTTCAGTTTCTTGAAAATCTCGTCGGGAGGCAGCATCAGCCCACAGTCGTCGGAGCAATCCACGACGACCAGCGACGGGTCGGCCTCCGCCTGGCGCAGATACATCGCGCGGACCTTCTTCTGGAACTCGATATCCGCCTCATGGATATCCCTGGCCCCGTCAAGGTAGCCGCGGTCGTCTCCCAGCCGCGATGCTGTCAGCCGGCTCTCGACAAAGCCGATAGGTACGTCGAGGAAGATATTCAGGTCCGGACGCGGCTCGCCGAAAGCGCCGAATTCCGTATCGAATATCCATTTGCGCAGTTCCTCCGCCTCCACGGGATTGGATAGCTTGGCGCACTGGTAGGCTATGTTCGAATAGACATACCTGTCCAGCAGGACCGTGCCCCCTCCGGCAAGGATCTCCTTGATCCGGGGGGCCGCGCCGTGCCTGTCCTCCGCGAAGAGAAGGGCCACGAGCTGCGGATGCACCTCGTCGATGGAGCCGAAGTCCCCGCGCAGGAACTTGCCGATAAGGCCGCCGTAAACCCCTGCCTCATAGCGGGGGAAGTGGATATACTCGAGTCCCGGAAACAGGCTCCCGAGATACGATTTCAGGCGCTTGACCTGAGTGGATTTTCCGGCCCCGTCTAGGCCCTCGAGCACTATCAGCATATCTCTTCTTCAAAAGCGGAAGGCAGCTTGTCGCAGTTCCCTTCCGGGGACTGTTTCTCTATCCTGCGAAGCTCGAGCACCACGAGGACGATGAGCACCAGTCCGGCGCCGAACATCACCGCATACTGTCCGGAGGGCAGTATCTGGGTCCAGTAGTCGTACTGGCTGAGGGAGTCGATCTGGCCGCAGACCAGGGCCACGGTATTGTTCGTGAAGTGCATCAGCATCGTAAGCTTGAGCGACCCGGTCTTGTAATAGACATATCCGAACAGGCAGCCGAGGATGAAGGCGGGGATGGCCTGCCAGGGATTCAAGTGGATGAGGGCGAAGAACAGGGCCGAAATGATTATGGCCCAGACCGGCTTCATCCGCGCCTTGTTAAGAAGGCCACGCAGGACCATGCCCCGGCAAAGCCACTCCTCGAACAGGGGCGCGAAGATGGACACGCTTAGGAAATTGACCCACAGTTTCCCGCCGGTCATGCTCTTGAGGGCGGTTTCCAGCCATTCCGGCATCGGAGGCATCTGCGAATTGAGCAGGTCCGTGCAGAATGCGGCCGCAAAGGTCGCCGCAGCCACCATCAGGGCCAGCAGCAGGCCGCCGCGGCGCCCGAAATGATTGCTGTCCAGTTTCACTCCGCCTTCGTTGAAGCGGTTCTTCCGGCTCCGCACGCTTGCGTACATCATCGCGGGGATGAACATGACGGGATACGAAATGAGGATTCCGTACTCCGTTGCAGCCTGCTGGCCGAGGGAAGCCTGGAATATCAACGTGAACACGTTCCCGATCAAGGCTCCGACGAGCAGCCACAGAAGCAGTCCGAACATGCCTCCCACGCCTGGAACATACCACGCATGGTTCTCGAGGAACTTGTAATTGGGGGTCCGTTTCCTTTTCATCGCATTACTTGTAAAGAGGTGAAGGATAGACGCCTTCTTCGACGAGCGACGCAAGTTTCGCAACCACTCCCGGACGGTCTTCCTTGAACGTGACTCCGAACCATTTCGACGGGGTCGCAAGCACGTCCGTGACCGCGGTCCCGGCGTGGATCATGCGGTCGACGGCGAAGGGAATGTAGAATTCCTTCTTGAGTTCCGAAGCGTTTTCTGCAAGGAAATCCTTGAAAATCTCCGCGCTGGCGGCGAAATAATCGGGAGTGAAGCACCACATGTTCATGGAGCACAGGTCCTTGGGATTGAGGCTGACATGCTCTCCGCTGACGGAATTATCCCCGCGCAGCACTCCGTCCGGCTCGACCATCACGTTGTGGTGTTCGACCACTCCGGTGAGCCTTCTGGACGCATCATAATGGCATATTCCGCGGGAAACTCCGCCGGACTCCGAAAGGGTGTTGTCAAGTTCGAAGCCGACTATGGCATAGACGCCCTTCGAGTCCTCATGCGCACGGCACCAATCCCCCGCTATGCGGAGGGAATCAGCCCCGTAGAAGTCGTCGCCGTTGATGACTACGAAAGGCTCGTGTATCTCTTCGGCAGCCATAAGGACCGCATGCGCCGTGCCCCAGGGCTTCTGCCTCTCGGGGTTCACGGCATATCCGGAAGGAATCTTGTCGAGTTCCTGCGTGACGAACTTGAATTCGAGGGGCTGGCCGTCCAGGCATTTCACGCCTGCGTATTTCTCACGGACGGTACGCTCAAAATCTTCCTTGAAGTAATTCCTGACAATATATACAACCTTGCCGAATCCGGCCCGTACGGCGTCGTAAATGGAATAATCTATGATGGTTTCCGAATTGGGGCCCAGGCCGTCCATCTGCTTGAGTCCGCCATAGCGGCTGCCCATACCGGCCGCAAGAACGAGAAGTGTAGGTTTCATGATTTCAATTTGTGTTATTCTTCGCAAATTTAACTAATTTTGTGCAATTCCGAATATGGCTCGCAAATTCAAGGACATCTGGAACCGGGACAAGGACGGCAGCAGGAAGGAGCAGCGCTCTTTCCTGCGTTTCGCCATCGTGGCCACCGCCATTTTCGTAGTCCTGCTGTTCGCAAAGAGGGACAACGTGGTCCGCTGGGTCCAGGCCGGCTTCACGATCCGCGACCAGAAGCGCCAGATCGAAAGGCTCGAGGAGAAGATAGAGGGCATGAACGCCCATATCGAGATGCTGACGACGAACAAGGATTCCCTCGAGACCTTCGCCCGCGAAAAATTCCATTTCGCGGAACCCGGAGACGAGGTCTATCTCCTCGAAGAGCGCTGACGTCCCCTATTTTTCCCAGTCGTCGGAGCGGAAAGGTCCGACGGGAATGCCCCAGGTGCTCGTAAGGTTGCCGCTGCCGAAGTTGTGGAAGGCATAGCGGACGGCAACAGGCGTTCCGACGCCGTCCGGAACCGTAACTTCGACCCTCCTGCGGTCCTTCGATATGGAGGCCTCGGCCGGATGGAAAACCTTATCCTCCCCTGCGACTTCAAAGCCTTCGATCGCCTTTCCCAGAGGGGCCAGTCCCTGGCTGTCGACCTTGAACGACAGGATCATCTTGCCGCCGTCCACGGTGAATCCCTTGAAGCGTGGCGCATCCGCGACCAGTGCCGTCATGCCGTAATCATGGCACAGGGCGAGGGCCGCGAGGCGCTGCCCGACCTGACGTTTCTTCGCAGGATGTATGCACCTGAGGTCGCCGGCATCGAGGGTCGTGGCCATACCGCTGTGGGGGATGACGTCGAGGGCCTTCTCCTGGGCCTCCATCAGGAGCGCGCCGGAAGTCAGTTCCGGTCCGTCGTAAATGTAAGGAGCGATCTGTACATAGTAGAACGGCATCTCAGGAGCGCCCCAGCGATTGCGCATCATCCTGGCATATTCCTCCATCAGGGAAGCGTACCTGGCATAGGCGTTGCGGTTCGATTCGCCTTGATACCATATCCATCCCTTGACGGTATAAGGAATGACGGGAGCGACCATCGCGTTGAACAGGGTACAGGGATAGCGGTGCATGTCCTTTACCGGCTTCTCAAGATGCTTGAAGTTCGTCTCCGGAGCCACGGAAGCCAATGCCTCACGGCTCATCCAGCTCTCGATCTTCGTGCCGCCCCAGTGCGAAACAAGTATGCCTACGGGCACGTCGAGCGTCGTCTGGAGTTGCTGCGCGAAGAAAAACGCAGTGGCGCTGACCTTGGCTACGGCATCGGGAGTGTTCTCTTCCCAGCTGCAGATGCAATCGTCCAGTTCCGTGGGAGAAGTGGCGTTTTTCACGGTGCACATCCTGATGGGGACGGACTTGCGCGCGCCCAGGATCACGTCCATGCTGCCCTCGACGGGCTGGGCTGAGAATCCCCGGACCGGCATCTGCATGTTGGACTGGCCGGAGCAGAACCACACTTCGCCGACAAGGACGTTGCTGAAGGTGACCTTCTCGCCGTCACTGACGGTGATCTCGTATGGACCGCCTGCGGCGGGAGTCGCCACTTTGGTGTTCCACTTGCCGTCCGGACCGGCGGTCACGACGGTTTTGGCTTTAGTCCAGGACGGGGCGATGGTGACTTTCTTTCCGGCGTCGGCGGTGCCCCAGAAGGCAACTTCCGTCTGCCTCTGAAGGACCATGTTGTCGCTGAAGACATGGGGAAGGGTGACCTTGGCTCCGGCCGGGATGCCGAGCAGCAGCGTGGCTGCGATCAAGAATGAACGTTTCATATATCCGTGATTATTTGGTTCTTACTTCAAGCACGGTCCCGCGGGCCGTCGCCGGGACGCTGACATATACGAGCCCTTCGTACGGGGACCAGACTTCCGCAGGCTTGCCTCCGACAGTGGCTTCATAGCCTCCGGCCGGGGCCATGCAGACAGAGACGGACGTGCGGTGCCCGGAGGCATCCTTGTCAAAGAGCAGCTCCGCTTTCAGGCTGCTGTAATCCGCAGCCCATTCCTGCGCCGTCACGAGGGTGTCGAAGCCGGTGGAGAGGGTTCCCTTGCGGAAGCAGGCCGTGAACCAGTTGACCATGGGCGAGGATAGGCCGGAGAAGTTATGCCACCCGCCGCCGCGGCCGGAGTCCACGAAGAAGTGTTCATAGCACTGGTAGCTCTCGGAAGTCTCCGCTGCCCAGGTATCCAGGGCCGTGAAGGCTATCTGATGGGCTCTTTCAGCGAGCCCGAGATCCAGCATGGCCTTCCACTGGAACAGCTGGTGCGGCATCCAGATGCACCCGTTCCAATATCCGTCCACCTTATAATAGGAAGCGCTCCTGTCGACCGTGGAAAGCCCGTACGGCGTCCACATGTGCTTTTCAGAGAAGAGGTTCTCGAGCATGCGCGCCTTCTGCTCTTCGGACCCTATCCCGGCCAGCAGCGGGCTGACCCCGTCCAGGCCCTTGTTGAAATTGGATCCGTCCGGAGCCTTGAACAAGCCCGCGGGCTTGCCGTCCGCATCATGGGTGACATAGCCGAAATAACCGCATTCAGCGTCCCAGGCATTGTCAAGGATGGCGGCAGAGAGAGCCTTGATGTCCTTGTCGTACGCTTTCACGTCCTTTTTCAGGCCAAGATGCGCGGCGACAATGCGCAGTATCTTGGCTGCACGGATGTAGCACGATGTGGAGATGACCGGGGCGACAGACGGGTAGAGCTGCGGATGCTCCTTGAGATACCACTGCGGAGGATAATCGTCCCATCCGCCGGAATTGTAGAAATAATCCCAGGTGCGCAAAAGCCCGGAAGGCATCCTGGTTGTCGACGTCGGGTCCTTTCCGACCATGAATTCGTAGTACTGCTTCAGGCGCGGATACAGGAACTCCATCTTCTGCATGTCGCAGGTCTTGCTGCACATGTCCTCGAAGGCGAAGAACTGGATGGGCAGCGGGGTCCCGTGATGGATGAAGGCGGACTGGGCTCCCGGTTCGGTCGTGTAGGCGCGTATGGTCTCGAAAGCCAGGGTCGGGTCGATGTCGCCGAGGGCCATGGAGATGGTCCCCGAATCCCAGGTATAGAGGCAGTTCCAGTTCAGTCCGGGAGTGAAATGACGGATATACTGCTTCTGGGTGTAGACGGGATAAACCACGTTCGTCAGCAGGGTCGCCTGGATAAGCTGCTCACCGAGAACGTATTTTGACGCTGCCTCAAGAAGCCGGCCGTCGCTGAAACGGTATTTTCCGGCCTTGGAGGTAAAGGAAGCTTCGTCGGAGCGGAACGCGGCGATACTGCTTTCGACCCGGGCCCGGCTCCCCCTGACAATCAGGTTCCAGACGGTGGTGTCCCTGCCCGGCCCGAGCATAACGGGCCTTTGCGCCACGCAGGAAAAGAAACCCTTGCCATCCCCGCGGAAATGCTTGCTGACATGGTTGTTGGCCTTCGTCCGCATCAGCATGTCCAGTTCCGAACTGTCGTAATTGACAAGATCCGTGATAGGGAAATTCCATCCTATCCCGTACCAGTCGGGGCATGCTCCGTATTTGAGAAGGCAGCCCCCTTCGGTCACGACCGTCTCGGGTTCGTATCCCGGAGGAGCGGGAACCACCGACGCCCCGGAGCCGAAGATGAAACTGTCTATCATTATGGCCCCGTCCCCGGCGGCGGAAACGGTCAGCTCCGGCCCTTCGTACGGTATGGCCACGAGTTCATATTTCCCGCTGCCCTTCACGGCGAACGGGGTCCCGTTGATCTCCAGGTCCACCCTGGAACCGCGCCGGGCCTTGCAGCGCATCCTGACCGTCCCCTCGTACTCGGGCAACTTCATCCTGAGGCAGTCTCCGGCCTTTCCGCTGAAGGCGATCACGCTCCCGCAGAGGGACTCCCTGTCGCGGCGCTCCCCTCTCATCTTCCCGTCATAGACAAGACCGTAGTCATGCCCGCGGACCGCAGGCTCGTAATCCTCATAGTCGATCGCATGGATGCAATAATCGGCTCCCTTTGCCTTGACGGAAGGGTACTCCTCCGCGAAATGGACCGAAGCCGTGGTCAGCAGCTTGAGGTTCTGCGGGACAGGGGAATTGTTCACGCAATGCATCTCCAGCAGGACGGTCCCGTCGTCCACGGTATGCCAGGTCGCATCCACGTAGACCCTGTCTTTCCATTCGATCTCTTCACGGTAGGTGATATGCCTGAGGTCCGGGGATACTTCCCAGGGATAGCAGCCGGATTCGAAGAGCCTGTTGGGGATGCAGGTGGCGCTGCGCCTGTACAACCCGGAGGCGAGGCAGAAATCGACCCTGACGCCTCCCTGGACATCCGGAATATGCGAGATACCAGCATACTGTTTGGAATACGGCCCCCACGCAGGAAGCGTGGTCACATCGTGGGAATTCGAGAAAATCCCTGCGAGAAGAAGTGCAAGCAATAATTTCATATTTTCAAAGATAGGGAAATTCCTTTAAAAATGGTAAATTCGCAATATGGATAGATTGACTTCCCTGTACAAGGCCCGTTTCGGGGCCGGACCCGAGCGCACTGAACTGCTGCCCCTTTCCGGCAGCGCCCGGAAATACTGGCGCATGGAAGGCGCCGGAAGGACCGTCATAGGGTGCATAGGAGTATCCCTGGCGGAGAACAGGGCGTTCCTCGCGATAGATGCGGCGATGCGCTCCATGGGGCTGGATGCTCCCGAGGTCTTCGGGGTCAGTCCGGACGGGCTGGCTTATCTGCAGGAGGATCTCGGGGACGGTCAGTTGTTCGCCCTGCTGGGCACGGCGATACGGAGCGGCGTGTACGGACCGGAAGAAAGAGGATGGCTCCGCGACACGGTCCGGGCCTTGCCCGCCCTGCAATACAAGACAGGAGAGGTCCTGGACTGGGACGTATGCTTCCCGGACAGGGAATTCAACGCCCGCATGGTCAGTTTCGACCTCAACTACTTCAAGTACGATTTCCTTAAATTCACCGGCCTTCCCTTCGATGAGATAAGGCTCCAGGACGACTTCGACCGACTTCTGGAAGACGCCATCGCCCCCTTCGGGAGCACTTTCCTCTACAGGGACTTCCAGGCGCGGAACGTAATGATCCTGGACGGGCGGCCGCGCTTCGTCGACTTCCAGGGTGGACGCCGCGGGCCCGGACAGTACGACCTCGCCTCCTTCCTCTGGAATGCCGGGACCCGTTTCGACGCGGAGATGCGCGCATGGCTCGAAGAAGAGTATCTGGACGCCCTTTCGGAATTCGAAAAGCCCGACAGGGCGGAGTGGCGCAGGCGCTACCGCCTTCTGACGCTGCTCCGTCTCCTGCAGGAAACCGGAGCGTACGGGTTCAGGGGCATGGTCGAAAGGAAAGCCATCTTCCTGGATTGCATCCCGGCGGTCCTGACCCTTCTCGGACAGCTCGCGCAGGAGCCGTTCGAGCGCTATCCTTACCTTACCGAAACCCTTCGCCGGTTGGCCGTCGAATGGGACGGAAGCACGATTTTCCCCGATTTGAAGATAAAGCTATGAAAGGTATGGTGTTCGCCGCGGGGCTCGGGACGAGGCTCCGCCCGCTGACGGATTCGATGCCCAAGGCCCTCGTGCCCGTGGGCGGGGTTCCCATGCTTGAACGGGTGATCCTGAAGCTCCGGGACGCCGGGATCGGCCCCGTCGTCGTCAACGCCCATCATTTCGCCGGGAAGGTGGAGCAATTCGTCCGGAGCCGGGATTTCGGGGTCGATGTGTCCCTGAGCATCGAGGACGGGGCCGAGCCTCTCGAGACCGGCGGAGGGATAAGGCACGCGGAGCATCTCCTTCGGGGCGGCAGGTTCCTCGTGCATAACGTGGATATACTGAGCGATGCCGACCTGCGCGCTTTCATGAGGGCTGACGACCCTTCCGACCTGGCCACCCTGATGCTCACCGACCGTCCAGCCGACAGGAAACTGCTCTTCGACGGGGAGATGCGCCTTGTCGGATGGACCAACACGCGCACCGGCGAGGTCAAAAGCCCGTATCCCGGACGGGACCCGGAGGCCTTCAGGGCCCTTTCCTTCTGCGGGATCCACATCCTTTCTGGCAATGTCTTCTCCCTCATGCAGGACTGGCCGGAGAAATTCGGCATAATCGATTTCTATCTCCGCGCCTGCAAAGACCACCCCGTCCGAGGAATAGTCGCGGACAACCTGCGCCTCATCGACATAGGCACCCCGGAGACGCTGGCCGAAGCGCAGCGCGCGACGTGGGCCTTCTGAACGGCAGTCCGGTCCCCGATTTGGGATTTGCGCCGAAAGTGCGTAAATTTGCCCGATTATGAACATCATGTCCCGGATATGGCTCCCGGCGGCGGTGTCCCTTGCGGTCGCCGCTGCGACTTTCGCTCCCGGCTCGCAGCATCCTGAAGCTGACCTGCGGCTGGCCGCGGTGCCCGTTTTCGCAGAGCCTTCCGGAGACACGGTGATCTACGAGGCCGGAGGATACAAGCGCTGGAGACGGGGAGAGATGCCCCCTTCGGAGCTCCCTGACAGCCTTCTGGCGGCCTTCAGGGACAGCACCGGGCTTGAAGAAGCCCTCGACACCCTGCCGAAACTTCGCGCCCGGGACACCATCAAGGCGCCCGACTCCCTTCGCCTCACGGACCCGTTCCGTTACAAGTACTACGTAGCCCTGGTGGACTCCCTGACCCATGTCGAGACGAGGGACTCGCTTCGCCACTCGTCCGACTCCCTCAAGGAATCCGCCCTTCTGATGCTGGAGGAAGGCGACACCATCCGCTTCACCGCCGACTCCCTGCATGCCCGGCTGGACTCCCTGGACTGGCGCAAGCTTGATTCCCTGTACGCCGCCGATTCTACCGCCGCAGCGAAAGCCGCCTTCGAGAAGTGGTACGCTTCCCTTGACAAGAAGGCCCGCCGCAAATACGACTACGAGCAGATGATCCCCATAAAGATGGCCCGGATGGACTCCATCAAGAAAGCCAAGGAAGAAAAGAAGGCCATACGGGACAGCATCATCATGGAGAAGCCGCGCATACTCGACACCTACGCCATCCCCGACTCGATGCAGTACAAGAGGATCATCGCATGGACGGAAGACAGGGACTTCGGGCAGCTGAAGCCCTTCGTCCCCGACACCGGCTACAACTACCACTTCTACAACGACTACCCCTTCCGCCGAAAGGACGTCAACGCGACCTGGCTCGGCGTCGACGGATCCCCTCTCCAGTATTACAACTGGTTCAACCGCATCGAGGACAGGGACGTGACCTTCTACGAGGCACAGAGGCCGTGGGCCTTCGACCCTTCGACCGTGGTCCAGTACAACAGCAAGACTCCGCACACCGAGCTTGCATACTACGGCACCCTGCTTGCGGGAGACGAGAAGGAGTCCGACAACCTGCACATCCTGACGACGCAGAACATCACGCCGGAGATGAACTTCACCCTGGCCTATGACCGCTTCGGCGGCGGCGGAATGCTGATAAACGAGTCCACGACGAACAAGAACTTCACCGCCGTGGCCAACTGGCTCGGGAAGAAATACACCATGAACACGGGCTACATATACAATATGGTCAAGCGCGGCGAGAACGGAGGCATCTCGGACAATTCATGGATCAGGGACACCACCGTGGATGCGAGGGAAATAAAGATCAACCTCACGACGGCCGAGTCCAAGATCAAGAAGAACACCTTCTTCCTCGACCAGCAGCTCCGCATCCCCTTCAACTTCATAAACACGCTGCGCGCCCGCAGGGACAGCACCTTCGTCCCGGACTCCGCCGCCACGGACATAACCACGGCCTTCATCGGGCACAGCAGCGAGTTCTCGACCTACACCCGCAAATACACCGACAAGATAGGCACGTCCGACACTTTCGGACGCGACCTCTACTCCGGAATCTTCAACCTGGATCCGACTTCGAGCGCGGACTCGATGCGGGTTTCCATCCTCGACAACAAGGTCTACCTGCGCCTGCAGCCGTGGTCCGCGGACGCGATAGTCTCCAAACTCGACGTCGGGATCGGGGACACCTGGAAGACCTACTACGCACCCTCCCCCACGGACACCAGCACTGTCGGGCAGAACAGCTTCTACCTCTACGCCGGGGCCCAGGGACAGTACAAGCACTATTTCAACTGGAACGCGAAGGGACGCTACGACCTCCAGGGGTACACTGCCGGGGACATGCTACTCGAGGCGTCCGCGAAAGGCAACTTCTATCCCTTCCGCAGGGCCCGCACCAGCCCGCTTTCGGTGGCGGCACGCTTCTCCACCAGCCTGAAGGCCCCAGGATACTACCAAAACCATATCTACTCCAACCACTACCAGTGGGACAACTCCTTCGGAAAGATATCCACCACGCGCTTCGAGGCGGAACTGGACATCCCCCACTGGAAGCTGAACGCCAAGGCCGGCTACGCCCTGCTGTCCGGCAACATCTGGTATGACTCGCTGGGCGTCGTGCGGCAGAACACGACTCCGATGAGCGTCCTCGGCGTCTCGGTCCGGAAGGACTTCACGATAGCCGATTTCCTGCATCTGGACAACAGGGTCCTTTTCCAGTACTCCTCGAACCAGGACGTCCTTCCCCTGCCGACCCTTGCCCTCAACCTCAAATACTACGTCCAGTTCGTCGTGCAGAGGGACGCGTCGAAGACTTCGAACGTCATGGTCATGCAGATAGGCGCGGACGCGCTCTGGAACACCGCCTGGCACACTCCGGGATGGAACCCCAACCTCGGAGTGTTCCACAACCAGTCCCGCATCCTATACAACAACGGACCGGTCTTCGACGCCTTCATCAACGTCCAGTGGAAGAGGGCCTGCATCTTCATCAAATACGAGAACGCAGGACAGGGATGGCCTCTCGAGAAGGCCGGTTACTTCACCGCGGACCATTACGTCTATACGCAGCGCAGCCTGCGGCTCGGCCTCTTCTGGCCGTTCTACATCCAGTCGGCGCGCAACGACAGCGTAGGAGGGCACAGCCACTGATGAGCCGCCGCGATCCCTTTGCAGTCACCGCCCTGGCCGTGACCCTGATCCTTATCGCCGCTTCCGGGCTGTCCCTGAGGCTGTCCAAGAACCGCCACCATAAGCACCGGGAGCTTGCCTGCGCCGTGGACATCAGGTCCTACGCCGACACGTCCCGCAGCCTTGTCACCGGCTACAACTACCATCTCCTCAGGGCCTTCACCGATGAAAAGGAATGCTCAGGCAGCATACGTCTCGCCCGGGGGGAGGAGAACTATTTCGACTCCCTGAGGGCTGGAGCCGTGGACATACTGGCCGTTCCGGCGGCGGACACCCTGCCAGGGAAAGAATTCCTGGCCTCGGTCCCAATAGACAGCATCAGCCGCTGGGTGGTCCGGGCTTCGGACAAGAAGCTCCTTCGGGACATCGACGGCTGGCTTAAGCAGTATCTCTCCTCTGAAGAGCACGACGCGACCCTGGAGATGTTCATGAAGACATACATCCCGTCGCGGCGGGCCCGCACCGGCAGGACGTTCTCCTATCTCAGCCCCTACGACGACATCATCAAGGCGCACGCGGACAGCATAGGATGGGACTGGAGGCTGCTTGCTGCCGTCGTGTGGCAGGAATCGCAGTTCCGCATCAACGTGCGTTCGCGCCGAGGAGCCGCAGGCCTCATGCAGATGATGCCGCGCACCGCAGACAGGATGGAGGCCCCGGACCTTGTCGATCCGCAGCAGAGCATACGCGCCGGAGCGCAGTATCTCAAGATGATCGAAGGTTATTACTACAAATGGACTTCCGACCCGCAGGAAAGGCGCAAATACGCCCTCGCAGCCTACAATGCCGGCCACGGGCGCATCAAGGACTGCATCAACTACGCCCTGCTTCGAGGCAAGGACGTCTCCCGCTGGGAGGAGACTGCATCCGTGATCCCGGAGATGAATTCGGACGAGATCCTGGAAGTCGACACCGTGAAGCTCGGGCGCTTCAAAGGCGTCGAGACCCTCGCATACGTCGATTCCGTAATGGAAATCTACGGCCACTTCCGGCGCATTTGTCCGTAGCGTTTGCGAATACGGATTATTTATGCTATAATTGCGAAAACTTATAGATTATGAGAAAGTTATTCGCACTTGCAATCTCCGCTCTTTTCATCCTTGGCGCATGCACCAAGGACGGAGGAAATCTCGACGGCCGCTGGATCGGACTCCGCGCCGAGGACACTCCCGATGATGTGGCCTTCACCCTTGATTTCAGCGGCAACAAACTCGACATGTATGTCATCGCCTGGGGACAGCGCTACTCCGGCACCTACACCTTGTCGGACGGCGTAGTGAAATTCAACATCAATAAGGTTTACCAGGCTTTCTCGGGAGTCGTCATAGACGAGAATACCGGAGAATTCACGCGCTATTCCTGGACGGCCGGAGACATGGATGGCAAGACCCTTGAACTCGTCGCCGGCTACGAATGGTACGAAATGAACGGAGGAGGCGATTGGGACAGGACCGACAAGGAAATGTTCTCCACCTTCGAATTCAAGGTCAACGGCAACAAGGCCAAGAGCAATCTCCCGCCCTTCAACCCGACCTTCACCAAGATAAAATAAGGCGTTACACCTTCGCTTCGCGGAATACTTCCTGGATCGAGGGGTAGGTGTTTTTCAGATATGGAGGCAGGCTGGATCTTGCGACCCAGGCTGCCTTCGTTATGTCTTCCTCCCGCTGCGGAGTGAGGTCCACGGGATCCGTGTAGAGCATGTCGTACCACCAGGTGTGCTTGAGGTGCCAGATGCCGCCCCGCAGGTAGCAGTGGTCGGTCACGCAGATGAGGTCCCGCAAACGCAGCTTCTCCACCCCCGTCTCTTCCTGAACCTCGCGCAGGGCCGTGACGGAAATATCCTCGCCCGCCTCCTGATGCCCCTTGGGCAGGTCCCAGAGGCCGTTCCTGCTGATCAGCAGATAATCTCCCCGGCGGTTGCTCACCAGCCCTCCGGCGGCGTTCACTTCCCGGAATTCGGCGCACAAGCTCTTATAGACCGCCTCCGTATCCTCCGCCGGGATGAAGATACGGGCAAGGGAGCGGGATGCCTCGAACATGCCCACCAGGGTATGCAGGTCCAGCCTTTCCCCGGGGTGGAACTCCACCGCGTTCGGGTCCGACAGCGCCTGGTCCGAAGGAGGGCATATCACGATGCATCGTTTCTCGAAGTATATCTTGTGCATCCGAAAATTGTTATCTTTGTCTTTCGAACACAAATATAGTAAATTCAGTCCAGATGGCAGCGACATACTACAGCAAACACGGGACGGTGTCCCGGCCTCCGTACGAACTCTACATGTCCTTCGCGGACCTGCGCAACTTCGTGCGCATGCTTCCGGAAGACAAGCGCGGCTCCGTGGAATCGGACTACGACACCCTCGTCGCGACCGTGCAGAACTTCCGCGTGGGAGTGAAGGTCTCCGCCCGCATACCCTATTCCAGGATTGAACTGGTGGACTATGACGCGCCTTTCGGGTTCCACGTGGTCTTCAATTTCGACGAAGGGGCGGAGCCCGGGAAAACCGACTTCTCCATAGTCGCGGAAGCCGACCTCAACCTCATGATGAAGATGATGCTCGGATCCAGGATACAGGAAGGTCTGGACAAGATCGTGGACGGGCTCGTCGCCGTCTCCGAGGGGCGCATGCCGGAAGGCTTCGACCCTTCGCAGTTCCCCGGCGGCGGTTTTGGCGCATAGACGATGGCGGAAGCGTCCGTTTCCATAAGGCTCAATCCTTTCAAGTTCAGGGATGTTCCGGGCGCGCAGGTGCCCTGGAACCGCTACGGGCGCATCCTGCAGGACCGTCCCTCCTTCACCCTCGACCCCCTGTTCCACGCCGGCGCCTACTACGTGCAGGACTCTTCGGCGATGTTCCCGGGCCATCTTTTCCGCAAGGTCCTCCCCGATCTTGCCGCTGACCGGGAAGGACCGCTCCGGGTGCTGGACCTCTGCGCCGCCCCGGGCGGGAAGACCACCGACCTTGCCGCGTCCCTGAGGGAGGCCCTCGGGGACGGATGGACCCTCGTCTCGAACGAAGTGATGAAGGCCCGGGCCCGGATCCTTGCCGACAACGTGGCCGTCTGGGGCGATCCGAGAGTGATAGTGACCTCCGTCGATCCGGCCGCATTCGCGCAGCTCCCGGGAGCCTTCGACGTGATCGTGGCCGACGTTCCATGCAGCGGAGAAGGCATGTTCCGCAAGGACCCCCGTGCCGAGAAGGAGTGGAGCCCGGAGACGGTCGGACTGTGCGCCGCGCGGCAGAAAAGGATACTCGCGGACGCATGGCCGGCCCTGAGACCCGGCGGGATCCTCATCTATTCGACCTGCACCTACGAAGAAGCGGAAAACGACCTCAACCTCGAATGGGCCGCCGCCGGACTGGGCGGGACCATAGTTCCTCCGGAGGATGAATTCGCCGCATACGGAGTCCGACTGACCCGCAGCGGGAGCCTTCTGAAAGCCGGAAAAGTGCCCGGAGAGGGACAATGGGCCGGCATGCTCATAAAGGACGGAAAAAACTCCCGGAAGGGCCTGAGGGACATGGGGGCGGCCCTGCAGCGCCTGCATCCCCTTCGGATGGAGCCCGCCCCCGGCACCGTGAAAGGCGGCGCTTTCATCCCCGACCCTGACTGGGCCCTCAGCCTGGATTTCGACCGCAGCCGCTTCCCCGAGGTGGAACTTGACCGCAGCGCCGCCCTTTCCTTCCTGCACAACGACGCCCTGCGCCTTCCGGACGCGCCGAAAGGCTGGCTCACCGTATGCTACGACGGCCTTCCGCTGGGCTTCGTCAAGAACATCGGCGACCGCTGCAACAACTACCACCCCGCCTCGCGCAGGATTTTAATGGACATCCCGAAATGAAACGCATACTCACCATAATCGTCATCCTACTTGCAGGAACCGCGGCTGCCGCTCAGAACGGGGCCGCCGCCCACAAGGCCAGCTACGAACGCCAGGTCAAGGCCGTGGGAGCGGCCGGAATCGGCGTGGAGACCATACTCGACAAATGGGAAGCGGAGTTCCCGGACGACCCGGACATGCTCCACGGCCGCTTCAGCTGGTGCTATTTGAAAAGCCAGAGTTCGAGCGTCGTGCCCAAGAGCCAGGACAGGTTCATGGGGAACAAGCCCCTGCTGTCCCTTCCGGACAGCACTTCCCCCGGAGGGAAAAGGAACTACTTCGAAGAGATCAGCTTCGACCCTGAGCTCTACTCCCGGGCCTCGAAATACATCTCGCGGGCCATCAGCCTCCGACCGGACGAACTGCGTTTCCGCTTCGACAAGATATCGGCCCTGATAGCCTACGAGAAGGAAAGTCCCGACCTCGCGACGGAGGATATCCGCGCCCTCGTCGACTACCATGTCACGCAGAAGCCATCGTGGATCTGCGACGGACAGCCCGTGGACGAAGACTTCTTCAAGGCGGCGGTCCAGGAGTACTGCTTCACCTTCTTCCGCATAGGCAGCCCGGCATGCTTCGACTCGTTCCACGAACTGGCCGTCAAGATGCACGGCTACTGGCCGAAGGACCCCGTCTTCCTGGACGACATCGGCTCCTGGTGGCTGATAGCACGGAAGAACACGAAAACGGCCCTGGCCACGTACAAGAAGGTCCTGAAGCTCGACTCCTCGGACTACACGGCGCTGAAGAACATCATAATCATAGCCCGGACCACGAAAGACGCCAAGCTGGAGAAAAAATACCTCCCGCGCCTGATCAAGGTCACCCCGGACGAGACCGAAAAAGCCGCGCTCCAGGCCAGGCTCGAATACCTTACGGGTAAATAAAAGATGGATGCAAGCCGCTTCATAGCCCGCAAACTGCGGTTCCAGGGACGGATGGCGACGGTATCGACCGCCATCTCGTTCTTCGTGATCATCATCGCAGTGGCCATCTCGGGCGGCTTCCGCCATGAATTACGCCAGGGGTTGGCCGACCTGTCCGGCGACGTGCGCCTGACCGGCGAGACTATGAACCTCTACGGCGAGAGTTCCCCCGTCTGCGCGACGCCCTCGTACATGGACAAGCTGGAAGCGGTCGAAGGCGTGGCCGCGATCACCCCGGTGATCTACCGCGCCGGGATAGTCAAGAACGGGGACAGCATACACGGAGTCCTTTTCAAAGGCATCCCGGCGGATGATTCCCTCTCCATGAAGGCGGTCATTCCGGAAAGGCTCGCCCGTATCCTCAGCCTCAAGGAAGGCGACGGCATGCTCTCCTACTTCATAGGCGAAAAGATCAAGGCCCGGCGCTTCCGGGTCGTGAAAGTCGAGAACTCGATAGTGGACGACGGGGACAAGCTGGTGGTGACGGTGCCGATAGAGGACCTCCGGCGCCTGAACGGCTGGGAGCCGGACCAGGCCAGCGCGCTTGAAGTACGCCTGAAGGACCGTTTCCGCGCCCGCGGAGTGCCGACCGCGAAGGCTACCGAACTCGGTTCCGTCTCCATGCTCTACGCCGGCGAGGACGACCCCGTCTTCATCGCCACCTCCTCCGAACAGCAGTACCCGCAGATCTTCGACTGGCTGCAGCTCATAGACACCAACGTCCTCGCCATCCTCCTGCTGATGACCCTGGTGGCCGGGTTCAACATGATCTCCGGGCTGCTGATCCTGCTCTTCCGCCATATAGGCACCATCGGTATCCTGAAGGCCTCCGGCATGACCGACAGGGCCATCTCGAAGGTGTTCCTCCGCGTCTCCTCCCGGGCCATCCTGACCGGCATGGCGGCCGGCAACGCCTTGGCCCTTCTGTTCTGCCTCGTCCAGGGCACGACGCACCTCCTGAAGCTCAACCCGGCCAACTACTTCATAGCCTTCGTCCCAGTCTCGGTCAACATCCCGGCCATCCTCGCAGCCGACCTCGCCGCCTGGGCCGCCATCATGCTCCTGCTGACCCTCCCCTGCCTCTACATCTCCCGCATCGACCCCGCGGACAGCGTGAGGGTGAAATAGGTTTTTTGCTCCAGCATGAAACTTTTCGGACGAATCGTCCGTATATAGAAAGTATTCGCTTCGTGTAAGTATGAAACTTTCGCAATTTAATTTCAATCTCCCGCAGGAGCAGATAGCCAAGGAGCCGGTACGCTGGCGGGACGAATGCCGCCTCATGGTCCTCCACAAGGACAGCGGCGAGATAGAGCACAGGATCTTCAAGGACGTAATCGATTATTTCGGAAAGGGCGACCGCTTTGTCCTCAACGACACGAAGGTCTTCCCGGCCCGTCTTTTCGGCAAGAAGGAGAAGACCGGCGCCGACATCATGGTCTTCCTTCTGCGCGAGCTCAACAAGGAGCAGCGTCTCTGGGACGTAATAGTCGACCCCGCCCGTAAGATACGCATAGGCAACAAATTGTACTTCGGAGAGGACGAGAGCATGGTTGCGGAGGTGATCGACAACACCACTTCCCGCGGCAGGACCCTGCGTTTCCTGTATGACGGACCCTACGAGGAGTTCAAGGAAGCCCTTTTCGCCCTGGGACAGACCCCGGTTCCCCTCTGGGTCAAGACGGAAATAGGCCCCGAAGACGCCGAAAATTTCCAGACCATCTTCGCCGCTCACGAAGGAGCCGTTTCCGCTCCCGCAGCGGGACTGCACTTCAGCCGGGAGCTTTTCAACAGGATGATCCTGAAGGACATAGAAAAGACCTTCATAACCGTCCACATGGGCATAGGGCATTTCCGCACCGTGGACGTCGAGGATCTTTCGAAGCACAGGATGGACTGCGAGCGCATGATCATTTCCGAGCAGGCGGCTTCCGAAATCAACGCCACGAAGAAGGCCGGCCACAAGCTGGTCGCCGTCGGGGTGACCGTGATCCGGGCCCTGGAGACCTATGTCACGACCGAGGCCGAGGTGAAGGCTAACGACCTATGGACCAACAAGTTCATCTTCCCTCCCTACGACTTCTCGATTCCCGACGCAATCATCTCCAACTTCCAGATGCCGCAGTCCACGATGCTGATGACCGTGGCCGCTTTCGGTGGATTCGACAAGGTGATGAACGCCTACGAGACCGCACTCAAGGAAGGTTACCGCTTCGGCCCATACGGCGACGCCATGCTGATCCTGTAAGCAGGCCTGTTTATCGTACGAGCAGCCGGGAGGTCTCCACGCAGCAGCGCTGCAGGATGTCGGTAGTGATGAAACCTTCAGTCTCGAGCATGCCTGTAAGGCTGAGGGCCTGACGGACCGGCATGCCCGTCCGCTCCGCTATCTCGCCCACGCTGATTCCCCTGTTGCCGCGGATGAGCAGGGCCACGTCCACCAGTTCATCGACCTGCTGGGGCCCGCAGCTTCCCGCGAAGACGGCCCTCAGTTCCTCTTCTAGATCCTTTTCCCTGCGTCTCTGCCACTGCCCCAGCCCGAGGGCTCCCGCGAGCATATCAGTCCCGGTCAGGGGCTCCGCAATGCGGTCCCGCAGAAGCGCGTTGCATCCGCCGGATCGCAGGTCATCCACCCTTCCGGGCAGGGCGAGCACCGTCCGTCCGTATCCGGAAGCGAGCCGGGCAGTCATCATCCCGCCTCCCCTGATCTTGGATTCTATTAGGATGGTCCCGTCGCAAAGGCCGGCGATAATGCGGTTGCGCCGGAGGAAGTTCACCGCGACCGGCCCGGTGCCGGGTGGAAAATCGGTCAGCAGGGCGCAGCCGGGCGTCCTGTCGAGCATCGAAGCGAGGCCGGCGTGCCGCCGTGGATAGACATCGTCTATACCAGTCGGAAGTATCCCGACAGTGGGGAGCCCGCACTGCAGGGCAGAAACGTGAGCCACGGCGTCCACCCCTATGGCGAAACCGCTGACTATCACCGGCTTTTCCTTCGCCTGCGCAAGCGCCGCCACGATACGGGCACACCATTCCTTTCCGTACGGGGAAATGTCCCTGGTCCCGACTACGGCGACCGCCTTCCGTCCGCCAAAGACATCCCTAAGCCCCGTCCCGCTTCGCACATAAAGCCCGGCCGGAGCATCATCGCATTCCTTGAGAAGAGCAGGGTAATCAGGCGATGTCAGCGGGACGAAATCAAACCCTCGGCCCTTCAGGGAGTCGAGGAGGCGTTCACTGGTTTCCTGCTCCGCACCGTCTATCTTCTCCGAAATCTTCGAGTATGGCCCGGCTATTTCCCTCAGGGCCTCGCGGCCGAGGGAAAACACGGCCCTGGCGGTTCCGAAAGTGTCGATGATGCCCTTTGCGATTCGCGGCTCGTAGCCGAAGAGGCGCCCGAGAGTGCATGCGCTGATTTTTTCGAGTCTTTCTTCTTCCATCTCACAAATCTCTGTTCGCCGCAATATAATATTAAAAGTTACGAAATGGATCCGGACATAAAAAAACACGCGCATTTTTACTTCTTTTTTAATGTTTTTAGCGATTTTTGTGGATTGATATGGAATTCATAGACACCCATTGCCACCTTGACGACGAGGTTTACGCCCCCGACAGGGACGCCGTGATCGCCCGCGCCCTGCAGGCCGGAGTGAGCCTGATGCTCCAAGCGGACATCGACAGCAGGGAACGGGACGCCATGCTCGCCCTGACGGACGCGCGGCCGGACGTCCTCCGTCCTATGCTCGGCCTTTACCCCGGCTCCGTGGAGAAGGACTGGAAGGAGGAAATCGACAGGATGACCTCGTACCTCGACGGAAGCAGGACCTTCGTCGCCATCGGCGAAATCGGGCTCGACTACCACTACGGCACCGAATTCAAGGAAGAGCAGAAGGAGGCGTTCCGCGTCCAGCTGGAACTGGCTGCAAAACTGGACCTCCCCGTAAACATCCACCTTCGGGACGCCACTGAAGACTTCTTCACCATCATGGAAGACTGCCGCGGCCTGGGGCTCAGGGGCAACCTGCACGCATTCAGCGGCAGTTACGAAACCTTCATGCGGCTGAGCCGGCTCGGGGAATGGTATGTCGGGATAGGCGGGGTGCTTACCTTCAAGAACGCGTCCATCGCGCGCGAGATCCGGCGTTTTCCCCCGGACCGCATCCTGCTCGAAACCGATGCTCCGTATCTGAGCCCGACTCCGCACCGCGGAGAAAGGAACGAGAGCTCGAGGATACCCCTCATCGCATCGTGCCTGGCTTCCCTGACCGGGACGGACATTGCGGCGGTAGCCGAGACGACCACTAATAACGCAAAACTTCTGTTCAAGCTCTGAAATGGCACTGTTTGACAAATCATCCATCCTGATAATCTACACCGGAGGCACGATCGGGATGAAAGAAGACCCTAAGGACCAGACCCTCAAGCCCTTCGACTTCTCGCAGATACTGGACGAAGCTCCCGAACTCCGGAAGTTCACCCTGCGCATCGACTCCTTCGCATTCGACCCGCTGATCGACTCCTCGGACGTCGAACCTGCGATGTGGCAGCAGCTGGCCACCCTGATCCGGGACCGCTACGACGACTATGACGGCTTCGTCATCCTCCACGGGACGGACACAATGGCCTACTCCGCCTCCGCGCTCAGCTTCATGCTGGACCACTTGTCCAAACCCGTGATCTTCACCGGCAGCCAGCTGCCCATAGGCCGCCCTAGGACCGACGGCAAGGAAAACCTCGTCTCGGCGGTGGAAATCGCAGCGGCCAAGGACGCCTCCGGCCGGGCCGTCGTCCCCGAAGTTTGCATTTTCTTCAACTCCCTGCTCCTCCGCGGCAACCGCACGACGAAGGTGAACGCAACCTCGTTCGACGCGTTCCAGTCGCCGAACTGGCCCTGCCTGGCCGAGGCCGGGATAACCATCCGTTACCGTTCGGCCCTGATCCACAGGCCGTCCAGGCCCGAAAAGAAGTTCCGGATCCATACGGACCTCGACACCAAAGTCTCCATCCTGAAGGTCCATCCAGGGCTGACGCCGCAGGTCGCGGAGCACGTCCTTTGCGATCCCATGATACGCGCAGCCATCCTCGAGACATACGGTTCGGGAAACGCCATCTCGAAACCCTGGTTCCTCGACATCATCCGGAAAGCAGTCTCACAGGGCAAGATCCTCGTCAACGTCACCCAGTGCCTCTGCGGGGAGGTCGACATGAACCTGTATGCGACCGGCAAGGCGCTCGCGGACGCAGGCGTCGTCCCGGGCGGGGACATGACGACCGAAGCCGCCCTCGGCAAACTTTTCCACCTGCTCGGGAAATACGACACCCCGGAGCCGGTGAAAGACCTGATGGCCCGCAACCTGAAGGGGGAAATGTCAAAATAAAACTTGACAATTGGATATTTTTTATTAAATTGCAGCGATTTTCGGACACGAAAAAATTAACTATTTATATTTAACACACTCAAAACCTTCAAAAACAGTTATGAAAAAGTTTTTCATGTTTTTGGCAGCTATGACTTTGATGGTCTTCACTGCAAACACGGCTGTAGCACAGGACGCCCAGGCGGCCCCCGCGGAGGAAGTCGTTTCGGCTCCCGCCAATGACCTTGCCGCACTGACGGCCGGCGCACCCGAGGTTCCCCTCAACCAGGCCCTCAAGACGAAGTTCATCGAAGGCGGCGCCGGATTTATGTCCCTGATCATCATCTGCCTCATCATCGGTCTGGCACTCTGCATCGAGAGAATACTCTATCTCACCTTCTCCAAGACCAACACCAAATCCCTCCTCGAGAAAGTCGAGAAGGCTCTTGCCGAAGGCGGCATCGAAGCCGCGAAGGACGTCTGCCGCAACACCCGCGGCCCTGTCGCTTCCATCTTCTACCAGGGACTTCTCCGCTATGACCAGGGCGTGGATGTCGTCGAGAAGACCATCGTCTCCTACGGCTCCGTGCAGATGAGCGAAATGGAGAACGGACTGAGCTGGATCGGCCTCTTCATCGCGATCGCCCCGTCCCTCGGATTCCTCGGTACGGTTATCGGTATGATCCAGGCCTTCGACGCCATCCAGGCTGCAGGTGACATCTCCCCTAACGTCGTCGCCGGCGGTATGAAGGTCGCTCTGATCACCACTGTCGCGGGTCTTATCGTCGCCATGATCCTCCAGGTGTTCTACAACTACATCCTTGCGAAGATCGACTCCCTCACCATCGACATGGAGGATTCCTCGATTTCCCTTATCGACATCCTTTCCAAGAACGCGAAGTAATCAACCCCTTTTCCAGAGACAAGATCAATGAAACTCAATAAAATATTCAAATGGGGCATGGTTGCGCTGATCATCATCAGCGTCGGCATCCTCATCTGGGGCTCCGCAGTGGGCTTCGAGGCGAATGATGGTCTTGCGACGGATGTCCTTCTCAACTGGGCCTATATCATGGTCGGCATAGCCCTCGCATCATGGGTGCTGATCGGCCTTATCGTTAACACGAAGAACAACCCGAAGAGCCTCATAAAGATCGGGATCATCCTCGTAGGAGCGGCGGCGCTCTGCCTTGTCGCGTACCTCCTCGCCCCCGGCCATCCCGCCGCAGGACGTGAAGGGCTCGACACCGAGTCGACGCTCAAACTTACCGACACTCTGCTCAATCTTACCTACATCTGCGGCGCAGGAGCCATCCTCGCCATCATCGTGGGCGAGATCCGCATGTCTATAGCCAACAAGAAATAAGCTATGGGAAAGAAGAAAGTACCAGCAATGAACACGAGCTCGACTGCGGATATCGCATTCCTGCTCTTGTGCTACTTCCTGATGACAACGACCATGGGAAGCCAGACCGGCCTCAGCCGCCGTCTGCCGCCCATGCCCGACAAGAATCAGAAAGTGGAGGACCAGAAAGTCAACAGGCGGAATATCATCGTCGTGAAGATCAACTCCGCTGACAGGCTCCTTGCCGGTAATGAACCCATAGATGTCAGCCAACTCAAAGACAAAATCAAGGAATTCCTGACCAATCCCGCCGAGGATCCCAACCTCCCCGAGAAAGAGCTCAAGAATATCGAAGGATTCGGCGACTGCCTCGTCTCCAAGGGCGTTATCTCGCTGCAGAACGACCGTGGTACCAGCTACCAGGCGTACATCGCAGTGCAGAACGAACTCGTGAAGGCAATCAACGAGCTTCGTGACGAGTTCTCCCGCAGGACATGGGGCAAGGCGTTCGCCCAGCTGGACGAAGATCAGCAGTCGATCGCGAAGGAAGCGATCCCTCAGTACATCTCCGAGGCTGAGCCCAAGGATGTGGCCAAGAGAAGATAACAGGAGGAAAGTATATGTCCAAATTCGGTGGAAGCAACAACAAGAAAGAGGTGCCGGCGATGACCAGCAGCTCCCTGTCCGACATCGTGTTCATGCTCCTGTTCTTCTTCATGGTCACGACGCAGATGCGTGAGACCGAGAACAAGGTCATGGTCAAGATTCCGGAGGCGTCCGAAGTTGTCAAGCTCGAAAGGAAGGACCTCAACTCATACATCAACATCGGAACCCCTATCAAGTCTCTCCAGGCCCAGTACGGTACCGATGCGCGTATCCAGTTGAACGATTCTTTCAAGACGACGGATGACATCCGTGACTTCATTGCCGCGGAGCGCGACTCCAAAAGCGAAGCCGACCGCCAGTTCATGACGGTCAGCATCAGGGCCGACCAGGATGTCCGTATGGGTATCATCACGGACGTCAAGCAGGAGCTCAGGCGCTGCTCGGCACTGAAGATAATGTATTCAGCACGGAAGGGCGGCGAATAAAGCAGCCCCGCACCTGAAAGGCGGTGTCCAAGAAACAGTCTTTGGCACCGCCTTTTTGATAAAATATAATTAGACAGATGCAAGAAATCAGAAGGATCAAGGTGAAGGATCTTCTGGGGATGGCCCCCGGAAGCGAGGTCCTTGCCAAAGGATGGGTAAGGACGAAAAGAGGCAACAAGGAAATAGCGTTCATCGCCCTCAACGACGGCTCCACTATCAAGAACATACAGATAGTCTGCGACAAGACTCCCGAGACGGAGCCTGTCCTCCAGCGTATCAGCACCGGAGCGTGCATAGCCGTTAGGGGCATGCTTGTCGAGTCGATCGGAAGCGGACAGGCCGTCGAGATCAAGGCCGGATCGATCGAAGTCTACGGCGAATGCGACCCCATGCGCTATCCCCTGCAGAAGAAGGACACTTCGATGGAGTATCTGCGCACGGTAGCGCACATGCGTCCCAGGACCAATACTTTCGGAGCGGTGCTCCGCCTCCGCAGCCAGATGGCCTACGCCATCCATGAGTATTTCCACTCGAAGGGCTTCGTCTACCTGAACACTCCCCTGATCACCGCATCCGACGCCGAGGGTGCCGGACAGATGTTCCAGGTCACCACACTCGACCTGAACAATGTCCCGAAGAACAAGAAGGGCCTTCCCGACTACTCGAAGGACTTCTTCGGCAAGCAGACCAGCCTCACCGTCAGCGGACAGCTCGAAGGCGAGCTCGGTGCCACGGCCCTCGGGGAGATCTACACCTTCGGACCTACTTTCCGCGCCGAGAATTCCAACACTCCCCGCCACCTCGCGGAGTTCTGGATGATAGAGCCGGAGATGGCCTTCTATGACATCGAAGACAACATGGACCTCGCCGAGGACTTCATCAAGCATCTGGTGAAATACGCCCTCGACAACTTCCGCGACGACATCCAGTTCCTCAACGACCGTTACGACAACGAACTCATCCAGAGGCTCGAAAGCGTCATCAGCACCAAGTTCGTCCGTCTCGAGTACACGGAAGGCATCAAGATCCTCGAGCAGGCCGTCAGGGACGGCGTGCAGTTCGAGTATCCCGTCTACTGGGGCGTGGACCTGCAGAGCGAGCATGAAAGATATCTTGTCGAGAAGCACTTCGGCAAGCCCGTCATCATGTCCGGTTACCCGAAGGACATCAAGGCCTTCTACATGAAGCAGGACCCGGACGGCAGGACCGTCAGGGCCATGGACATCCTCTTCCCCAAGATCGGTGAGATCATCGGCGGAAGCGAGAGGGAGGCCGACCTCGGAAAGCTCGAGGCCCGCATAGACGAGCTCGGAATGAGCCGCCGCAACCTCGAGTGGTACATCGACACCCGCCGTTTCGGAAGCTGCCCGCACAGCGGCTTCGGCCTGGGCTTCGAACGTCTGCTCCTGTTCATCACGGGCATGCAGAACATCCGCGACGTCATTCCTTTCCCGCGCACACCTAAAAACGCCGAATTCTGATGCTGGTAATAGGTATAGCCGGAGGTTCCGGCAGCGGCAAGACCACGGTCGTAAAGGCCATTACGGAGCGGCTGCACAAGAAGGTGGTGGTACTCCCCCAGGACTGCTACTACAAGGATTCAAGCGATCTTTCGGATGAAGAGAAGCGCACCCAGAATTTCGACCACCCGGACGCGATCGAGTGGGATCTCCTGTGCCGGCAGCTGAAGGAGCTGAAGGAAGGGCGCAGCGTACGCCAGCCCATATATTCCTTCATCTCCTGTTCCCGTTCGAAGACTGAGACTACCCTTGTGGAACCCGCGGACGTGATCATCATCGAGGGCATACTCATCTTCACCTGCAAGAAGCTCCGCGACCAGATGGACATCAAGATATTCGTGGACGCTGACGACGACGACCGCCTGATGCGCGTCATGGCCCGTGACATTGCCGAGCGCGGCAAGGACGTGCACTGGGTCATCGAGCGCTACAGCCGTACCGTCAAGCCCATGTACCTCCAGTTCATCGAACCCAGCAAGCGCTACGCCGACGTGATCCTGCCCCAGGGCGGGCACAACAAGGTCGGAATCGACGTCATACTCGCGACGGTAGAAAAGTCCCTCGGGGAGCAATAACCCCTATGAAACGCCTTCCGAAAGAAGACAGGGCCGGGCTCTATGTCACGCTGATCGTGCATTTGGCTGTACTGATCATCCTGCTTGGCATCCAGCTCGGCGTCTCCTTGAAGCGGGAGCAGAGTTTCGTCCTCGACTTCACAGAGCTGGAGAGGATAGAGCAACTCAAGCGTGAACTGGATTTCCAGCAGGCAATAAACGACAGGCTGAACCAGATGCTCGCCGATGCGGGCAGCACTCCGGTCATGAACGTGGCCGTGGACCGCTCGTCCCTGAAGGACGACCGCTCGACTCCGGAAGAAGCTGAGCAGCTGTACAGGGACGCTGAAAGGCTCAAGGAGCAACTGCGTCAGTCCGCCCTGCCGGATGAGGACGAATATGTCGAACCTGCGCGCAAGGAAGAGAAGGCTGACAAGAAGGAGAACAAACCCTATTCCGGACCCTCGGTCCTCGCATGGGAACTGGAAGGCCGCAAAGCCAGCCACCTCCCTATCCCGGCATACCGCTGCATGGGAGCGGGCGAGGTCAAGGTAATCATCACCGTAAGCCCGCAGGGCACGGTCATGATGGCAAAGATCGACGAATCCGCCTCGTCCGCGGACGCGTGCCTTAGGTCCTTTGCCATACGCGCCGCACGGCTATCCCGCTTTTCTTCAAGCACCACGGCCCCAGCGCGGCAGGCCGGATACATCATCTATCAGTTCATCGCACAATAAGACAGGAGCCGGAAGGTAAATCCTCCCGGCTCCCGCCATATCTGCAAACCTCGGAAATTACTTCTTGGCGAAGTAGTCCTTGGCCTTTTCCGCCTCGACGAGGTGCTCCGTGAAAACGTAAGCTCCGGTCTTGGGGGACTTTTCCATACGGATGCACTTGACCATGCTCTTTGCACCGGCCTTTGCTGCGAATGTTGCAACGGCTTTCTTTGCCATAACTTAATCTCCCTGATTATTTGATTTCACGATGGACGGTGACCTTCTTCAAGAAAGGATTGTATTTCTTGCGTTCAAGCCTCTCCGGGGTATTCTTCTTGTTCTTGGTAGTGATGTACCTGGACATTCCGGGTACGCCGCTTTCCTTCTGCTCCGTGCATTCGAGGATGACCTGCACCCTGTTTCCTTTTGCTTTCTTTGCCATAGCGTCTTGAATTAAACAAGGTTAACTAATCCTTTCTTCCTGGCCTCGCGAAGAGTCGCGTCGAGACCGTTCTTCTCGATGATCCTCATCCCCTTGCAGGAGACCTTGAGGGTGATGTACCTCTGTTCTTCCTCGCTCCAGAACTTCTTGTTCTTGAGGTTGAGGGAGAAGTCGCGCTTGGTGCGCAGCTTGGAATGGGCAACATTGTTGCCTTTCATTCTCTTCCTTCCGGTTATTTGACAAACCTTTGCCATAACTTATTATTTTTTGTTTTTCGTTCTAAAACAAGGGGCTGCAAATTTCGTTACAAAATTCCGTAATTCCAAATTCTACACGAACTTGAGGAAGCGGCCCCATCTTATATTCTTCGGGAACTTGTTCCCGCGGTCGGTGGAGAGCCAGATGACCACGGGTCTGCCGACTATGTGGTCCTCCGGGACAAAGCCCCAATACCTCGAATCGAGGGAATTGTGCCTGTTGTCTCCCATCATGAAGTAGTAGTCCTGTCCGATGGTATAGCTGTCGGCGGGCTCCCCGTTGACGAGGATGGTCCCGTCCGCCTTCGTCTCAAGGCTGTTGTGCTCGTACTCGGCTATGATCCTGCGGTAAAGCGGAAGAGTCTTCTGCGTGAGCGCCACGACATCTCCCTTGCGGGGAATCCTGACAGGCCCGAAATTATCCCTGGTCCAGGAATAGTCTTCCGAGAAGGGGAAAATGGTCAGGTAACTGTCCGGATAGTCGGGCGGCCAGACGTCGAGATTAGGCTCCACGCTTTCCACGGAAGCGAGTCCGCGCACTTCTTCCAGCATCTTCGCGGTAAGCGGCATCATGGGATAGCCGGGAAGCGAAGGGTCGTACCAGAGTTCCTGCAGGTTGAGACCGATTTTGCCGAGGGTCCGGGCATTGATCCGCCCCCCGGTGGTCTTCACCGCATATGACAACTGGATTCCGGGCCATACTTCCTGCTTCTCGCCGTTTATCCACACAAGTCCGTCCCGGACGCTGAGGGTATCCCCGGCTACGGCCACGCAACGCTTGACATAGTGGTCCTTCTTGTCGGAAGGACGGGACACGACCGGCCCCCAGTTGCGGATGACGGTCTGTCTGCCGTAAAGGCGGCACAGGGAGTAATAATCCTCCGAAGGCGCCTTGCGCAGGACCGTGTCCCCGTTGGGGAATCCGAAGACCACGCAGTCCCCGCGACGGACTTCCCTGATCCCGGCAAGCCTGCGGTACTTGTTCTTTATCAGAGTCGAGTAGGACTCCTTGCCGAAGATGGTGTTGTGCGTGAAGGGTATGGTCAGCGGAGTCTCTGGAACCCTCGGGCCGTAAGTCAGCTTGCTGACGAAGAGGTGGTCGCCGGTGTAGAGCGTGCTCTCCATCGAAGATGAAGGGATCTTGAAGGCCTGGAAGAAGAAGATGTTGATGAAGGTGACGACGATCACGGCGAAGATTATGGCGTCGAGCCAGTCATTCCACGCATCGTGCTTCTGCCCCTCTTCATAACGCTTCTTCCAGAAATTCCAGCGCACTTTCCGGGTGATGAAGATGTCGAAGATGACACCCAGGCCGAAAAGCCACCAGAAGTTTCCGAGCCAAATCACCCACGCGAGATACAACAAAGCCCAGAATATGAACTTTGTCCACTTGTTGCGGATGATATCCCTCCAATTCATCTTTCAGGACTTTCTTCCGATTTATTTAACGGAGTTGATGATGGCCTCGAACGCCTGGGGATTGTTCATGGCGAGATCGGCGAGAACCTTGCGGTTGAGACCGATATTCTCCTTGGCAAGCTTGCCCATGAACTGGGAGTAGGTCATACCATACTGGCGGGCGGCTGCGTTGATACGCTGGATCCAGAGAGCGCGGAAATTGCGCTTCTTGGCCTTGCGGTCACGGTACGCATACGTCAGACCTTTTTCGTAGGTGTTCTTCGCAACTGTCCAGACATTCTTTCTGGAAAGGAAATTACCGCGGGTCCTTTTGAGAATCTTCTTGCGGCGCGCCCTTGAAGCGACTGAATTAACTGATCTAGGCATTTTACTGGTGATTTTTTGGAAGCAGTGACCTCACGCGAGGCTCTTTGAACTGCGGTCCAAGTTAAACAATAATGATACTACAGGGCCAGGAGCTCTTTAACCCTCTTCACGTCCACCTTCTCGAGGATGGCGAAGTGATCCAGGTTCCTTTTCTGCTTCTTGGTCTTCTTCGTGAGGATGTGGCTGTGGTAAGCGTGCTTCCTCTTGATCTTTCCCGTTCCGGTAAGCGTGAAACGCTTTTTGGCACCGGAGTTGGTCTTAAGTTTTGCCATTGTTTTTAATTGTTTGTTAATAATATATAGCCGTAACCACTACGGTTATTTCTTTTTCATCGGGGCGATTATCATCGTCATGCGCTTGCCTTCGAGCACCGGCATGTTCTCGGGACGGCCGAACTCTTCGAGCTCTACGGCGAAACGGAGGAGCTGCTTCTCTCCCTGGTCCTTGAACATGATCGAGCGTCCGCGGAAGAAGATCGTGGCCTTGACCTTCGAGCCCTCCTGGAGGAACTCCTGCGCGTGCTTAAGCTTGAACTGGAAGTCGTGCTCGTCCGTGTTGGGGCCGAAGCGGATCTCCTTGATCACCACCTTGGCGGCGTTGGCCTTCATCTCCTTGGCCTTCTTCTTGCGCTGGTAGAGGTACTTCTGGTAGTCGAGGATGCGGCACACGGGCGGGTCGGCCTTGCCGCTGATCTCGACGAGATCCAGCTCCATCTCCTCCGCCATCTTCAGGGCCTTGGCGATCGGATACACCCCCTGCTCGGGGATGTTGTCTCCGACCAGCCGCACCTGCTGCGCGGTGATCTGCTCGTTGATGTTCAACTCATTCTCGTCACGCTTCTGCATCTGACGAGGATCGGGTCTCCGACCGCCCGGTTTGAAGCCCGAGGGCTTCGGTCTGTAAGGTCC
>JAEEIQ010000094.1 GCA_016281435.1 Bacteroidales bacterium
CCATCAAACCCGGGGTGCAGAAAACATAGTCCCCGCGGCGGGTTCCGCGGTTCGAGGTCTGGAAAACTCCTGGGGTAAGGGCCTGGATAACGTCAATATACGGGGTTTCGTCCGCTATGTAGTCCTGGCACTTGAAGTCCGGGGCGTCCTCCGGCAGCTTGTAGTGGTGGTTGTCGGCACGCGAGACCGAATTGAAATCCCCGCACATGAACCAATAGTTATTCCTTGCGTCCGGATCCTTCAGGACAGTGTGGTCGCAGATGTACTTGACCTCCATCCTGCGGTACTCGTCGCCTTCGCGGGCGGCGCCGCTGCGGGCCCGGTCGGCGACAGGGACTCCGTAACGGTACTTCTGCGGATAGGTATGCACGCTGACTACGTTCAGCTTGCGGCCGTCCCCGAGATCGAAGCGGGCCCATCCGGCACCGTGCACGACTATCGAGTCGGGCTTCGCGCCTTCGATGTGGAGCATCTCCTCGATGGGCCAGCGGGAGGTTATGACCTGCGGATAGTTGTCGCGATGCATGCACATCATGACGTGCTTGTGGCCATAACGGGCCGCCAGTTCGGGCCAGTGCTTCGGAAGATACTGCTCGTCCTCGTCCAGGCTTTGGTCCGTCCCGTCGATGTACAGGGTCTTGGCCTCGGCCCAGACGCATACATCCGGCTTCTTTTTCTTCACCCACTTGACGAAGTTGTCGTAGTGGTTGGGCTGGTCGGACCACATCCCGTTCTGGATGTTCCAGTACAGGATGCGGACCTTCCGTGCCTTCGGCGCCGCCGCGGTCAGCATCAGCAGCAGCCCTGCTGCTGCGACCAGTAACGCCGCGATTTTGAAAATGCTTTTCATTATTCTATTGTCACTTCCTTGACGCAGCGGGTGTAGATCGAGGGCGTGCCCTGGCTCTTCGTCGCGGTGGAGGTGTCGAGGTTGATTATACCGAAACGGAAAGTATAGGCTGATGAAGCCCCGCTCTCGCGGTCCGTCCAGTACTGGGGGCCTTTATCGGTGCCGCCGAGAGTCATGGCTTCGGTAGCTCCGCAGGCGGTCAGGGCCGCCTCGAACTTCGCGGCGGCAGCGGCGGCGGAATCGTCACCTTTCCTGTAGTCCGTGGTGTTGGCGGTAAGGGCCGCGTCGTAGGCTTTCCCGTAATAGACATTGTACATTATTTCCCACTCGCTACGGGAAGGGACCCTCCAGCCGGAACCGAGCTGTTCGCAGGCGTAAAGGGCGTACCTGTCGTCAAAGTTTTCTCCGGCGACGGTCTTTACGGCGCTTACGTTCGCCGCCGGGTCGGTAGTCGACGTAGCACCTGTTGTCTGGGAATTGGGGCCCCAGGTATGGATGGCTCTCCAGGGCGAGACAATCTTGCCCTTGGTGTTGTCAGCAGGGTTCACCCAGAAATAGACGCCTTCGGTCCCCTTTGCCGTAGCAAGGTGCGGATCAGCCGAGGGGTTCACGAAGATCAGGCTTCCTACGGTCCCCAGATCGATCACGTCCCCGCCAGCAAGGGTCGCAGAGGAGGCGACGCTCTTGACGGCGACCTCGGTATCGCTCCTGATGAACGAGAAATCCATGCCGGCGGCATAAGTAGTCGGGATGATGCTGATATAATACGTGCCGGCGGGGAAAGGATTGCCGTCAGATGTGGAAAGCGTCACGTTGTCCTTTCGGAGGGCAGCGAGCTTGTTCGAAGAATAAGCCATGCCCGGCATGTCGACGCGAAGCCTGTCCACGATATAGGTCCCGTCCTTCGTCGTGACCTTCAGGGCCTTGAAGGAAGGGCTGGAAGGACCGACGGTGAACTTGATATAGGCGCTGACGTGGCGGAACACGAAATTCTCGTCTTCACTGACCGCGACCATGGCGCCGTGCCGGCTGTCCCATCCGTCCTTGACGGCGATCTGGTCCTGCAGGAAGGAGAAGTAGACCCTCGCGCCTCCGTTGTACCATTGGTTCACCCCGGAAAGAGGATAGGCAGCATAATACTTCCCGTTGACGTCAGCAGCCGCCGGATCGCCGCCGGTGGTAAACGTGGCGGTCGCGGCCGGAGTGGTAACGGAGGTGATATACTCGGCGGAAACCACCGGGGTCGTCGGATAAGAATTGGCGGTGCCGGACCATACGCTGATCACGTCCCCGCTTTTCCAAAGGACATGGACCCCGTCGGAGGTAGTGCGGGTAGGATGAGTCTCGCTGCTGGTAGCCCTAAGTGTAAGAAGTGCATCCTTGGAGGCGTCTCCGGGAGCGGCGACGTTGCTTTTTTCGCACGAGGCGGCAAGAAGGGCGGCGGAGAATGCCGCGATAATCATTATCTTTTTCATGGCATTCATTTTTTAACTGCCCCAGATCTCGGAGCTCCAATCGTATTTTTCATTCAGGTCGTCAGCCGTGGTAGGACTGGCGCAGAGAAGGTCCTCGGCCTCAAGCGGCATCTGCCAGGCGCGGGGAGATTCGTAATCCAAAGTCTTTTTCATATCCGTGAAAATCTGATTATTCTACTGTGACTTCCTTGACGCAGCGGGTGTAGATCGAAGGCGTGGTCTGGCTCTTCGTTGCGGTGGAAGTGGTGGCGTTGATGAGGCCGAAGCGGAAAGTATAGGCTGACGACTCGGCCTTCTCGCAGTCCGTCCAGTACTGGGGACCTTTCTCGGTGCCGCCGAGCGTCATGGCTTCGGTCGCTCCGCAGGCCGTCAGGGCCGCCTCGAACTTCGCGGCGGCGGCAGCGGCATCGTCGTCGCCCGTGCGGTAGTCGGTCGTGTTGGCCACCAGCTCATTGTCCAGGGCCTTTCCGTAATAGGTGTTGTACATGTACTCCCATTCCTTGCGGGTCGGGACCCTCCATCCGGCGCCGAGCTGCTCACAGGCATAGAGGGCATATGTATCGCCGTAGCCCTCGCCCGCCACCGTCTTCAAGGCAACGATGTTTGCGGCAGGGTCCGTCGAAGTGGCTCCGGTGGCCTGGCCGTTGGGGCCCCAGGTGTGGATGGCCCTCCAGGGGGAGACTATCTTTCCCTTGGTCTTGTCGAAGGGATCGATCCAGAAATAGACGCCCTCGCTCTTGTATGCGGTTGCAAGGTGCGGGTCGGGACCGGTCGGGAGCTCCTCGTTGAAATTCAGGCCGTCGATGCTTCCGAGGTCGACGATCTCGCCGCCCTGGAGTTCATGGCCGACGGAAACCTGCTTTGCCACGGTCTTGCCGTCGGCATTCGTGAAGGTCAGGTTGAATTCGGAGTAAGCGCGCGGGACTATGCTGATATAATAGGTCCCGGCTTCGAACGCAGCACCGCCGGCAGGGGCGATGGTCACGAAATCGCTTCTCAGGGCCTTCAGGTTGTTCGGCGAATACGTCATGGCCGGCAGGTCCACGCGGAGCCTGTCGACGATGTTCGTACCGTCAGGAGTCGCAACCTTGAGCGAGACGAACGGGGCGCAGGAGGCTGCCACAGTGAATTTCACATAGGCGCTGAGATGGCGGAAAGTGAAGTTCCCGTCCTCGGAAGTCGCCACCATGGCGCCGTGCCTGGAATCCCAGCCGTCCTTGACCGCGACCTGTTCCTTATAGAAAGAGAAATAGAGGCGGTAGCCGCTGGTGTTGTACCACTGGTTCACGCCGGAAAGCGGATAGGCGGCGAAGTACAGGCCGTCTGCCGCCACGGGCTCGGGAGAGTCGGGCCTCTTGAACGAAGCGGTGACGGAAGGGGTCTCGAAATCGGCGGTATATTCCGCGGAAACGGGACCTCCCACGTTGAAGTCATTGGGCGTTCCGGACCACACGCTGATCACGTCGGTCGAGCTCCACTGGAAGGAGATGCAGCCAGCGGCCGCTTCCGGCGCGGTGACGGTGATATGGCCGAGAAGCCTGTCGTCCGTTGGAACAACAGGTCCCTCCGGTTCTTCCGGATCTGTGTTCTCTCCGGGGTCGACGACCTCGGTATTCTCTCCGCCTTCTTCTTCCTGGTTGCTGGAATACTTCGGCTGCTTTTCGCAGGAAGCGAGAACCAGCGCTGCGGCAGTCAGGGCCGCGATAATCCATCTGATTTTCATAAGCGTCATTATTTATTGTATCTTATTGCAATGTACTCTATCATGTTGCCGTGGGTCCCGGAAGTTGCGTCAGCGCACTTCGCGGCCGAGTAGCAGTCCCCGTCCGAGCATGCGTCGCTTGCCGGAATCAGCCTTATGTACAGGTCAGACTTCCCGAGGACCTCAAGGGGCATGGGAAGGTTGATGTGCTTGGTTCCCGAGGTGGTAAAGGTAAGGGTCTTGGTGTCCTTCGAGAGGTCGGGCACGATATATTCTCCGAAGGTGTGCCACTCTTCGTCGTCTCCTTCCGCCATGGAGTCCGTGACAGCCCACTGGGCTTTCCAGAAACGGGGTGTGAAGTAGTTGTCGTTGAAGGTGGCCAGCTGCAGGGAGATATGGTCGGTGCTTATTCCGGCCGTCGAGACCTTCATCATCCATGCATGCGGGCGGCCGTCGGCGGAGAACCAATTGTCGTTCTTCCAGACCTGATAGGCCGCTCCCTGGACGGTGCAGTTCCCGTCGGAGTTGATGTTCTTCGCTCCGGTTTCCACGGCGGCAGGGCCGCACCATTCCTTCGAGCCGTCGGCGTTGGTGCCGACAAAGCCGGACATGGCCGCGTTCCATCGGTCCTTCGCAGGGTCGAGCACTATCCCGCAGCCGTTGACGTTGCCCATGTGGACTCCGAACATGTTGCCGTCCTTGCGGCCTATGGGACCGAGATAGGAATAGCTGTTGCGCGTGGTCATGCGCTGGCCCCAGGTGGCCTCGGTGTAGCCGGCGTAAGTATGGGTGAACCATCCGTTGTCCCCGTAGGTGGGCCTGAGCACCCCGGCGTCGGGATCGGGATTCCAGAAGCGGTATTCCGTCAGCATGGCGGCGAATCCATCCTCGAAATTGTCCTTCATTCCGGACCATATATCCTCCTTGGTCTGGGGGCGTATCTGGTAAGTCCCGAGGCGGCCGAGCGAAGGGTCGTCCTCGACGTCGACGGGATCGGCGCCTTCCTTCCATGCGAAGCGCGGGAACCTTTCATGCACTATGACCCCGGACAGTTTCCCGGAGCCGTAGGGCAGGCGTGTCCCCTCGTTACGGAAGGAGCATACGGTGTTGGTCACAAGGTAGATGGACTGGCCGTTCCTATCCAGAAGCAGGCGGGGGAAGGCGTTGAAACGGTTCGAGAGGGCACCGACCGAATAGCCTTCGTTGATCGGGACGAGCGAACCCTTGCGGACCGCGAACTCGACGTCCTTGAGAGTGACGAAGGTGTAGAGATCCGAGTCGGTAAGTTCGGAGATGCTCTTCTCTTTGACGGGCACGTCGGAGGCCGTCCCTTCCTCACGGGAGACCACCATGGACGCGGCCACGCCGGAGATCTCGATGCGGTCGGGGTCGTTCTTCAGGGTGGGCACGGTCCCTGTCAGGAGGATGCGGACCTTGTCGTAACGCCGGAAGATGTTGTCATCGACGGTGGCGCATTTCAGATACACTCCCCCGACTCCGTCGTAAGACTCGAGGTATGCCGCCTTCTTGGTGCCGTTGTAGTCGATATTGGTCGTCGTGGTCTGCTCGTTGGAAGCGACGTTGCCGGAAGCGGGGTCGCTGACGATTATGCCTTCGATGAGGACATAGTCGGTCACCGGCCGGCCGTCGGCTGCGTAATCGCCCTTCAGTTCGGAATAGCTTATAACCCTTCCGAACTCTTCCGCGGCATTGCGCTGCACGACGTTGAAAACCACCGACTTTTCGTCTCCCCAGCCATCAGTGAATGAGAGGGTAAGGGTCGCGTTACGGGGCGTAGAGGCCGTGTTGGGATCGGCATCGACGCTCAGGGTGCCTTCCGCGATGCGCGCAGAACGTATCCATTCGGGGGCGTCTTCGGGATACGCCGTCACGCAAGCTATCCGGTCGTCCGGGACATTGGTGGTCAGGGAGACGGAATGGCTGCCGCCGGCCCCGTGGACATCTATGGAAGTATTGGCAGCCGTCAGTTTGGCCTCGATGCCCTCCTGCTTGATGCTGAGGGTGTCGGCCCTGTCCCCGACGGCACTTACGACGAAGACGCGGCCGCTGCGGCGGAATCCCGGGTTGGCCTCGACGCTGACCGTGAATTCCCCGTCTCCGCTGCCGGACTTTTCGTCCGAGCGTATCCAGTCCGCGCCCTCCTCGATGATCACGTCATATTTACCGTTGGCCCAGACCTGCAGGTCCACTTCACTTGCCGCCGCCGGAGCGAGGTACTCCCTCTGCGGCAGCCCGAGCTCGACCAGCGGCACCTGCAGGGCATCGTCCACCTTGCAGGAGAAGAAGACCGGGAGCGCGGCGAGAATCAAGAATAATGTTTTGCCTGTTTTCATTTCTTCCGATCTTTAAGGGTTCTGGGTTACCGTGATGAGCGCAGCCGGGAAAGGCGAAGGTTCGACCATGCCCGGAATGTCGAAAAGTATTTCGGCCTTGCGGACCGAACCGGAGATATTGACCGCCACGTCGAAGGAGATGCCTTCGGAAGCGACCTTGACGCCGCTGATCCAGCCGCCGTCGCCCTCTGTCCATTTTATGATCGGGACAATGCGGTCGAAACAGGGCGAGAGATTGGTGGTCACCGTGGTGCCAAGGTGGCCGCCGGCGGAAGAAGGAGAGAAATTACGCGTCGCAGGCGTGAATCTGGGAGCCGTTATCGCTCCGGCCTGCTGCATCCAGACCGTGTCCTTGACGGCACCGGCCGAAAGTGCGATCGCGAGGCTGCGGGTCACCCCGGGATTGGCCTCGTAGGTGAAGAGCATATCCCCCATGCCGTGGCCGCTTTCCCTGTCAAGGGTGGCCCAGACCTTATCCTGGGACCACAGCCCGCACTTCCAGTCCCTGTCGGACCAGACGACCACGCGGGTCTTGCCTGCCTTCGAGCTGAGCTTGACGAGGCGCGAATCCACCGCAAGGGGATAATCCACTTCGTACGGCTTCTCGCACGAAAGGACGAGAAGGGCTGCGAAGAAAGCTGCCGATATCTTTTTAAAGCCCATATTTCTCATACTCTTTGTTGTCTAGATTGTGTCCTGAGTTCACCACCTCGATGTCCGGGATGGGATAGTACTGGTGGCACGGCTTCATCTGGTTTTTCAGGCGGGTGTAGTCGCTGCACTCCTGCACCTTGTCGTACCAGATGCCCCAGCGGACCAGGTCGAACTTGCGCTGGAACTCACCGTACAGCTCGCGTCCGCGCTCGTTGCGGATTTCCTCCTCGAGGCGGGCCTCGGTGCGGAAGGTATACGGCCCGATGCCGGCGCGCACCCTCGTCTTGTCCAGATACGCTATTGACTTGCCGAAATCCTTCTTGTACAGCCAGCACTCGGCAAGCATCAGCATGACGTCGGCATAGCGGAAGACCGTGTAGTTGTTGCCGTCGGACGAGGCCTGGAGTCCCGGGCACCAGAACTTGGGTCCGTTCCAGGGACGCGTCCCGACGCTGGCGAATTCCTGCCCGTTGTACTCCCAGGCCATGTTGACCTTGGCGCGGATGTCCGGGCCGTTGCGCGTCTGCAGGGACGAGATGAACCATCTGTTGGGGCGGGCCGCGGCGTAGGTCGTGGCCATCTCCCCGATTTCCGGCATCTCGACTCCGTCGAAGTAGGCCACCTCATCCACGATCTTCTTCGTCGGGAGGTTCATGCTGGAAAGGTTGGAGACATAGGACACGCCGCCCTGGGTGTAGATGTGCTGCACCTCGAGGATGGATTCCGGCGTGTTCTTGTTGCGCAGGAGGGCGTTCTCCTCATAATCGTACAGGGCGAGGTCCCCGTATATCGCTTCCAGCTTTTCCAGGGCCTCGATCGCGGTGTCGTAGTCCTTGTTCCAGAGGGCGCACTTCGCTATGACCATCCACGCCAGGGGGGCTCCGGCGCGGTTGCCCGGGGCCTCGCAGGTCCGCACCTGCGGCACGGCCGCGGCTACGGGCTTGAGGTCGTCTATTATGGCTTGCCTGGTGGCCGTCGCGCTCATGCGGGGAAGGGTCGCCACCTTGTCCATGGTCTCCTCGTCGGCGACGTCGTCAAAGTAGAAGGGCACGTCCCCGAACATGGATGTCAGGAAATAGTAGTAGAAACCCCTGAGGGCCTTGGCTTCGCATAGCAGCTGGGCTCGCTGGGCATCCGTGATGGCATCGCCGCAGTTCTCTATTCCGGCGACTGCGAAATTGCACCTCTGCACGCCGAGGTAGCCCTGGGTCCAGCCGGTGGAAGCGTAGCGTGGCACTGCCGGGGAGACGTCAAGGCTGGCGTCGAGCGTGCCGGAAGCGCAGTACATGAGGTCGGAGACGCATTCCGTCGCAAGGAAAAGGGCACCGTTGTACATGGACTTCATCGGCATGTAGCAGCCGTTGACGACCTGCTGGCATTCGTTGTACTTGCGGAACCAGTCTCCGGGCACGGAAACGGCGGTGGTGTCCTCGTTGAGGGAGCAGGCCTTCAGCGGCATGAGGACGCAGACAAGGGCTGCGAGTTTGAATATCCGTTTCATAGGCCTAGAACGTCATTTTAAGGTTGAACATTATGGTGCGGCACTTCGGATATGCACCGATGTCGACGCGGCGCAGGACCGAGGACGAGCCTTCGGAGTTGACGTCCGGATCGAAACCGTTGTACCTCTTCCAGAGGATGAGGTTGTCTCCGGAAGCGCCCACCGTGATTTCCTTTACGGGAATGGAGGACTTGCGAAGGTCGAAGGTATAGCTGACATCCAGGGTCTTCAGGCGCAGGTAGGAAGCGTCGTGGACCATGAAGTCGCTGGGCAGGGAAGCTCCGGGCTTGGATCCCGCGGCCGGGATTTCCGACTGGGGATTCCGCACCGGATGCCAGGCTCCGAGCATGTAGCGGTACTGGTTGGTATAGACCGAGCCGGCCATGTACATCTCGGAGATGTTGTAGATCTTGCCTCCGAGCGAATAGACGAAATAGACGCCGACCTTGAGGTTGTGCCACCAGAAGGTGTTCTGCAGACCTCCGTATAGGTAGGGATCGGAGTTGCCGAGGTAGATCAGGTCGTCCTGGTTCAGGGACCCGTCGTAGTTGACGTCGTAGTAGCGGGCCGAGCCGGTGGTCGTCGTGTTGCTGGCATAGGTATGGGTGACCTGGTTGCGGGCGACCTCATCCTGGCTCTTCCATGTACCACCGTACTTGAAGCCCCAGAGGGAATTCAGGGGATAGCCCTTGACGTAGCCGTACATCATGTATTTGCTCGTACCGAGTGAGTTGAAGGCGGTGACGAAGTCTTCGGTGCCTATGTCCTCGACCATCTGGCGGTTGTGCGAGAAAGTGAAGGAGGTGAGCCACTGGAAGCGTTTCTTCTGGATATTCACGGTCTCCACGGTCAGCTCGACGCCCTTGTTGGAGGTCGTTCCCACATTGGCGAGACGGGAGCTGAATCCCGTCTGGGTCGGTTTCTGGACATTCAGGAGGAGGTCCGTGGTCCGGCTCCAGTAGCCTTCGAGTTCGACGTTCAGCCTCTTGCCGAAAGAGGAAAGGTCGATTCCTATGTTATATGAATCCGTCTTTTCCCACGTCAGGTCGGGGGTGGCGACGTTCTTGCGGTAGACCGCCGCCGGCTGGGAACCGTCGAAAAGATAACCGGAGGTGGTCGACGAAAGGGTCGCTATGGACTTGTAGGCGGCGATGGCGTCGTTGCCGGTGCGCCCGGCGCTGAGACGCATGGACAGGTCGTCGACCCATTTCACGCCGCGCATCCAGGGCTCCTTCGATATCTTCCAGCGGAAGGCCGCCGAGGGGAAGAATGCCCATTTGTGGTCGGCGGCGAAGTTGGAGGCTCCGTCGGTGCGGCCGGTGACCGTCAGGTAGTAGCGGGACTTGTAGCTGTAATTGACGCGGGCGAACAGGGACATCTTGTTTACGGCCGTGTAGTCGGTCGAAGCGGAATAAGTCTCCTTGTCCATGACCGCGTTCATGTTGTTCCAGAGGATGTTGTCGTCTGTGTAGCCCTTGCCGCTGAGAGAGAAGTCGTTGGTCACCGTCCTATAGCCGGAGAATCCCAGCATCGCGTTGAACTTGTGCAGGATCTTGTCCACGGTGTACTTGACCGTGGTTTCGGATGAGAACGACTTCGAATCGAACTCCTCGCGGTAGGCTTCGCCGCCGTCGTTTTCAGCTTTCAGCGGCAGCGTGCTCATGTAGTAGCGGAACTGGTGGCGCTGGAAGTTGGAGTAGGAAAGGATACTTTTGACGGCCAGGTTCTTAAGGGGTGTCACGTCGAGGGTCAGGGAGTGCGTGGAGGTGTTGTAGTAGCGGTGGTGGACCGTCTTGTCTATGAGGGCGCGCGGGTTGTTGAACCTCTGGCCACCGTCATAGAAGGGGTTGAAGTCGTCGATGGGCCGTATCATCGGACTCAGGTACTGGGCTGCATTTATGACGGTGGTCCCGCCTATGCTGGCCTTGGCCGGCTGCTGGTCGCGCCAGACATAGAAGCCGTTGTAGCTGGCGGTCAGCCACTTGTAAAGGGTACGGCTGACCTTGATGCGGGCGCTTATCTTTTCCTGCCCGCTGCGCTGGATGATGCCTTCGGTGTCGTTCCATGCGATGGAGGCCAGGTAGTTGGAGTTCTTGTCGCGGCCCGAGAGGGACAGGCCGTAGTTCTGGTACCATGCGGTACGGGTCACTTCGTCGACCCAGTCGGTGCCGGTCTTGCCGAATGGATTGGCGTAAGTGTAGCCGGAAAGCGGGGTTTCCGTGGTCACGCCCGCATTGTTGACGTCTCCGCCGCTGAGGGCGCAGTCGTTGCGGTAAAGGGCGAACTCGGCGGCGTCCATAACGTCGAGTTTGCGGGGCAGCTGGGAGAAGCCCACTCCGGCGGTGAAGATCACCGACGGCTTCGAGACGCCCGCCTTGGCCTGCTTGGTCGTGATGAGGATGACGCCGTTGGCGCCGCGCGATCCGTAGATGGCCGTCGAGGAGGCGTCCTTCAGGATGGAGATCGAGGCGATGTCGTCGGGATTGACGTCATTGAGGTCATTGATCGCGTCGACCACCCCGTCCACCACGATCAGGGGCTCGTTGGAAGCCGTTATGGACCGCGTGCCGCGGATACGGATCGTGGTGACCGAACCGGGTTCGCCGGTGGTCGTCATGATGTCCGCCCCGGCGACACGGCCCTGCAGGGCGTTGTCGACAGAATAGGCCGGCACCCCCTGGAGGTCGCCCATCTTCACGGTGGCGACGGAGCCCGTCAGGTCGGATTTGCGGGCCTGGCCGTAGCCGATGACGACGACATCGTCGAGCATGGTCTTGTCTTCGCGGAGGACAAAGTCTATCACGGCCTTGCCGCCGACTGGCTTCGAGACGGTCTCGAACCCGACGAACATGGCCTGCAGGGTGCTTCCGGCCGGCACCTTCAAGGTGTATGCTCCGGAAGCATCCGTCATGGTGCCGTTGGAGGTTCCCTGAACCAGCACCGTCGCGCCGGGAAGCGGCTGCCCGGCCTCATCCCGGACAGTTCCGCTCACCGTCCCGGCAGGCTGCTGTGCGAAAGCGTTTCCGCACAGCAGCCCCGCCAGTACCGCGGTCATGATTTTAAGTTTTGGACGCATATCGTAAATGTGTTTCATTTGCTGAAGTCTACAAGTATCGGCCGGTGGTCGGAGGGCGTGTAGCGGTCGGCGGAGTGGGGAGACCGCTGCGGGTTGGCCCAGCTGTCGATTACGATCGCAGCGTCGCTGACACGGGAGGCCATTGAAGGCGAGGCGTAAACCATGTCGATGCGGCGGGACATCGGATTCGACCAGAAGAACCAGCCGGGGTAGCGGGCGGCGATGACGTCCACGTAGTCGGTGCGCGCCGCAATGTCCTTATGCGGAAGGAAATCGATATCGTCGGCTTCAAGACCGTAGTACCAGTTGTCGACTGGGGCGCGGGAGTTGAAATCTCCCATCATCAGCCAGTCCGTCCTGGAGGAATACTCCGGATTCAGACGGGTAAGGTCCAGGATTTTTCCCATTTCCCATGCCTTGAAGGCAGCCCCTTCCCCAGCGGCGATGCTGGCGGGTTTCTCCGCTTCGGGGCAGTCCGGGCGGTACTTCTGCGCATAAAGATGAAGGGTCACGACGTTGACGGTCCTTCCGCCGATGTCGATGCTGAACATCCCTGCGCCGGAACGTATGCGCTGCGTCTCTCCCGGAGGGACGCCGATCTGCTGTATTGTCGTGACCGGATATCTGGAGGTGATGACCTGGGGATAATTGTTCATGACCGCGCCGGTCGAAGTGTATGCGTGGCCGTAGCGGGCTGCCAGGGCTGGCCATCCGCCGGGCAGGTACTTGTCGGCGGCGGCAAGGTAATCGTCGGAATCGGTCTTGAAAATGGAGCTACCTTCGCACCAGACGCAGACGTCCGGATCGAACTTCTTCACCCACTCCACGAAGGTCGCATAATCGTTGCCCTGGTCCGCCCACATGCCGTCTTGTATGTTCCAGTACAGAAGGCGGAAGCCGCCGGACGGCCGGGCTGCGGGTAAAAGGGCCGTAAGCTTGAGGTTGTCCAGAAGGAAACCGTGGACCATGTCCTGCGTCGAGGAAGGGTATATCTGGACCGAAGAAAGGTCCGAGACATGCTCCGCCGTGAGGCTGAAATGCACCCATTTCCCGCCCGGAGCCATCTTCGAATTCGGGATGACGAGGTAGGCCGACGCCTCGCGGTAGCTGTTGTTGGATGCCGTGAGGGAGAAAGCGGCCCCGTCGATGGATGCGGCGGAGAAAAAACCGCCGTTGATGAGGCGCGCTTCGAAGCTGTCGGCATAACCCGCGGCGGCGTAGACGTCGAATTCAAGCCGGGCGGAGCCGAACCAGGGCATGCTGCTGAACGGGGGCGTGCGGAACGATCCGCGGCCGTTGGTTTCCATGCTGACGCCGACGCAGCCCTGGTACTCCTGTGTGCGGTAGAGATAGGTGTAGCCGTTGAAGTTGCGCGAGCGCACGTAGGAGTCTGACATCGCGTGGCAGCCGTCCAGGGTGGTGCCGCTTACTTCCGACCATGTGTTCGACTGGATGAGGCCCGTTCCGGGACAAAGGACATCCACCTTCCTGCCTGCTTCTTCGAATCCGGTCAGGGAAGGGTCAGGCGCCGTACCGGGATTGGCTCCGGAAGGAGAAAGGAACACGGACCCTTCCGGTCCTCCGGGCCGTCCTCCCCATGCGCAGAGGTCGAAGGCATCGAAAAAGACCACATCAGGGTCACGGGCATAGGAAATGTCGACCGTCTTCGTGCCGCCCGCAACTACCGTAAAAGCGGGGACCTTCATGTTCATCACCCCGTGGCCCAGGTCGCAGATACGGACGTAGATGCCGTCAGGGTAGGATCCGGGGCATATCAGGGCCGGGACTTCCAGCACGCCGCCGGCAGCATCAGCAGGCCCGTCGGAACGCATCGCGTTGAAGGAAATGAAATCCTGGCCTTCCGCGACGTAGAACGTCCCTTCCGGGGTCTTTACGACCTTTCCTGCCATCATGCGTCCCGGTGCGCTGAGGTGCACGGAGGCGGTATGGAACTGGTTCGTGATACGGAGTTTCAGGGTCGCAAGATCCCTTCGCAGGGGCGCTACCGCATCCTGGAGGTAGAAATTCTGGCTGAAAGGCAGTTCGAAAATCTCGTTGAAAAGGTTCTCGCCGATGGGGCCGAGGCTGATGGCCTGGCCGCTGGCAAGGGACAGGCTCGCGCTGACGGCGCGTTCACAGACGTTTCCGGCCTGGTCCGTAAAGACGAAATCCAGCCCGCCGGGATAGACCCGCGGGTTGACCGCGATATAATAAGTCCCTTCCGCCAAGGCCCTGCCATCCTTGGCGGAGAGGGACACCGACGGACTCATGCAACTGGAAGTGCCGTTCTCGCGGACAGTCAGGGGCCTGTCAAAGCGGACACACATCCGGTCCGCCACAGAAAGGCCATCGGGACTCTCCACCTTCACGGAGACTATTGCAGGGGAGTCAGGGGTTATCGAGAAACTGACATAGGCCGGCACATGGCAGAAACTGAGTTCCCTGTCCCCGCTGAAGGCCGCCATCACCCCGGCCGCAGGGTCCCACGAGCCGGTGACCGCGGTCTGCACGGAAGGGATGTCCACATATACGGAGTTCTTGCCGGAGCCGGCCCAGCTGGCTACCGCGGAAGAGGGGAAGACGGCAAGGTACTTTCCGTCGGAAAGGGCCGGCTCATCCTTACCGACCCCGGAGAAGCTCGCTTGAGCGGCGGGCTTTTTGATGGATGTCCGGTAGATGGCACTTTCCTTCTTTCTCGAATCGTCCCCGAGGAAAAGGGCCATCTCATCGCCGGGCTGCCAGAGGAAAGGCTCGCCTTCGGCCGAGCCCGGGAGAGCCCCGGCCGTTGCCACGAAACTGTCCCCGTTTCCTTCTACCCCGGGACCTTCAGGCACGCAGGAAGCGGCCGAAAGGGCGGCGGCAAAGGCTGCCAGGGCGTATATTCTACGGACGGTCATGCAATTATCAGTTTCGTGTCTCCACAAATTTGACAATTATATACGCAAGCCGATTTTCAAAAATGTCAAATCGCGCGTCAGCAAAATATTAAAATTGTCAAATCAGTCGGAAGTCCGGAAACGGGCGGCATAATCCTTGGGCGTAAGGCCTGTCGCTTTCCTGAAACAGGAACTGAAATATGATGCGGAGTTAAACCCCGTCTCCTCGGCAATCTCAGACATTGTCAAGCGGCCGCCGCGGAGCAGCTCTGCCGCTTTCTCCAGACGTATCCTGGTGATGAGATCTATAGGGGATATTCCGGCTATGGTCTTCATCTTCAGGTGGAGATTGGACCTTGTCATCCCGACCTTCTCCGCGAGCGTCTCGACGGAGAACTGCGGGTGCGTAAGCCCGGCATCTATCAGGTCCAGCACACGGCAGAGGAAAGTCTCGTCAGCTTCTCCGAGTTGCTTGGACGGGTCCGACAGGAAAGCGGTCACCCTCGCGTGCCGGACCTGCCTTTCATACCTTTCCTTCATCTTCTCCATGGCCTCGGCGTTCCTGAGGTTGTTTCTCCGCAGGATTTCGTTCATCAG
>JAEEIQ010000095.1 GCA_016281435.1 Bacteroidales bacterium
AAAGAGGTCGCGACAGGGGCCTGCTTTCGCTCCTGCTCCTCCTTGGCGTTGAGGTTCTCGAGGAAGCGGCTCTCTATGGCGTTGAACTTGATCACGGATTTCCTTGCGAATATGAGGAACACCAGCGACGCCGCGATTATGGCCAGTACAGTCCATCCGGCCATCTTGAAGTGGCTGGCGAGAAGCACGAGGATAAAGGAAATGGCAATGAAAACCTGCAACAGGAGTAGCGCCAGCAGGGGTATGCGGTTGCTTTCCTTCTCCTGGATGAGCTTGCGGGCGGACTCGGCCCTGACCTTGACGGAGGACAGTCCCAGCAGGAACGGGGACATCACCGCGAGCGTGAGCGTCGCGCTGAGAAGGTTCCTAAGCCCCGGTTTCCAGGAGCTGAAGACCTTGCCTAGGAACGGCTCCAGATAGGCTCTGGACCCGATAAGTATGGCCACGAGGATGACCCCGTAGAGGCCTATCCTGAGGAAATAGCTCTGCAGGTAGTTCTTCCATTCGCTCTTTTCGGCGCTTGACCTCTCCTGCTGCACGTCCCGGCCGCGCTCTATCCATGCCTTCCACCTCTCGGGAAGTTTCTTTTCCGCCAGCGAGTTGGCCCCGTCCGCCCAGCGTATCATGTACGGGGTCGTGAAGGTCGTGATGACCGAGACGGAGACTATGATGGGATAGATGGAGTCGCGCATGACCCCGAGCGAGGTCCCGACCCCCGCGATGATGAAGCCGAACTCGCCGAGCTGGGCGAGGCTGAATCCGGTGTGGATCGAGTTCGAAAGCCCCTGGCCGGAGACTATTCCGCCAGCGGTGGAGAAAACGATATGGGTGAGGATGACAACTACCGTAAGCAGCAGTATGACAGCCCAGTTCTGCGCTATTATGGCCGGGTTGACCATCATTCCGACGGAGACGAAGAAGATGGCGCTGAAAAGGTCCTTGATGCCTGCGACTATCTTCGAGATGTGCTCGCTTTCTATCGTTTCGGCGAGGATGGAGCCCATCACGAACGCTCCGAGGGCGGCGGAGAAGCCGACCGCAGTCGCGAGGCTGACCATTCCGAAGCACAGTCCGATGCTGACTATCAGCAGGATCTCGTCGGTGAGGTACTTGCGGGCCTTGGCGAGAATCGTCGGGATCAGGTAGATGCCGGCGAGGAACCACAGCACGAGGAAGAAGGCCAGGCGCACGAGGCCGCGGACCATCTCCGCGCCGTCGAACTGCTTCGAGACGGCCATGGTCGAGAGCAGGACCATCAGCAGGATCGCGATGAGGTCCTCTATCACGAGGGTCCCAAATACAAGGGACGCGTACGGCCGGCCCTTCAGGCCCATCTCGTCGTAGGCCTTGATTACCACGGCCGTGGAGGACATCGACAGCAGGCCGCCGAGGAAGACGCTTTCCATGCTGGTCCATCCGAGGGCCTTGCCGACAAGGAAGCCTATGACGAAAACCCCTATGAACTTGCCTCCCGCGACGGTGAACGCGCTCGTCCCCACCTTCAGCAGTTTCTTGAAGCTGAACTCCAGTCCCAGCGTGAACATCAGGAAGATAACGCCTATCTCGGACCACTGGCTGACGGCTTCCTGGCTGGAGATTCCGGGGAAGAAGTCGATGTGCGGACCGACCAGCAGGCCGGCTGCAATGTAACCGAGCACGAGGGGCTGCTTGAGCGCCCGCGATATTATCGTGAACACCCCTGCGGCGATAAGGATCACCGCCAGGTCTCGCACCAGTGACATTTCTTCTGACATACTGCCGCTCCAGGCAGCTCAGCTTGGTTCTCTGCCCCCCTGGAATCGTGAAAGCAAAGTTAGTAAAAATGTATGAAAAGACGGGACTGCCGGCTGCGGACTTGCAATTATCTGGCACGGGGCCGCGGAGCAAGGTGCAGTGTGTCAGCGGTTTAGCTTCAGGCGCCGTGCCGCACCCACCTTCCGGACCCGTTACTGGCACGGCCGCTGCTGGAAAAACCGCTCCAGAAGCCGCCCAGAGGCCGATCCGGTCCGCAGCGCCGTGCCAGTTGTTTTTCATTCGCACATGAAACTGCCGTTCCGTGAGCAAAGTGGGTAGATTTACTCACCGGGTCGCCATCGGAAAACGGAAGATTCGCAGTGATAGCTTTTTTCATTATATTTGTAGAGTAAAAAAAAAGGTGCTTATGAAAAAAATAATCGCCACCATCGCCTTCCTCCTGACGGCGGCAGTGCTTTTCGCCCAGGATTATCCTGTGCTGAAACCCATAAGTGAAAAGAAGATGTCGGAGCCTGTAATGCCCCTTCAGAAGAAGGACAAATGGGGCTTCGGCGACGAGAAGGGCCATTTCATCATCAAGGCGGTCTTCGAGGATGCGAAGCCTTTCGCGACGATTGATGCGGCCGGCACCATCGCGGCGAAGATCAAGGTCGAGGGCAAATGGGGATATCTCAAGAGGGACGGTACTTACCTTATCCCTCCCGTGTACTCTTCCGTGAAGGACTATGATCCCGAGACCGGCCTGACCGTCTGCGAGACGGGCGGAACCTTCGACGTATATGACCCCGCCGGGACGAAGATTCTTGCCAAGTGCTGGGATGTCAGCATCTGGAAGGAATTCAAGCAGATCTGGTTCCAGGAGGAAGCCGGCTGGGAGGTTGTGTCCCTTCAGGGCCTTCGCATCTTCCGCGACTCCTTCTCCGAGCAGCCCGTGCCCGTGCGCGGCAGCATCTGCAAGGTCATCTCCTCCGGATTCACCGGACTACTGGATGTAAAGAGCTTCAAGTATATCCTCCGCGCGGAGTACGCCGGGGCTGATTACATGCAGGACGCCGACGCCTTCCTCATCAAGCTCGGCGAGAACTTCGGCATCTGCACTCCGGAAGGTAATATTATCATCGCTCCGGTCTATTCCGCAGTCAGCTTCAACCCGGAAAGAAAGGTCTTCAATCTGGAAAAGGACGGGTTGAAAGGCGTTGCCGCGGCAGACGGCACCGTCATTCTCGCCCCCGAGTATGATTCCGTCGCCTTCGACGAGGTGCGCGGCGCGTATGACGTCGTCAAGGGCGGCCTCAAGGGCGTGAACGGAGCGGACGGGACGGTCTTTCTCGCCCCGCTGTTCTCCGAAATCACCTTCATCCCGGGACGCGGCGTCTATGAGGTCGTCGAGAACGGGCTGAAGGGCATCTTCACCGCTGGCGGATCCATGGTCCTGGCTCCCGAATACAGCGCAATCGCATTCAATGAAGAGCGCAGGATATACGAT
>JAEEIQ010000008.1 GCA_016281435.1 Bacteroidales bacterium
ACCCCGGGTGAGGCCACGGAGACCGGATTCGGCTTCACTGTGGCCCTTTCCGACGCGGATTCATGGAAATACATCGTCCGCAAGTCTTCCGAGGCCGCTCCTTCCGCCGAGTTCATCAATGAATCCGGCACCGCCGGCGCCGGGACCGCCGGATCGCTGACAGGCCTCGAGGAGGGCAGCGAATACACCCTCTACGTGCTTCCCCTGAACGGGACCACGCTGGGAACAGTCTCCAAGCTGGTGTTCTCGACCAAGGCTGCCGCGATCAATGACTATTGGCAGGCCTGGCAGGACGGTAAGGACATCGTGATCTGCGGTGTGACTTACAACAAGGCAACGAATGGGGCGGGAACGCTCCTGCTCGCCGACGAGCAGGAGGAAAACCTGCGTACATGGATTAATCAGACTTCCGGCGTCTTTTTCCTCGAGCAGAACGACGGATGCGCCTTCGCCACGTATTCGCTCACGCCTTCGGACCCGCCTTCGATCACGCCTTCGATCACCCGCATCTCCGAGCAGGTCTTGCTGATAAGCCGTTATGCCGACAAGCCGGTCACCATACGTCCGACTATGTGCTGGTACCTGCTTCAGGGGGCTTCCCTCGTCATGAAGAACATCCATTACGATCTCGTCAATATCAACGGCGGCTCCAATGCCACTTACGCGCTCAACAACGCGAGTTCCACCTCCGATGCCGAGAAGCTGCACATCGAGGACTGCACCGTGACGGGAATCCAGAAGCCTGTCATGTACCTCAGCGTCGCCACGACAGGGATAAAGAGCCTTGTGGTCCGCGGCAGCAGTTTCCAGATGGTCCACACTACCGGAAACATCCAGCTGTTCAACTTCTACAAGTCTTCCGCGCTGCATGTCTACAAGACAATCGCATTCGAGAACAACGTGGTCTACAACTCCACCTGCCAGACCGTGCAGTTGTTCAACTACGACCAGAACGTCGCCCAGACCGGCTCGCCCTGGGACGGAACGATCTCGGTGAAGGACAACATATTCTACAATTGCCCTTCGGCGAACTCCTACGTGAAGTTCTACCAGGCGGCGTCCGTTGCGATAAGGGGCAATGTCTTCTGGGCCGATCCTTCTTCCTCCGCCGGAACCTACCTCATGATATGCTACGGTGAGGGGCAGGATGCATCCGAGGTCGATGTCGACGGAAACATAGTCTACGGACTTGTCGACGGCAAGAACTGGCTGAAGGCGCATTCGAACTCCAAGGTGAAACCCGACGGAAACACGATGACCAAACTCTCCGAGGATCCGTTCGAGAGCTTCAACACTTCCACCGGGGCCTATGTACTCAAGGCCGCCTACAGTGCCTACGGGCCGAAGAAATGACGCCTTGGTGATGTGAAAAGCGGGGGCCGGATCTTGTCCGGCTCCCGCTTTTCACATGAAAGGACAGTCTTTACAGAGTGGTTTCTCCGGTTTTCGGAGCCCTCTGGCCCTGTCCTTCCGGACGGGGACCCTTCTGGCCGCCGGGGCGGCCGCCCTGCGGGCCGCCATGATGCCCTTCTCCACCGCGCAACTGGGAAATCTGCTGCCTGCGGAAACGCTCTTCGGAAAGGAACACCTTGGCAACCTTCTCGGGGGCGAGGATCTTGGAGAACTTCGCGAAGTACTTCTGCTTGTCCACTCCCTTGCCGGATGCCTCGATGTAAGCCTTCGTGAGCTTGCTTATCTCGGCCGCTTCGGCCTTTTCGGCGATGGCCTTGTTAAGGGCCTTGAAGGCGTCCCTTTCGGCTTTCGCGTACTCGCGGCCTTCGGCCTCCATCGCGTTGTATACGGGCCAGAAGGACTGGGCTTCTGCTTCGGTGAGTCCTACGTACTGGGTCAGGAAGGCTATCTTTTCAGCCTGCACCCTTTCTGACCAGCCGCTTTTTTCGTGGCTGCGTTGCGGCCCCTGGGGCTGCTGTGCCTGCATGGGCAGCACTGCCAGCGCTGCGGATGCAACAAGGATCAGAATCTTTTTCATAACCTATAAATCTAAGGAATATCCAATCTGGTCGAGCGTGGTTCCCGAATCGATGAGGTAGGCGATAATGTCGTCCTGGAAGGTGCTTGCCGCATCCTTCTGCCGGGAGATGTTTGTCCCGATCAGCACGCCGGCCGCAAGGCTGGCCGCAATGGCGAGGGCTCCGGCTACATGCCGGAAGGACCGGGTACGGGGAGCTTCCTTCGCGGGAATCGCCGAGAGTCTCGCGGAAAGGGATTCGAAATATCCTTCGGGAACCGAGTATGGTAGTTTCTTTCTCATAACCGTTTGTTTAGATGGATAGGGATGCCGGAAGTTTAATCATCGGATAAAAGGTCTTTCAGTTTCTCCGCGGCGAAGTGGTATGAAGCCTTCAGCGCGCCGACCGATGTGCCCGTGATACCGGAGATGGTCTCATAGGGCAGTTCCTCGAAATAACGCATGCAGAACACGGTGCGCTGCTTGTCGGGAAGGGCTTTTATCGCATTGCGAAGACGCCCCTCCGCCTTGTCCCCGTCGTGGATGCCTTCCGCAGCGGCGACTGCCTGCGCGTCCCCTCCAAGTCCCTCGAATATGGACTGCAGCCTGCGTTTCCGGAGGAAGCCCAGGGCCTCGTTGGTCGCGATTCTCCAGAGCCAGGTGAACGGGGCGCTGTCCCCGCGGAAGGAGGGCAGGGCGCGCCAGACCTTGAGGAAAACCTCCTGCATGAGGTCGTCAGCATCCTCGTGGGAATCGACAAGGGAGCGGACGTGCCAGTAAAGACGCTCGCTGTAGTCCCTGACTAGGGTATTGAACAATTCTTCCCTTCCGTTCATGTCATACTTTGAAGCAAAAACCGGGTCAAAGTTTAAATACTTGTTGCAAATATGAGTAAATTTGCGGCATGTGTGCGATCGGAAGAAGAGTTTTTACCTGCGTATTGCTGGTGGTAACCTGCCTTGAACTACTTGGACAGACGACCAAAATCAGGGGTCGTGTCATCGATGGTGAGGGCGAGGGAATCCCGTTCGCCGCCGTGTACTTCAAGGGTACGACTACGGGTATAACGACCGATCTGGACGGATACTACAATCTCGAGAACAGGAATACCGCAGACAGCGTCCTCGTGGCCCAGCTGCTGGGTTACGACACGGTGGAAAAGAAGATAGTCCCCGGACATTTCATCACCGTCAATTTTACTCTCGCCCTGACGGACAACCGCCTCAGCGGGGCCCATGTCAAGGCTGACAACAAGAAGGCCCGCGAGCTTCTCGCGAACATCCAGAAGCACAGGGACCGCAACGATCCCGACAACCATCCGGAATACGGCTGCGAGGTGTACAGCAAGATAGAACTGGACATGACCCATCCGGAGGAGCAGCTGACTGCGAAATCCTTCCGCCGCGAGTTCGGCTTCGTGTTCGACTACGTGGACACATCTTCCGTGTCAGGGGTGCCGTACCTGCCGGTGATGATTTCGGAGACCGTGGCGTCCCGCAGGCATTCTTCTTCCCCCGCCTTCGACACCGAGACTGTCCGCGCCAACCGCGTCTCCGGCATCAATCCGGACGGGAACAACCTGCTGAGCCAGTTCACCGGCTCAATGCACCTTAAAACCAATTTCTACCGGCCGTTCATCGATGCGTTCGACATGCAGTTCCCCTCCCCGATCCAGGAGTCGGGCCTGCTCTATTACAATTACTACATCATAGACACCCTCGTGACTGACGGGCGGAAGACCCTGCTCGTGCGTTATCATCCGAAGTCCCTGGTGTCCACCCCGTCCTTCGACGGGGAGATGCACATAGACGTGGAGGACTTCGCCTTGCGCAGCATCCACGCCAACATGAAGAACACCACCAACGTCAACTGGATGAGGGACCTGGTCCTGGACGCTGAATACCAGAGGCTGGCAGATTCGACGTGGTTCTACAAGTCCGACAAGTTGTACGCCGACCTTTCGCTGTCCTTGCGGGACTCTTCGAAGATGCTTTCCTTCATCGGACGCCGGGAGATGGTGTATGACAAGGTTGACCTGAGTCCGGCAGGCACGCCTGATCTCCGCAAGGGAATCGTGGCGGTGGAGGATGATGCCAATTCGAAGGACGATGCTTTCTGGGCGGCGGCCCGTCCCGAGCCCCTTTCCAGGAAGGAGCAGGCCGTATATGAAATGGTGGACAGGGTCAAGACCGTTCCCCTGTACAAGAGCCTCTACGACGTGGTCTATACGGTCGTGAACGGATACTACGACTGGGGGAAGATAGGCATCGGCCCGTATTTCAAGCTGATCAGTTTCAACAGCCTGGAAGGTTTCCGCCCGCAGATCGGGCTGCGCACTTCGAAGGATTTCAGCAGGAAGGACAGGTTCACCGTTTATGGCGCATGGGGGACCCTCGACCGCCAGTTCAAGGGCGGTGGCAGCTGGGAGCATCTTTTCAGCCGCGTTCCCGAGAAGAAACTGACAGTGTCCGGAAGTTACGACGTGTTCCAGCTCGGAAGCGGGCAGAGCAAGATATCCGAAGGGAATATCCTCGCCAGCATCTTTGGCGGCAGCAAGAAGAACAGGCTGACCATGATGTCCTCTTTCTCGGCGAACTACAAGCATGAGTTCTCGATGTCCCTGAACGCCGAGGCCGGGGTGGATTTCAAACGTTTCTATCCCAGCGAGCAGCCCTGGATAGGGCAGAAGTACCATGTGCCCATGTACGCGCCCGATTCGACCGCGGTTCCGTCCGTAGCGGCGAACGAGCTTTACGTCTCCCTGCGTTTTTCCAAGGACGAGACGGTGAACAGGGGCCATTTCATCAAGAAATATGTCCATTCCCGTTACCCGGCGGTGACCCTCAGCCTCGCCGGCTCCGTGCCCGGACTGCGCGAGGGGGACTGGGGTTATCTCCGCCCGGAACTGACCATGCGCTGGAATCCCCGTTTCCCTCCGATAGGGACATCCAAGTTGTATTTCAACGCCGGTACTGTCGTGGGGCGGGTTCCCTATCCACTGCTGCACATCCACGAGGGCAACAGCACCTATCTGTACGACCGTTTTTCCTTTTCGTGCATGGATTTCATGGAGTTCGTCTCGGACAGCTGGGTGACCCTTTTCTACAATCACTGCTTCAACGGCTTCTTCTTCGGTAAGATTCCGTTGATACGCCGTCTGGGCCTTCGGGAAGAGGTCTCCGCAAAGGCCACCTGGGGCTGGCTCTCGGACAAGAACAACGGTGACCTTACGAAACTGGCTTTCAGTGAGATCGAATCCCCCATGCTCTTTCCCAACGGTACTTCGTCCCTTGGCCGCGTCCCTTACGTCGAACTGGGCGCCGGGATAAGCAACATCTTCAAGGTCTTGCGCGTGGACGCATTCTGGCGCATAACCCACAGGGATGAAAGGATGGTCATAGAAGAAACCGGGCCGGTCCGGAGGACCGACCTGGAAGAAAAGGTTCTGCGCCGTATGAGAACCGCCAACTTCGCTTTGAAGATAGGCGCTGATTTCAAGTTCTAGAGACGGGTAAATTCCGCCGTGAAGACTCCTTTCGGGGCGGATTTTGCGGGAGGCGAGATTATGATGCGGGACAGCCAGGGGCCCCAGATCCTGGAGAGCCTTTCGTCCTTCATCTCCTCGCTCATCACGATGGCCCTCCATCCTGAAGGGATCTTCACGAGTACGGACATGGTCCTTCGTTTGTCGAAACTCTTCGTTTCGATGACCAGTTCGTTCTTTTTCAACTTGCGGCCGCCGACGACGTCCCCTGCCGTGAAAACCCTTCCCGGAGTGACGAAGTTCTCACCGATGCGGGCTATCTTGCCGGTCGTGAAGACATAGCTGTCGCTGAGGGTGAGACGGTCTTTCCCCAGTACCCATCTGCGCTCCAGAAGGGAGCATCCGGTGTCGGGCCCGTATGCCGCGGAGAATTCGGTCGTGAAGGTACCGGCTTCGGTATCGCATTCGCACATCGAAGCCCTGTATCCGGCGCCGGGCAGCTGCGGATGGCGGACGACGGGCACATTGTGCCAATGTGATCCTATGTACCAGATGGAGTAGCGGTTCGGACCGAACGTGTCTTTCCCGTATGTCCCCGTGCCGGGATCGACGATGACCGGTATGCCGTCGATGAAGAGTATGCCGGAACCGGTGTCGTTGTGGTTGTGGCTTTCGTTGTTGTGGCCGCCTTTTGCCGCGAGGACCCAGCCTTCGCCGTTCCTGAGGACGGCTTGCTGGGTTTCCGGATACCATTCTGAAGCGACGGACTTTTCAGTGGCCTCAAGGAATGCCGCGGGGTCGCCGCCGCACCTCTCCATGGCCTGCCGGCAGTATTCCTTCAGTGCATTCCCGAAGCGCAGGTCCTCGAGGGCGGTGAATATCTCGGAGCAGGTGAACTTGAAGTCGTTGAACTTGTTGCGCTCCTTGTCGATCAGCTTGCAGGTGGCGTAGTCCTTGAGGGCCCGGCTGCCGATTCCGTCGGCGAAGCGCCAGGTCAGCATCTGCGCTCCGCTGAAAGCCCGGCCTTCAGCGTCCCCGAAGTTCATCAGCCAGTTGTCGCCCAGGTCGGTTTTCATCTTGAATTCGCCCATCCTGAGCAGGAAGGGATCCGTGAGCGCGTTCATCCGTCCCGCCGTCGCGTCCGAGATCATGCGGGCGTATTCATAGACCTTGCCGAAGGCCATGCGCCAGTAAGAAGGTCCTTCGTCGCAGGCTCCGTCCTGCGTTATGTAGCTGAGATATGCATCCATGGCCTTGAAAGAACGGGCCATGGCGCGGTCCAGCCTGTCCTGGTCGCGGTCGGCCAGAAGGAAGGCGAAGGTTGTGTATAGGCAGCAGTAGGGGTCCCAGTTGTTGATTATCTGTCCCTTGTCCACGAAGCCGAAGAAGGCGTGCGGACCGGCATCCAGGCTCTCGTCCAGGAAGGGCTTGAAGGTGTGTTCTTCGAGGGCGCGGTACACGGTCCGGCATATCGTCGGTTCCATCTTGTCCAGTTCCTCCTTGAAGAAGTACAGGCCGGCTGCAAGCGTGGCTGCGTTGTTCGCGCTGTGGAGGGTTATGAACTTCTCGTCATAGCCGGGCAGCGTGCGGTGGGAAGACTGGCGCGTGGTATGCTGGGCATGGTCCCATGAATGGCGCTGGGTCTCGAACCACATTCCGTCGGCAATCTTCGGCAGGAACCTTCCCTTGCCCTCGGCCAGTTCGGCGACTATAAGGGCGTTCAGGACGCTGCGGTTGCCTGATTCTTTTTTCATAATGGCCCTGTCGCCTGTTTTCTCATACTCGAGATAGTCGCTTGCGTACAGGGTCTGCCATTCGTAGCTGAGAAGTTCTTCACCCTTGTGGATCAGTTCGTTCCGCCTTTTTTCCGGAATCATTTCTTCCCAGCCCTTCCTGTCGGACCATGCGGGGTAGGGCATCCAGGACGAAGCAGTACCGGCGCGGAAAAGCGAATCCCGGCCGGAGCAGGAGGCGAAGAGTCCTTCAAACAGACGGTTGTCCGTCCGGGCCGTGGCATCCGGGGCCACGATAAAACACAAGACAGCCCCCAGCACTGCCAGGGCTGTCTTGAAAAGATTGTGTGCCATAGGGTTAAGGGCTATTTCCTTGCGATGGCCCGCTTTGCCGCGGCGGCAAGGGTCGGGGCGTCGAGCCCGTATGCCTTCATCAGCTCGGCGGGAGTGCCGGACTGGCCGAAACGGTCGCCTCCGTTGATGAACTCGACGGGCGCGGGTTTGTTTGCTGCAAGCACTCCGGAAACGGCCTCTCCGAGACCTCCGGCCATGTTGTGCTCCTCGGCCACGACTACGCAGCCGGTCTTCGCGATGCTCCCGAGAAGGGCCTTTTCGTCGAGCGGCTTAACCGTCGCCACGTTCAGCACCTCGGCGCTGATGCCTTCAGCCTCGAGCATCTCGGCTGCTCCGAGGGCTTCCCATACGAGATGGCCGCAGGCGACTATGGTGACGTCCTTGCCGGGGTTGAGATTGTAGATCTTGCCGATTTCGAAGGGCTCGTCGGCTCCGGTGAAGTTGGGCACCGAGGGCCGGCCGAAGCGAAGGTACACGGGGCCGTCCATCTTCGCGGCGGCGATGGTGGCGTTCTTCGTCTGGTTGTAGTCGCAGGGGACTATCACGGTCATTCCGGGCAGGGCGCGCATCAGGGCGATGTCTTCCATCGTCTGGTGGGTGGCTCCGTCTTCCCCGAGGGTGATCCCGGCGTGGGAAGAAGCGATCTTGACGTTGGTGTGGCCGTAGGCTACCTCCTGGCGGAGCTGGTCATAGACGCGTCCGGTGACGAACTCGGCGAATGAGCCGATGAAGGGAATCTTGCCCGTGATCGCAAGTCCGGCGGCCACTCCGACCATGTTGGCCTCGGCGATGCCGCACTGGATGAATCTGTCGGGGAATTCCTTGGCGAAGGCGCCCATCTTGAGGGAACCCTTCAGGTCCGCCGTGAGGGCGAGGACCTTGTCGTTTTCGCGGCCCGCGATGACGAGCCCCTCACCGAAACCGCTGCGGGTATCGATCTTGCCTGTGTCGATATATTTCTTCATACTAGTAGTCTCCTAAGGTTTCTTTCAACTGCTGAAGGGCCTTCTCGCACTGCTCGGCGGAAGGGGCCTTTCCGTGCCATTCGTGGGTGCCGGCCATGAAGTCCACGCCGTGCCCCATTTCGGTCTTGAAGAGTATCATCTTCGGCTTCCCGTCGGCGTTGCGCGCAACCTTGAAAGCGTCGAGGATGCTGGCGAAATCGTGGCCGTCGGCGATGATCACGTCCCATCCGAAGGCTCCCCATTTCTCGCTGAGGTCTTCGATTCCGGTGATAGTCGTGGTCGGGCCGTCGATCTGCTGGCCGTTCCAGTCCGTGAAGGCTACGAGGTTGTCCACCTTGTGGTGGACGGCCCACATTCCGGCCTCCCATATTTCTCCTTCTTCGCTTTCACCGTCTCCGCAGAGGCAGAATACGCGGGTGGGATCCCCGTCGATCTTCTTGCCGAGAGCTATTCCGGCCGCGACGGACAGGCCCTGGCCGAGGGAGCCGCTGGGCTTGAACACGCCGGGCAGCGAGTCGGTGATGCAGGGATGTCCCTGGAGGCGGGAACCGAACTTGCGGAGGGTCCCGAGCTCACTCACGGGGAAGTAGCCGCAGCGTGCGAGCACTGAGTAATACACGGGGGCAAGGTGACCTGCGGAAAGGATGAACACGTCCTGTCCGTGGGCGCTGCGCGTCCAGGTCGCGGGGTCATGCTTCATCTCTTCGAAATACAGGGCAGTCATCACGTCTGCGATGCCCATTGATCCGCCCGGGTGGCCGGATTTGGCCGCCGTGACCATGCGGATGATGTCGCGGCGTACCTGGGTGGAGATGTTTGAAAGTTCTTCTATCTTCATAATGATACTGGTATTCAGAATAGGCAAAGTTAAGAAAAAAATGGCTTATCTTTGCATCTGTCTATGGAAATGAAGAATATCCGCAACTTTTGCATCATCGCGCATATCGACCACGGGAAGAGCACCCTGGCCGACCGGCTCCTCGAACTCACCCAGACCCTGTCCGAGCGGGACATGGAGAACCAGGTCCTCGACGACATGGATCTCGAGAAGGAAAAGGGCATCACCATCAAGAGCCACGCCATCCAGATGATGCATACATACAGGGGGGAGACTTACCGCCTGAACCTTATCGATACCCCGGGCCACGTGGACTTCAGCTACGAGGTTTCCCGTTCCATCGCTTCCTGCGAAGGGGCCCTTCTCGTCGTGGACGCTTCCCAGGGAGTGCAGGCGCAGACCATCTCCAATCTCTACATGGCCATAGACCACGGGCTGGAAATCATCCCCGTCTTGAACAAGATAGACATGGATTCCGCCCAGCCGGAGATAGTCACTGACGAGATCTGCGACCTTCTCGGCTGCGATCCGGAGGATGTGTTCAAGGTTTCGGCGCGCACGGGGGAGGGAGTTCCCCCCATCCTTGATGCGATAGTCGAGAAGATTCCGGCTCCGGCGGGAGATGCCTCGGCGCCCCTGCAGGCCCTTGTCTTCGATTCCGTGTTCAATCCCTTCCGGGGGGTGATCGCCTATTTCAAGATCAGCAACGGCAGCGTCCGAAAGGGTGAGAAAGTCAAATTCTTCGCCACAGGAAAGGAGTATGAGATAGAGGAGGTGGGGGCCTTGAAGATGAAACTCATCCCCGAGGCTTCGGTCGGCTGCGGCGATGTCGGATACATGATCACGGGCATCAAGAGCGCCACGGAGGTCAAGGTCGGCGATACGATCACCTCGGTGGCGAACCCATGCGCGACGGCGATCGCCGGCTTCGAGGAGGTCAAACCCATGGTGTTCGCCGGAATGTACCCGGTGCAGGCGGATAAGTTCGAAGAGCTGCGCGCCGTGCTGGAGAAGTTCCAGCTGAACGACGCGTCCTTTGTCTATGAACCCGAATCCTCGCTAGCCCTCGGGTCCGGTTTCCGCTGCGGTTTCCTGGGCCTTCTGCACCTTGAGATAGTCCAGGAAAGGCTGTTCCGGGAGTTCGACATGGACGTGATCACCACGGTCCCGAACGTCCAGTATAAGGTCTATACCACCCAGGGCGAGGTCATCGAGGTCCACAACCCTTCCGGCCTTCCCGCCCCGACCCTCATCGACCATATCGAGGAGCCGTACATCAGGGCGCAGATAATCTCCAAGAGCGAGTATTTCGGGCCCATCATGAAGTTGTGCCTCGACCGGCGGGGGACCCTGGTAAGCCAACATTACATCACCGCTGACCGGGTGGAGCTGAATTACGACATGCCCCTCAGCGAGATAGTTTTCGATTTCTACGACAAGCTGAAGACTATCTCGCGCGGCTACGCTTCCTTCGACTACCATATCACGGGTTACCGCCCGGCGAAGCTCGTCAAGCTGGACATCCTGCTGAACGGGGATCCCGCCGACGCCCTTTCGACGCTTATCCACGAGGACAACGCCTACACCTTCGGGCGAAAGATGTGCGAGAAGCTCAAGGAACTCATCCCGCGCCAGCAGTTCGACATTCCCATCCAGGCGGCCATAGGGGCGAAGATCATAGCCCGCGAAACCGTCAAGCAGGTGCGCAAGGACGTTATCGCGAAGTGCTACGGCGGCGACGTCACGCGCAAGCGCAAACTTCTCGAAAAGCAGAAGGAAGGCAAGAAGCGCATGCGCCAGATCGGCACCGTGCAGGTCCCCCAGAGCGCCTTCATGGCGGTGCTCAAGTTGGATTGACCATGCCTCTCCCGGTTTTCCCCCTTTCCGGGAGACATTTGGTGAGTGGAAAGGCCCTTTTTACTCACGGGGGCGTGTTTCGGAGGGTCCTGGTGAGCAGAATGGCCCTTTTTACTCACGGGGGCGTGTTTCGGAGGGGCCTTGGGGAGTAGAATAGCCCTTTTCACTCACGGGGGCATGTTTCGGAGGGTCTTGGTGAGTAAAACTGCCCCTTTCACTCACGGGAGCGTGTTCTGGAGGGCCTCGGTGAGCAGAATAGCCCTTTTCACTCACGGAGGCATGTTTTAGAGGGTCTTGGTGAGCAGAATGGCCCCTTTTACTCACGGGGGCGTATTTCTGATGGCCTTGGTGAGCAGAACTGCCCTTTTTACTCACGGGGTGGACTTATTCAGGGGGAAAAGGGCGTCAACTGTTTCGAGCGGAAGTTTCAAGATTCTTCGGATTTGCACATTGGTGGCATTATAATCGGAATGCAGTTTCTTTGCAACTTCAATTTTGGCCGAAGGTGAGAGAAGTGACGGTTGCGTCATCCTATATTCTTTCTCTCCTATCATCTTCACAACGTTGTATAACTCTTCGTCATCCACTATCATTCTGTCCCCTAGACGTTTAGCCTCTTCACTATAGGCTTCGAAATTCCTCGTCACGGCAACCATATAGTGATGGGCGTCCCTGAAAAGAGTTTCGCCTGATTTTACGTCAGCATATCCTGAAGGCAATACCATGCCATCAAATACGGTATAACAATCAGGCATGGATGCAATTCTCCTATAGGATAAAGCTCTTTTCTCGAGAAAGGGAAGGTTGTTGTAACAGGTCCCCTTGATGCTTTGCGCCGAAGGGTTGAAATACAGATATCCGCTGCCCCATGGATATGTAAAGGGAGTCCATTTCCTGTCTGCCACAAAGCCGTTCCTGTTAATGTACGCTATCTCATTCCGTGCCATTTCCAGAGTATCGACCGGGATGGGGGAGTCACAGCCGAAATGCTTTAGGCTTATATGGCGCCCCTTGTTTTCCAAGTACTTGCCCAACCTGTATCTATATGCCTGTATAAACAGTTGGCAGCCTTCTGCGGAGCCGGCCATCAGAACGTGGATATGATTGTCCATCTGGGCGTCCGTCAGTATCCTGATACCCGTCTCAGCAGCACTTATGGCTGTGTTTGAAACGGCGAACTTGAAGTCCTCTTCAGAAACATTGATTATTTCCTGCAGATTTCCCGGAGTACATACATGCCAGATACGGCCATACTTTGTCACAATCTCATTGAAGCGGCACTCACAGTTCCTTTCTGAGTCTATATAACGCAGATTCATTTTTTTGTCGAACATATGAAATTGTCCGTGGAAAACAAACACCATAAAAAAGAAATACTTCTTTCTGATAGTTTTTTACGTTTTTGACATCTGGCATCGTGCTCCCGGTGAGTAAAACCACCCTTCTCACTCACGAGGACGTGTTTCGGAGGGTCCTGGTGAGCAGAATAGCCCCTTTTACTCACGGGGATATGTTTTGGAGGGGCTCGGTGAGCAGAATGTCTCATTTCACTCACGGTGGCATGTTCTGGAGGGCCTCGGTGAGTAAAACCACCCTTCTCACTCACGGTGGCATGTTCTGGAGGGTCTTGGTGAGTAAAACTGCCCCTTTTACTCACGGGAGCGTGTTCTGGAGGGCTTCGGTGTGCAGAAGGGCCCTTCTCACTCACGGGAGGGAGTTGGGGATGTCCGGGGGGCTTTTAGAGGCTGAAGCGCAGGCCGGCTTCGAAGCTGACCATGAAGGGCTTCTCGGTGTGGATGTTCTTGGGCTGGTTGCTGCGGAAGTAGTACCTCGCGCTGGGATCCAGGTACAGGCCCAGCTTGTCGGCAAGGCGGAATTCCACTCCGAGGCCGAGGCCGGCGGACAGCTGCATCTTATCCACGTTCTCCCTGTAGATGATATCCTTCGGAGTGTTGCGGACCGTGTATTTGTTGGAAAGGCAGCCTTCGGCCATTCCTCCGCCCCAGACGTAGAATTTCATCGACTTGGCATTTATTATACCATAGTAGATATTGATGGGAATCCCGATGTAATGCATGGTATGGAGCACGTCGGCATCGAAGGTGGCGGTTACGGTGCCGCCGGGGGCGACTTCGGTATATGTTCCCTGGAAGGAGCGGGTAAGCATCGACCAGCTCAGTCCGGTGCCCACTGAAAGCGACGGAAGTACGGGAATGCGTATTCCGGCTCCGAAGGTCAGGGGCACGCCGTAGAGGGAAACGCTCTTTTCGCGTATGCTGGTGCCGGTCGGGACGGTCGCTGATGCGGAAGACCGGCTTCTCAGGACCGATACCTCTCCGAATTCGGAATCATTGCCTCCTATCGAACTGTTGACATACAGGGACACCGGCCCGGCGGAAGCACGGCGCGTATCTTCTTTCTCAAGGGCGGCGAAGGGGTCTGTCCATTCCTGAGCGGAGACGGCAGTGTCCCCTGCAGCGTCCCCAGAGGTGTCCCCTGCAGCGACACCGGCAGAAACGGTTTTCCCGGAAGCGGACGCATCGGAGGGAACGGCATCTGCGGAAGCGGACACTTCGGATGCGGCGGCCCCGGCAGGAACGGTTTCTTCCGGAGCGGCCTTCGAAGCCTCGTCACCTCCTGCGACCGGCGCAACGGAAGCCGCGGCGGCGCCGATGGATGTGCGGCCGGCGGATGAGCGGGCCTTCCCGTTCGAAGCGGAAGGGGATGAAGGAGTGGCGGGGGAAGCGGCAACGACCGCGCCCTGGCGCCCAGCGAGATCCTTGTCTTCGGCGGTAACGGGGGTGACGACGGCAAGCGCGTCGCCGCCAATCTTTGAAGAACGGTCGGCCGTGCCGGTCAGCAGGAATGCGGCTGCAAGCGCTGCGGCTGCGGCGAAGGCTATTCCCGTCCATTTCCACACGGGGGCGATTACGGGACGGGCGGCCGCGCCGGCTGCATCCAGCCGTGCGGATATCCCGCTCCACAGCCGCGAGGGTGCCTTCACCTCCGCGTCCGCGAGCATCGACCTCAGTTTGAGATCGAAATCCTGTAATTCTCCGTCCTGCATCTTAAACTTTCTTTATCTTGTTCTGCAACAGCGTCCGCGCCCTCTGGAGCTGCGAACGTGAAGTAGCCTCCGATATACCCAGGCTTTCCGCTATTTCCTTGTGGGAGTATCCTTCCAATATATACATGTTGAATACCGTCCTGAAACCCGGAGGCATCGAGGCGATCATCTTCATCAGGTCCTTGTATCCGATGTTCTCTATCGCCGACGGCGCGTCCGTCGTGATGTTCCAGGCCGAGTCCACGTCTTCGGTCTGCCTGAGCACGTCATTCTTCCTGAGGCTCATCAGTGCAGTGTTGACAAAGATCTTGCGGGCCCAGCCTTCGAAAGAACCTTCTCCCGAGAAGCTGTCCAGCTTGGTGAACAAAGTCACGAATCCGTCCTGGAGGATATCCTCCGCGGCCTCCCTGTCCCCCATGTACCGCAGGCAAACTGCGAACATCTTTCCGGACAGGAGGTCGTAAACGGCTTTCTGGCTGCGTCTGTCGCCTTTCCTGCAGTTCTCCACAAGCGGCGCCCAGTCGACGTGTCCGCCTTGCCGGGATTCCTTTACCCGAGTGTTAAGATGCCTTTTGTTACCCAAAAGTTGCATCGCGCTCTTATAAAACTATAGTACGAAAGTAATCAAATTTCATCGAAAATGCACTATTTTTGTAGATACATGGATTCTGAAGGTGAGGAAAATCCTGACATACGCGGCGATGCTCCTGTGCATGACCCTTTCGGCCCAGCCGAAAAGGAGTCCGACGAGTGTCGAGAACCTTGTCGTGGATGCCGTCAGCATCCTTGAAGCCGGGGATGTCGCGACGGCCCGGAAGCTGCTGGAACTCCTCCGCAAGGAAGCCCCGGGAGACGATGCGGTCCACTATTATCTCGGGATCTGCAGCATGCAGGAAGGCAAGCTGGACGAGGCGGAAAGCTCCATATCGAAAGCTGCCTCCATCGACACGGCCAATCTCTGGTACAAGGAAGCCCTCGCCTCCGTCTATTCCGCAAAGGGGGAGAATTCCAAGTCCGCCGATATCTACGTGGACCTTATGCGCAGGGACCCCTCGAAGTTCGCCTCGCCCTACACCTATACCATACTGGGAGACAAGGAACTGCATGCCTGGAGGGACTCCAGCGCCCTTTCCTGCTACGACAAGGCCCTCGAGATGGAGCCCGGCTATGCGCCCGCCGTCCTCGGGAAGGCCGAAATCTACAGGATGAGGGGCAACTATCCTTCGTTCTTTGTCTGCGTGGACGGATTCGTCCGCGACACGAACATCATTCCGGCTGCGAAGGCCCATTATCTCGACAACCTTCTCAGGCACGTCGACGCCCGCCTGTATCGTGGCTGGGGGGCACAACTTGATTCTCTTGTGGACGCCGGGGTGCGCTCCGCCCCGACCGACTCGACGCTTCTGAAACTCGCCGGGCAATGGTACTACGGTACGGAGCGCAAGGAAAAGGGGCGGGAGTATTTCCGCCGTCTCCAGCAGGCCTGGCCGGAAGACATGGCGGCGAACATGATCAATATCCAGATCCTTTCCGAAGAAGGGAAGACCCGGGAAGTGATCGGCGAATGCAAGCGCATGCTGGGCTTCGTCGAAGGGAAGGACCGCGTCACCGTACTTTCCGTGCTGGGCGACAGCTACCATCTCCTCGGGGACACGGCTTCGGCCTACAAGATCTACGAGCAGGTGCTGAAGCTCGACCCGGAGCACCTGCCCGTCCTGAACAACTACGCCTATTACCTCAGCCTGCAGCGGAGAAAGCTTCGCAAGGCGGAGAAAATGAGCCGCATTACGGTCGAAAAGGATACGGACAATCCGACATACCTCGACACCTACGGCTGGATACTGCATCTGCTCGGAAGGGATGCGGAGGCAAAGATCCACTTCAAAAGGGCCATAGTCTACGGAGGGTCCGACAGTGCCGTCATCCTGGGCCATTACGCCGAGGTGCTGCGCGCCCTTGGCGAAGAGGATCTGGCCAGATACTATGAATCCCAGGCAGGGAGGACCAAGAAATGAGGAACGTGACAGCCATTCTTACGCTTATGCTGGCGTGCATCCTGGCGGCGCTTCCCGCCTCGGCGCAGGACGATGCCTCCAGGCAGAAATCCCGCAAGGCCAGGCTCGAGAAGGAAATAGCCATCCTCGACCGCCAGCTCAAGGACAATGCGGCCCGCAGCGCCTCGGCCCTCTCGAAGCTCACCCTTACCCGCAAGAAGGTCGAGGCCCGCAGGGCCCTTATCAAGGAGAGCGACAAGGAGATAGCCGAGCTTTCCGGCTCCATAATGGACAAGGAAACAAAGATTGCCATCCTTGAAGCCAAACTGGACACGATGACGGTCCGCTACCATACCCTCGTGCGCAACGCCTACCGCAACCGGGACCCGCAGCTATGGGCAGTCTATCTGCTCTCGAGCGGCAGCCTTCCCCAGGCCACGCGCAGGTATGCCTATCTGCGGAGGCTTTCCTCGGCCTTGAACAGCCAGGCCACCGAAATCATCGCGATGAAGGATTCGCTGTCGGCCGACAGGTCTCGCCTGGAAGTGCTCAGGACCGAAGCCAATGTGCTCCGCACCGCCCGCACCGCCGAATTCAAGAACCTGAGCCGGGAGGAAGCCGAATCGGCGAAGGTGGTCAGCCAGCTGAAGAGAGACAAGAACCGCTATCAGAAGCAGCTCGCCGACAAGCGCAGGCAGGTCGAGGCCCTGAACAAGGAAATCAGCCGCATAATAGCCTCGTCACGCAGGAGCACCACTTCGTCCCGCAAGCCGGCGGACGTGAAACTGTCCGGGGAATTTGCGGCGAACCGGGGCAAACTCCCGTGGCCAGCGGAAGGGGCCATCGTGGATCATTTCGGCCAGCACTACCATCCCGTCTATACGACCGTCCTCCTTCCGTTCAACAACGGCGTGACCGTTGCTGTCCAGCCGGGAACGGACGTCAAGGCCGTATTCGACGGCACTGTCAGTCAGGTCATAGTCATGCCCGGTTACAACCAGTGCGTCCTGGTGCAGCACGGCAGTTACTTCACCTTCTATTGCAAGCTGGGCAAGGTCTCCGTCAAGGCCGGGGACAAGGTCACGACCGGACAGGTCCTCGGCAAGGTGGATACCATAGCGGGAGAGACCCAGGTGCATTTCCAGCTCTGGGACGGCAAGGACCCGCAGGATCCTGAAGACTGGTTGAGGTAGGGGCTAGCCCGTGACCCAGACGAGCACGTGCCTGTCGAAGGTCATGTACTGGAGGTCGAA
>JAEEIQ010000096.1 GCA_016281435.1 Bacteroidales bacterium
ACCGGCAACCGCTTCGAGTTCAGGGCCGTCGGCTCGAGCGCCAACTGCGCCGGGGCGATGACCACCCTGAACGCCGCCGTCGCCGATCAGCTTGTCAGCTTCAAGGCCGCCGTGGATAAGGAGATGGCTTCCGGGAAAGCCCTGAACATAGCCGTCATGGACGCCCTCAAGCCCATCATTGCTTCCGTGCTGGACGTCGTCTGCTTCGACGGCAACGGCTACAGCGACGAATGGAAGGTCGAGGCTGCGAAGAGGGGCCTGGACACTGAGACCTGTGTTCCCCGCATGTTCAAGGCCTTCACTTCGGATGCCGCCGTCAGCATGTTCACGAAGCTCGGGGTTTACTCCGAGAAAGAGCTTGAGGCCCGCAACGAAGTCCGTTGGGAGACATACAGCAAGAAGGTCGATATCGAGGCCCGTGTCATGGGCAGGATGGCCGTCAACCATGTCATCCCCGCCGCACTTCAGTACCAGACCAGGCTGCTGAAGAACATAAGCATGATCAAGGCCGACTTCCCCGCCGATGCCGATTCCCTTGCCGCGACGCAGACGGCCATCGTGAAGAGGATTTCCGCCCTCGTCAGCGAAATCTCATCCAAGGTGGACGCCATGCTGAAGGCCCGCTCGAAAGCGGAAGAGATTTCCGGCGAATACGAGAAGGCCATGGCGTTCTACGATATCGCCAACGCCCTGTTCGTCATCCGCAAGGGTGTGGACGCCCTCGAGGAGATTACCGACAACGACCTCTGGCCGCTGCCCAAGTACCGTGAAATCCTTTTCATAAACTAGGGGGCGCATAGATGCGACAAGGATTATACAGGCCGGGTTACGAGCATGATGCCTGCGGCATCGGTATGCTCGTCAACCTCAGGCGGGACAAGAGTCATTCCCTGGTGGACGACGCCCTCACTGTGCTTGAGAACATGAAGCACAGGGGGGCCGAGGCCGCCGACAACAAGAGCGGAGACGGGGCCGGCATACTGGTCCAGATTCCGCATGAGTTCATCCTTCTGCAAGGTATTGCGGTCCCGGAGAAAGGCAAGTACGGGGTGGGCATGGTCTTCCTGCCCAAGGACCCTGTCAGATGCGCCGGGTACCTTGATATAATCAGGGAGGAGGCGCGTAGGGCCTCCCTCGAAGTCACTGCTGTCCGGGAGGTCCCGGTCAATTCCGCGGTCCTCGGCGACAGGGCCAGGGCCACCGAGCCCCGCACCGTGCAGGTTTTCATCACCGGCGAGAGCGGCAGCGAAGGGCTGGAGACGGTCCTCTACCTGCTTCGCAAGCATATAGAAAAACGGATAGACGACAAGGATTTCTACATCGTTTCCCTGTCCAGCCGGACCCTCGTGTACAAGGGCATGTTGACCTCGGTCCAGCTACGGCAGTACTACCCCGACCTTTCCAGCCCGTTCTTCACGTCCTCCCTTGCCATGGTGCACTCGCGCTTCAGCACGAACACCTTCCCGGCCTGGCCCCTGGCCCAGCCCTTCAGGATGCTGGCCCACAACGGGGAGATCAACACCATCCGCGGCAACCGTTCCTGGATGGAGGCGAGGGAGAGCGTCCTCAGTTCCGAGGCTCTCGGGGATGTCAAGGACATATCCCCCATACTGATGCCCGGAATGAGCGACAGCGCCTCTTTCGACAACGCCCTGGAGTTCTTCGTCCGTTCCGGGATGAGCCTGCCGCACGCCATGGCGATGATGGTCCCCGAGTCCTTCAATGAGAAAAACCCCATCAGCAAGAAGCTAAAGGCCTTCTACGAGTACCACTCCATACTCATGGAGCCCTGGGACGGTCCCGCCGCCCTTCTTTTTACGGACGGCAGGTATGCAGGAGGCATGCTCGACCGCAACGGCCTCAGGCCCGCCCGTTACGTCATAACGGAGGACGGCATGCTGGTCATGGCCTCCGAGGCCGGCTGCCTGGCTGCAGACCCCGCGCGCATCACCAGGAAGGGTATGCTGCAGCCCGGCAAGATACTCCTCGTGGATACTGAGAAGGGCGAGATCATCACCGACGAGGACCTGAAGAAGGAACTCGCCGACGAGTACGACTACAGGGGCTGGCTCTCCGACGGAAGGATAGAACTGGCGAACCTGCGGAGCGGGAGGAAGGGGGATTACGGGATCGAAGACCTTCACCGCAAGCTGCGCGCGTTCGGATACACCCGCGAGGATGCCGAAAGAATCATCCTCCCCATGTGTGCCAATGCCCAGGAGCCGCTGACATCGATGGGCAACGACACCCAGCTGGCTGCGTTCTCCACGAAGCCGCAGCTTCTGTTCAACTATTTCCGCCAGCAGTTCGCCCAGGTCACCAACCCGCCCATCGACCCCATACGCGAAGAATTGGTCATGTCCCTGACGGAGTACATAGGGGCGGTCGGAATGAACATCCTTTCCGCGAACAGTTCGCATTGCAAGATGGTCCGTCTGCCACAACCCGTCTTGACGAACACTGAGGTGGATACTCTCTGCAGCATACGCTACAAGGGCTTCAACACGGAGAAACTGGACATACTCTTCGACCCCGATGAGGGTGCCGAGGGGATGGAGAAAGCCCTCAAGGCGCTTTGTGCCGAGGCTGAAAAATCCGTCAGCGAGGGCATCAACTACATTATCCTCAGCGATCGCGGCATAGGCCCCGGAAAAGCGGCCATCCCATCCCTGCTGGCGGTCAGCGCCATCCACCATCATCTCGTTTCCGTCAAGAAGAGGGTCCAGACGGCGCTTGTCGTGGAGAGCGGAGAGATACGCGAGGTCATGCACGCGGCTCTTCTTCTGGCATACGGTGCGAGCGCCATCAACCCTTACATGGCTTTTGCGGTCATCAACTCTCTCATCCGGGAGGGCCGGCTCCGCATGGATGAGGTGACGGCCCGCCACAATTACATCAAGGCCGTGGACAAGGGCCTGCTGAAGATCATGAGCAAGATGGGCATAAGCACCATACGCTCCTACCGCGGAGCAAAGCTCTTCGAGACCATAGGGCTCAGCCCGGAACTGCTGGACAAGTACTTCGGCGGTTCAGTCTCGACTATCGGGGGAATAGGACTGGATACCATAGCCGGGGATGCCGTGCGCATGCACGCCGAAGGCTACGGGCAGCCGGTCCCGGACCTGCTGCCTATGGTGGGACAGTATTCCTTCCGCAAGGACGGCATAGCCCATGCATGGACGCCGGAGGCCATCGCGGCCCTCCAGATTGCGACCCGCGAAGGCAGCTATCCCAAGTTCAAGCAGTTTACATCCATCATCGACGGCCGCAAGGAGCCTCTTTTCATCCGCGACTTCTTCAAGTTCAAGGAGAACCCCATACCCATCGGGGAGGTCGAGCCGGAAAGCGAAATCGTCCGTCGCTTCGTCGGCGGGGCGATGTCCTTCGGAGCCCTGGGCAAGGAGGCCCACGAGGCCATAGCCTTGGCCCTCAACAGGCTGGGCAGCCGCAGCAACACCGGCGAGGGAGGGGAAGACAGCGCCCGCTTCCACACCGACCTCAACAGCAAGGTCAAGCAGGTCGCTTCCGGCCGTTTCGGAGTAACGGCGGAATACCTCGTCAACGCCTCCGAGATCCAGATCAAGATAGCCCAGGGAGCCAAGCCCGGCGAGGGAGGACAACTTCCCGGTTTCAAGGTGGACTCCGTCATAGCCAGGACCCGCAACTCCATTCCGGGCATATCCCTGATATCCCCGCCGCCGCATCATGACATCTATTCCATCGAGGACCTGGCACAGCTGATCTATGACCTCAAGAACGTGAACCCCTCCGCCGCCGTCAGCGTCAAGCTGGTCTCCGAGAGCGGAGTCGGCACCATTGCCGCCGGAGTGGCGAAGGCCAAGGCAGACCTGATCGTTATATCCGGGGCAGAAGGCGGCACCGGTGCGGCCCCCGCCTCGTCCGTCAGGTACGCCGGAGTCTCTCCGGAAATAGGCCTTGCCGAGGCACAGCAGACCCTCGTCCTCAACGGCTTGCGCGGCAACGTGGAACTGCAGGTGGACGGACAGCTGAAGACCGGACGCGACATTGTCGCCATGGCCCTGCTCGGAGCTGGTGAATTCGGATTCGGCACGGCCCAGCTGATAGTGCTCGGCTGCGTGCTGATGCGCAAGTGCCATTCGAACACCTGTCCCATGGGAGTGGCCACGCAGGATCCTGCGCTGAGGAAAAACTTCAAGGGAAGCGCCGACTATCTGGTCAACTACTTCACCTTCCTTGCGAGGGAGGTTCGGGAGTACCTGGCCCTGATGGGATTCCGCCGCTTCGAAGATATCATAGGCCGTACGGACCTGATAGAGGCGGATACGACCCGCATGGAAGGCAAGATGCGCGGACTGGACTTCAGCAGTCTGCTCTACCGGCCCGACACTGACGCAGCCCTGCACAAGGACGTCACCGGAGTCCACCCGGTCCGGAATCCGGTGGACAGCGGGCTTGAGGCTGCGGTGCGGCACTCCGTCGAGACAGGGGAGAAGGCTTCCCTGTCCTGTCCCATAGTCAATACGAACCGCAGTGCCGGAGCCATGATTTCGGGCATGGTTGCCGCTGCAAAGGGAGCCGCGGGCCTGCCTGAAGGCACGGTGAAAGTGGACTTCCACGGTTCTGCCGGGCAGAGTTTCGGCGCCTTCCTTGCCTCAGGCCTTGAGTTCAGGCTCGAGGGCGAAGCCAACGACTATGTGGCCAAAGGCCTTTCAGGAGGCGTAATCTCGATATTCCCGCCCGCGGAGAGCACTTTCGCCGCTGCGGAGAATACCATAGCCGGCAACACCGTGCTCTACGGCGCCACTTCCGGAAAACTCTTCGTCTGCGGCAAGGCAGGCGAGAGGTTCGCCGTCAGGAACTCCGGTGCCACGGCCGTGGTCGAAGGCGCCGGCGATCACTGCTGCGAGTACATGACCGGAGGCCGGGTAGTGGTCCTCGGGCCGACCGGCCGCAACTTCGCCGCCGGCATGTCCGGTGGGCTGGCCTATGTCTGGGATCCGGAGCACGATTTCGACTACTACTGCAACATGGACATGATCGAGCTCGGCCTCATCGAGGAGAAAGAGCGCAAGGAGGAACTGAAGGCCATACTCGGGGAGCATCTTGCACGGACCGGTTCGAAACGGGCCGCGGAGCTGCTTTCAGAATGGGATGCCCGCATCGGCGAGTTCATCCAGGTCACGCCCATAGAATACAAGAAAGTCCTGCAGGAGGAAGCCCTTCGCAGGATCCAGGAAAAGATTGACAACGTTCAGAGAGATTATTGATCATGGGAAATCCAAAGGCGTTCATGACCATACCCCGGCAGGATGCCGGGCACAGGCCTGTCTATGAGAGGATCTGCGACTTCAGCGAAGTCGAACAGACCCTCAGTGAAACCGAGCGCCGCAACCAGGCGTCGCGCTGCATGGATTGCGGGGTTCCCTTCTGCCACTGGGCATGTCCCCTGGGCAACCGTCCTCCTGAATGGCAGGATGCCGTCTATCGCGGAGACTGGGAGCAGGCTTTCAAGATCCTGGCACAAACCAACGATTTCCCGGAATTCACCGGGCGCGTCTGCCCGGCCCTCTGCGAGAAGAGCTGCGTGCTGAACCACAGTATCGACGCTCCCGTGACGACGAGGGAAAATGAGTGTGCAATAATCGAGAAGGCCTTCGCGGAAGGGTATATCTCTCCCCGGACCTATCCCCGCAACGGGAAGAAGGTGGCCGTCATCGGCGCCGGTCCATCCGGCCTTTCCGCGGCGACAAGGTTGAACTGTCTGGGCTATGATGTCACGGTGTTCGACAAGATGAAGAAGGCCGGCGGACTGGTCCGCTACGGCATACCCAACTTCAAACTTGACAAGTTCGTCATCAACAGGCGCATCAGCTTCATGGAGGCCGAGGGCATAAAGTTCGAATGCGGCACATACATAGAGCCGGGGACCGTTCCGGAGGGATTTGACGCTTATGTAATAGCGACCGGTACGCCCCAGGCCAGGGATCTCAGGATACCGGGCCGGGAGCTCAAGGGCATATACTTCGCCCTCCAGATGCTTACCCAGCAGAACGAGAGGCTCGAAGGGGAAAAGTTCTCTCCGGAAGAGACCGTGAGTGCGAAGGGCAAGAAAGTCCTCGTCATAGGCGGAGGCGATACCGGAAGCGACTGCATAGGCACCTGCCACCGCCAGGAAGCCGTTTCCGTGACCCAGATAGAGATCATGCCCCAGCCGCCCGAGAATTACAATCCCGCCACCCCGTGGCCGTACTGGCCCCAGATCATGAAGACCACGACCAGCCACGAGGAAGGCTGCACCCGCAGGTGGTGCCTGACATCCAACAGGTTCATCGGCGATTCCGACGGCCGTCTCACCGGGGTCGAGGTGGAGAGGGTGGAATGGCTGCCCGCACCCGACGGGGGCCGGCCGGTCATGAAGCCGACGGGCGAGAAGGAGGTTATCGACTGCGACATGGTCCTGCTGGCCATGGGCTTCCTCAAGCCGGAGCAGCCCGCCTACGGGGAGAACGTCTTCCTCTGCGGGGACGCACGCAGCGGTGCCAGCCTCGTGGTCAGGGCCATTGCCAGCGGCAGGCAGGTCGCCGCCGAGTTGGACCGTTATCTCAGGAAGGCCGATGTATAAGATCAACCCCAATTTCTCCGCCCTGTCGCGCCGTTATCTCTTTTCGATGATAGCGTCGAAGGTCGCCGCCCTGAAGGAGGCCCGTCCGGAGGTGGTGATAATCAGGATGGGCATAGGCGACGTGACCCTGCCCCTGGCTCCGGCGGCGGTCGAAGCCATGAGGGCGGCTGTCGGGGAGTTTTCTTCGGAGGAAACCTTCCACGGCTATGGCCCCGAGCACGGCTATGACTTCCTGCGCCGGGCAATCGTCGACAACGACTACCGGGGAATGGGCATACGGCCTTCCGACGTCTTCATCAGCGACGGGGCGAAGAGCGACACCGGCAATATCGTGGATCTTTTCGGTCCGGGCAACGTAGTGGCCATCACGGATCCGGTCTATCCGGTCTATGTGGATACCAACATAATCTCGGGCAGGGACATACGTTACATTCCCTGCAACGCCGCCAATTCCTTCACCGGGGACATCCCGGAAGGGGACGTCGATATCATCTATCTCTGTTTCCCCAACAACCCGACGGGGGCTGCCATAACGGCGGAAAAGCTTTCGCAGTGGGTGCGCTACGCCCTGGACCACGGGAGCATCATCCTGTACGACGCAGCCTACGAGGCCTACATACGCGAGAGTGGCCTGCCCCATTCCATCTATGAGATAGAGGGGGCGCGGCAGTGCGCCATCGAATTCCGCAGTTTTTCGAAGACGGCAGGGTTCACGGGGGTAAGGTGCGGTTTCACCGTGATTCCGGAGGAGCTCGGTGAGCTGAACGGTCTCTGGGAGCGCAGGCAGGGATGCAAGTTCAACGGCGCTTCCTACATATCCCAGAGAGGGGCTGAGGCGATCTACTCTCCCGAAGGGAAGAAGCAGGTCCGTCAGGCTGTCGATTATTACCTTGCCAACGCGGCGGTGATACGGCAGGCCCTCGGGAGCATGGGCCTCGAGGTCACGGGAGGTGTCAACTCACCCTATGTCTGGGCCGGAACCCCGGGCGGGATGGCATCATGGGATTTCTTCGATCTTTGCCTCGGGAAGGCTGGGGTTGTGGTCACCCCAGGGGCCGGCTTCGGCGTCCAGGGTGAGGGCTATTTCAGGGTTTCAGCCTTTGGCAGCCGGCAGGATGTCGAGGCTGGGATGGAAAGGATGAAAGATGTATTGGATAGAATATGAAGCAGGCGAAACTGATACTGGAAGACGGCAGTTGCTACGAGGCCTTTTCCTTCGGCAGTGAAAAGTCCGTGTCCGGCGAGATGGTCTTCTACACGGCTATGACGGGTTATCCCGAGAGTCTTACAGACCCTTCCTACAGGGGCCAGATACTGGTACCTACCTTTCCGATGATAGGGAACTACGGTGTCCCCGACGACGAGCGCAGCGGGGGCATCTCCGTCCATTTCGAGTCAGAGAAGATACAGTGCCTGGCCCTCGTGATAGCTGATTATTCTGAGAAATACAGTCACTGGGATTCGAGCCGCAGCCTCGGGACCTGGCTGAAGCAGAACGGCGTGCCCGGTCTGTATGGAGTGGATACGCGCGAGCTGACGAAGAAGCTCCGTGACAGGGGGGCCATGCTCGGAAAAGTCGTTTTCGACGATGCCGATATCCCCTTCCACGACCCCAACAAGGACAATCTCGTCGCGGAGGTCTCCACGAAAGAGATCCGATACTACGGCAGCGGCAGACTGAAGGTCCTCATGGTGGACTGCGGGATGAAGAACAACATCCTGCGCTGCCTGCTCAAGCATGACGTGACCATCAAGAGGGTGCCCTGGGACTATGATTTCACATCCGAAGACTATGACGGCCTCTTCATCTCGAACGGCCCCGGGGATCCGGCCATGTGCACGAAGACCGTGGAACATCTGAGGACGGCCCTGACGCAGGACCGCCCTATCATGGGCATATGCCTGGGCAACCAGCTGCTGGCCCTTGCCGCCGGAGCGAAGACATACAAGCTGAAATACGGCCACCGCGGCCATAACCAGCCCGTCCTCGTCCCCGGGACCCACACCTGCTACATAAGTTCCCAGAACCACGGCTTCGCCATCGATCCTTCCACCTTGCCCGCAGACTGGAGACCCATGTTCGTCAACCTCAACGACGGTACGAACGAAGGCATCGAACATGTCAGCAAGCCATTCTTCTCCACCCAATTCCACCCGGAGGCGTCGAGCGGCCCCGTGGATACGGAGTCCCTTTTCGCCCGCTTTGTCGAAAACATGAAACAACGAGTATGAGTGAAGAGATAAAGAAAGTACTGGTGCTCGGTTCGGGAGCGCTGAAGATAGGGCAGTCCGGGGAATTCGACTATTCCGGCTCCCAGGCGCTGAAGGCCCTGCGCGAAGAAGGCAAGACCACGGTGCTGATCAACCCCAACATCGCCACGGTCCAGACTTCCGAAGGCATAGCTGACGCGACCTATTTCCTGCCGGTCACGGCGGAGTTCACGGAGAAGGTCATCGAGAAGGAACGGCCGGATTCGATAATGCTGTCCTTCGGTGGCCAGACGGCGCTCAACTGCGGTATAGACCTTTACCGCGGGGGCATACTGGACAAATACGGGGTCAAGGTCCTGGGGACTCCGATCCAGGCCATCATCAACACCGAGGACAGGGAACTGTTCGCCTCGATGATGCGCTCGATAGGGGTCAAGACGGCCCGCAGCAGGGCTGTCAATTCCATAGACGAGGCCGTTGAGGTGGCCCGCGGGATCGGCTATCCCGTGATCGTCCGCGCCGCATATACCCTCGGCGGTCTCGGCTCGGGCTTCTGCTCCGACGACGCCCAGCTGCGCGCCCTTGCGGAGACGGCCTTCACCTATTCTCCCCAGATACTCGTCGAAGAGTCCCTGAAGGGCTGGAAGGAGATTGAATACGAGGTGGTCCGGGACCGATACGACAACTGCATCACGGTCTGCAACATGGAGAACTTCGACCCCCTTGGCATCCACACCGGGGAGAGCATCGTCGTGGCTCCGTCCCAGACTCTCAGCGACCGGGAGTACCACAGGCTCCGCGAGATAGCGATAAAGATCATCCGCCATGTCGGCATCATAGGCGAGTGCAACGTCCAGTACGCCCTCGACCCCGATTCCGACGACTACCGCGTCATAGAGGTCAACGCCCGTCTGAGCCGTTCTTCGGCCCTCGCGTCGAAGGCCACGGGCTATCCCCTGGCCTTCGTGGCGGCCAAACTCGGACTGGGTTTCGGCCTGGACGAGGTCCCGAATTCGGTCACCAAAGTCACCTCGGCCTGTTTCGAGCCGGCCCTTGACTACATAGTCTGCAAGATACCGCGCTGGGACCTCGGCAAATTCGAGGGGGTCTCCCGCCGCCTCGGCTCCTCGATGAAATCCGTAGGGGAGGTGATGGCCATAGGACGATCCTTCGAGGAGGCCATCCAGAAGGGCCTGCGCATGGTCGGCAGCGGCCTGCACGGCCTGCTCTGCAACGACGTGGACGTGCCGGACGTCGAGAGTGAACTCCTGAACCCCACGGACAAGCGCATCCTGGCCATAGTCAAGGCCTTCGGGATGGGCTGGACCATAGACCGGATCCATGAGGTGACGAAGATAGACAAGTGGTTCCTCTTCCGCCTGGAGAATATTTTCAACTACGGCGAGACACTCCGCCGCTCCGGTTCCGCCATAGGCAGGGACCTGCTCTTCGGGGCCAAGAAACTAGGTTTCTCCGATTGGCAGATCGGCTGCCTGACCAGCGGATCCACCGGTCCTGACAGCCACACGCGCGGCATAGAAATAAGACGCCTGCGCGAGACTCTCGGCATAAGGCCCTGCGTCAAGCGGATAGACACCATGGCCGGGGAATATCCCACAGAGACCAACTACCTCTATTTCACTTACAACGGCACGCAGGACGACGTCTGCTTCGAGCAGGATTCCCGGTCGGTGGTGGTCCTCGGAAGCGGGGCCTACCGCATAGGCAGCAGCGTGGAGTTCGACTGGTGCGGAGTCACTGCCGTGCGCAAGATACAGGAGATGGGCTACCGCGCCGTGATGGTCAACTACAACCCCGAGACCGTCAGTACCGACTACGATGTCTGCGACCGCCTCTTCTTCGACGAGCTGTCCCTCGAAAGGGTACTCGACATCTGCGAGATGGAAAAGCCGCTCGGCGTGATAGTCTCCACCGGCGGACAGATCCCGAACAACCTCGCGCTGAAACTCGCGGGGCAGGGAGTGCGCATCCTTGGCACCTGCGCCGAGTCGATAGACATGGCCGAAGACAGGGAGAAATTCTCCCGCATGTGCGATTCCCTCGGCATAGACCAGCCACGCTGGAAGGAACTTTCCAGCATGGAGGATATCTATGCTTTCGCCGACGAGGTGGGCCTGCCCATCATGATACGTCCGTCCTACGTCCTTTCCGGTGCGGCGATGAAGGTCGTCTTCAGCCGGGAGGAACTCGATTCGGCTCTCAGGGACGCGGCAGTCGTGAGTCCGGAACATCCTGTCGTGGCCTCGGAGTTCCTGCAGAGGGCTAAGGAGGTAGAGATAGACGCCGTCGCGTGCAAAGGCGAGATCAAGTGCTACGCCATCAGCGAGCATATAGAGTTCGCGGGGGTCCACTCGGGCGACGCCACGGTGGTCTTCCCCGCCCAGAAACTCTACTACGAGACCCTGCGACGCATACGCAAGACGGCTTCCCGCATAGCCTCGGCCCTCGCTATCTCGGGGCCCTTCAACATCCAGTTCCTCGCCAAGGACAACGAGCTGAGGGTCATAGAATGCAACCTGCGGGCTTCACGCAGTTTCCCCTTCGTGTCGAAGGTGACGAAGTTCAACTTCATAGGCATGGCCACGGAGATTATGCTCGGACGGGACGTCCCCGCTTACGGCAGGACATTCGCCGACATAGATTACGTCGGGGTGAAATGCTCCCAGTTTTCCTTCTCGAGGCTGCTGAACGCGGACCCGGTGAACGGTGTGGACATGGCCTCCACCGGCGAGGTCGCCTGCATGGCCGACAATTACTACGAGGCCCTGTTGATGAGCATGCTCTCGGTGGGTTACAGGATACCTTCCAAGGAGAAAGGCATACTGATTTCTTCCGGTCCGGCCCGTTCGAAGGTTGAACTCCTCGATGCCGCAGGAATGCTCCGCGAGGCCGGCTACCGCATCTACGCCACCGGCGGTACTGCCGGATTCCTTGCTTCCCACGGCATCCCTTCCGAGGTCGTCCACTGGCCCGACAGCACCAAGGAACCCAATGTTCAGGAATGCATTGCGAACCACGATTTCGACCTTGTTATCAACATCCCGAAGAACTTTACCGAAAGGGAGTTGCGCAACGGATACATCATCCGTCGCACGGCGGTGGACCATAACATCCCCCTGATCACGAACGCTCGTCTGGCGAGCGCCTTCATCTACGCTTTCTGCCGGATAGGGATGTCCGGTCTGGCAATCAAGTCATGGCAAGAGTATTGAATATGGATACAAAGTACATTTTCATCACAGGCGGTGTCGTTTCTTCCCTCGGAAAGGGCATTATCGCGGCATCGCTGGCCAAGCTCCTTCAGGCAAGGGGCTTGAGAGTGACCATCCAGAAGTTCGACCCCTATCTGAACATAGATCCGGGCACATTGAACCCCTACGAGCATGGCGAATGCTATGTCACTGACGACGGTACCGAGACGGACCTGGATCTCGGGCACTACGAGCGTTTCCTCGGAATCAGCACATCCAAGGCCAACAACGTGACCACCGGCAAGATATACAATACGGTAATCACCAAGGAACGCGAGGGCGCCTATCTCGGCAAGACGGTCCAGATCATACCCCATGTCACCGACGAGATCAAGCGGAGGATGATGCTCCTTGGCAAGACCGGGGAATATGACGTCATACTCACCGAAATCGGCGGCACTGTCGGAGATATGGAGTCACAGCCCTTCGTCGAGGCCGTGCGCCAGCTGCAGTGGGAATTGCCGGATGAGGACTGCATGTCCATCCACCTTACCCTCGTGCCTTTTCTCAACGCGGCGAAAGAGCTGAAGACAAAGCCGACCCAGCATTCGGTCCAGATGCTGCAGAAGTCCGGAGTCCAGCCGGATGTCATAATCTGCCGCACGGAGCACGAACTTGGCCCGGAGCTCAGGCGCAAGGTAGCCCTTTTCTGCAATGTCAAGCCCGGCCATGTAATAGAGAGCATAGATGCGTGGAGTATCTACCAGGTGCCGCTGAACATGCACAGGGAACATCTCGACGAACTCGTGGTCCGCAAGCTCCGCATCGAGAATTTCAATGAGCCTGACCTGAAAGGATGGAACAGGTTCCTTCGCCGCCTGCAGAACCCGAAGCAGGAAGTGGACATAGCCCTCGTAGGCAAGTACGTGGCCCTGCAGGATGCTTACAAATCCATACTCGAGGCCTTCGTGCATGCCGGTGCGGCGAACTCCTGCAAGGTCAACGTCCACCCTGTGCTGAGCGAAGACATTACCGATTCCAACGCAGCCGCCCTGCTCGGGGGCATGGACGGCATACTCGTGGCCCCGGGGTTCGGGGAGAGGGGGCTTGAGGGCAAGGTGCACGCCATACGGTACGCCCGCGAGAACGGTGTGCCCTTCTTCGGTATATGCCTCGGCATGCAGATGTGCGTCGTCGAGTTCGCCAGGGACGTCCTGGGCTATGCCGATGCCGCTTCCGCAGAGGTCGATCCGGGTTCCGGCCACCTTGTCATAGACCTCATGGAAGACCAGAAGAAGACCACGATAAAGGGAGGGACCATGCGCCTGGGCGCCTACGACTGTGCCCTGGAGAAGGACTCCCTGGCCTACAGGATATACGGCAGTTCCATGATTTCAGAAAGGCACCGCCACCGCTACGAATTCAACGCGCAGTATGCCGATGACTTCGCCGCTGCCGGCATGGTCCTTTCGGGACACAACCCGGGGACCGGGCTGGCGGAGATAGTCGAGATTCCATCTCACCCCTTCTTCATCGGGGTGCAGTTCCATCCGGAGTACAAAAGTACGCCGGAGCGTACCCATCCCATATTCAAGGCCTTCGTGGAAGCCGTAATAAACAGGAAGAAGAGTCATGTCTGAGTATCGTTCCCTGCATGAGGAGTGCGGCATCTTCGGGGTGTTCGGCAGGTCCGACGCCACGGAGCTTGTGTACCGCGGGCTCCGGGAAATCCAGCACCGCGGGCAGGAAAGCTGCGGAATCGCGTGGGTCCGCCCCGACCGCCGGATCGGCTGCAGGAAAGGGCGGGGCCTCGTCTCCGAAGTATTCGGACAGTGGTGCCCGGCGGATCTCGCCGGAGCGGGGGAGCATGCCATAGGCCATGTCCGGTACTCGACCGCCGGCGGCGGGAACCCGGAGAATACGCAGCCTTTCGTGTTCAGGCAGAGAGCCGGGGAATACACG
>JAEEIQ010000097.1 GCA_016281435.1 Bacteroidales bacterium
AGAACAGGGTCCCCTGCTCGATCGTGCTTACGAAAATGTACCCTGTCGACTTGTCATATCCCAGGTTTCCCGGGGCGAACTGCACCTTGAGATCTTTGCTCACGCTGAAATACGGCTCCCCTCCGGGGGTATCGGAACCGCCTTCCCTGCTGCATGAAACAACTGCGAGGAAAGCGATGGTCAGTAATAGTATCCTTTTCATAATCATTGGTTTTGCCCCGTAAATATAGTATTATTTTCAAAATAACAAAGCAACTCATATACTCCTTGTGGTGATTTTTACCACATTACGTGCCTTACCAATGGTTTTGCGCATGAAATGCAGTATATTTGTCAGGAATGCGCGGCATTACCCTCATACTTACCCTTCTGCTTTCGTGGACCCTTTGGGCCACGGGCGCAAGAAACGACCTTGCCGCTCCGGAAGGACGCTTTGTCAACTACGGCAGTGCCGAGGGACTTTCTTCGAACACCGTCTATGCCATAGCCCAGGACACTGACGGGTTTCTGTGGGCAGGGACCCGCAACGGGCTGAACCGTTTCGACGGACTCATCGCTGTCCGCGTGTTCCGGGGCATAGATTTCCCCATACGGCACGCCCTCGTTCTCGGCACCTACCTGCCCGCGGAATACCTGCTGGTCAGCGGCATGGTGAAGAGAGTCATCCCGACAGAAACGGAATAGGGATCCGCCAGCGCGAAGGGAGGGATCTTGCCGGAGCCTTTCCCGGAAGGGGTGATCTTACGGCTCCGGCAGGGCCCTTCCGCAGCGCGGGCTATTAAGGAAATTGCCTGATGTATTGCGCTATTCTGAATTTTTTACCTATATCTGCAGCCCGGTTCGGAAACGGACCGGTTTTGAGAATCAAATCAAAGGCCGGGGGTAAGAGCATCCGCTTCCCCGGTATTTGAAAAATGGCGGGGTAGCTCAGCTGGTTAGAGCGTCGGACTCATAATCCGGAGGTCGTGGGATCATGCCCCACTCCCGCTACAAGCAAACACAACATATGTCTTGGCCCCCTACTCGCGGCCTCACAGGCAAACTCTCCATATACCCGTCACAAGTTTTGTGATGGCTTTTTTGTTTTTAAGGGAGGATATGTTGGAAGTGCGCCTGACATCCTAAAGGCAGAGACACCAGGCGCGATTCGGCGGACCTATCCCTCTTCCAGGGTCATCAGGCGCAGAAGACTCGCATCCAACTGGCACGCCCCTATTTGGCAAGATGCATCGTATCAGTAACTTGCCTCCTGGAGCCGTGCCAGACCCGCCTCCGGGACCCGCATCTGGCACGCGCGCGGCGGGAAAAACCGCCCCTGGGGCCGCTCAAAGGCCGTTCCGCTCCGCCGCGCCGTGCCAGTTGTTTTTCACCCGTCTGGAGGGGCGCCCGCCGTGAGCAAAACTGCCCTTTCCACTCACCGGAGCCAATCCAAACACCCCCGGCGGCGCCACGCAAACAAACAAAGCGGTTTTTTATTATTTTTGTATCCGATGGATATCTCACGCGGAATACGGGAGAAGGTCGGGCGGCTGTTCGTCGTCAGGCCGGAGTCCCTCGACCCGGCGCTCAGCTGGACGAGCGATGCGGAGCTGCCGGCGTACGGCCTTTCGGCAGTCAACGGCCGCATGCGCAGTTTCGCTTCCGACTACCCGGCCGGAGGCGTCCTCCTCTACGGACACAACATCAAGGATCCGGAGCAGCTCAGGGCTTTTACAAAGGACCTCAAGTCCATGCCCGGAACGCCCTTTCTCTTCATCGACGAGGAAGGCGGAAGGGTCAGCCGCATAAGCCGCAACCCGGCGTTCGATGTCCCGGCTTACGCCTCAACCGCCTCCCTGAAGGACACTGACACCGCCTTCAGGGCCGGAAAGGCCATCGGATCCTACCTGAAAGGATACGGCTTCGACGTGGACTTCGCCCCGGTCGCGGACGTGAACACGAACCCAGAAAACATCATCATCGGCGACAGGGCCTTCAGCGACGACCCGGCGAAGGCGGCCCCTATGGTGGCGGCCTGGCTCAAGGGCCTGCAGGACGCCGGTATCACCGGCTGCATCAAGCACTTCCCCGGCCACGGGGACACGCGTGAAGACACCCACACCGGATTCGCCGCCTCTGCAAAGACCTGGGAGGAAATGGCTTCCTGCGAGATGCAGACATTCAGGGCAGGAATAGCCGCGGGAGCCAGGATGGTCATGACAGCCCATATAGCCGCGCCCGCCGTGACGGGCAGCGACCTCCCGGCAACGATGTCGCCCGAAATACTGAAAAAGCTGCGGGAAGAGCTGCACTTCGACGGGGTCATCATCACGGACGCGCTCGAGATGAGGGCCGTATCGGACCGCTTCGGGTCCGGAGAGGCGGCGGTGCGCGCATTCAAGGCCGGAGCGGACCTGCTGCTCAACCCGGCCGACTATAAGGCAGCCTTCGAAGCTGTCCTCGAGGCCGTCGAAAGCGGGGCCATCGCCGAAGAAGAGATCGACGCGCGCATGGCGCGAATACAGCGTATACATGGATAGAAGGGATTTTCTGAAATACTCGGCAACCGGCCTGGCGGGCCTTTGCCTCATGCCTGAACTGATGGAAGCGGCGGCGAAAAGCGGCCGTTATTCAATCGTCATCCTCGGAGACACGCATTTCGATACCGAGCCCGCAAGCGTCTATCACTCGGACTACAACGAGCCTGTCGAATGGCTCAACCGGGTGCAGAGGGCAGAGTTCGCCCGGAACGGCGAAATGTGGAGGGAAAGATGCCCCCGTCTTGTCCGAAGGGCGGCGGAACTGATCTCCCCCGACACCAGGATGGTCCTTCAGATGGGCGACCTCATCCAGGGCGACTGCGGCAACCCCGAAGTGCACAAGAAGATGCTCACGGACGTGATGCACAGTTTCAAGCAGACACTCGGGGGCCTGCCTTTCGTCACCGTGGTCGGCAACCACGACATCAGGGGGACAGGCGCAAAGGAGGCCTACCACGAAATGATGCCCGGCCTGATGGGCAAGGAACTGGGCAAGACCATCACGAAGACCACATTCGACTTCTTCATCGGCGACGACGCTTTCATAGTGCTGGATTTCAACCATCCCGACGACGCCGAAATCGAGAAGCTGCTCGAAGAGACCAAAGGCGCAAGGCACACCTTCATCGTCACCCACGGGCCCCTGCTTCCCTACGACAACGGCAACGCCCGCTGGTTCTTCCACGGCAAGGCGGCGGACACCGGAGCAAGGCGGCATTTCCGCCGTGAATTCGCCGGGAGGAATGCCATATGCCTTTGCGGCCATATCCACCGCACGGAATTCGCCGACTGGTACGGCGACGGCGGAAGGATCACGCAGATGACGATGAACAGCGTCTGGAGCAAGGAAGAACTGGGCCGTTACGAGCTCATCTCCAAGGGTGCGGAAGAATACGGCGAACTCCGCAAGAAAACGGCCAGGCTGGACAACGGCAAGCCCCCGAAGGACGAAACCGCACTCTTCGACGAATACCGCAGCGGCCTGAAGTCCTACTCGGTCTCCCCCGCCGCAGGCTCCTACAAGATGACCGTCGACGGCAGGCGCGTGCTCATCGACTTCTACGCCGGCGATTCCCGCCGCCTCAGCAAACGCTTCATCCTGAGATAGGCGCCCCTATTCGTGCGTCTCGAACCTCTTTTCAGCCAGCGCCTCGTACTTCGTCCCTGGCCTGCCGTAATTGGCGTATGGATGGATCGAGATGCCTCCCCGGGGGGTGAAGAAGCCCGTAACCTCGATGTACTTGGGATCCATCAGGGCGATCAGGTCCTTCATTATGATGTTCACGCAATCCTCGTGGAAATCACCGTGATTACGGAAACTGAACAGATACAGTTTCAGGCTCTTGCTCTCGACCATGCGGACGCCGGGGATGTAGCAGATGCGTATCTCCGCGAAGTCGGGCTGCCCGGTGATGGGGCAGAGAGTCGTGAACTCGGGGCAGTTGAACCTCACCCAGTAATCGTTGTCCGGATGCTTGTTCTCAAAGGTTTCAAGCACTTCGGGAGCGTAATTGTCGCTGTAAGCCGTCTTGCGGCCAAGGGTCCGGAGACCTTCGTTTTCTCTGCTCATTTCACATCGAATGTGTCCACTCCCTCATGCTTCTTGAGCGCCCTGACGGCGGTCGCGGTGAGGGGGAGGACGATTATTTCATAAAGGACCTTGAAAGAAACCTGCACCAGCATCATCTTGCCGAGCACGGGAAGAGGGGTGCCGATGAAGGCCAGGGGCATGAAGACCAGCGAATCGGCAAATTCGCCTGCCAGCGAGGACACGATGGCGCGCACGCCGAAACGCCTGCCGCCGTCGGCCACTTTCATCCGGCTCATCACCTTGGCATTCACGAACGATCCGGCAAGGAACGCGAGGATGGAGGCGAGAGCTACCCTCGGGGCCATCTTGAACACGAAGTTGAAATGCCCGGCGCCTTCCCAGAAGGATGCGCCCGGAAGCAGCACGGCCAGTTCGCCCATCATGGCGACGAACACGTTCAGGGCAAAGCCCAGCCAGACCACGAGCATGGCCTTGCGGAAACCCCACACCTCAGTGAAGCAGTCATTGAGGATGTACGAAATCGGGAAAATGATCACTGCCGCGGGCAGGGCGAATGGCCCAAGGGCGAAAATCTTTGTCGCAAAAAGGTTGGAAGCGACAAGGCAGACGACCGATACGGCCGCGAGACACACGAATGTCCTGGAGTAAGTTTCTTTCATCTTTGCAGTTTTTATAGTGGTACCTGTTACACTTGGAAACCCCTGGCGGGCGTTTCCTCGCCGCAAAGATCGATATTATTTCCGAAAAAACCTATTTCCGGACGAAAGCTTTCAACAGGGTGGACACCTGGGCCCTTACCACGGACTTTTTCAAGGGACTTATCTCCCTCTCGGGAGAATCATCATAGAACACAATCCTGTCTTCTTCCGCATCGACGACTATCGCCCAGATACTTGAACTGTTACGGTACGGTGCGGAATAAGAATAACCGCCACCGCCCAGCAGCGCGGAAACCACTCCCGTGACAATGCCGAGGGCCACTCCGACGGCGATATCCTTCCTGTACCCCCTGACATCCCTGTCCATGCCGTCCGAAACAAGGATCAAGCCGTAACGCATCCCTTCGGCTTCAAGCCTGCGGTCGATCGCATCCGGAACGGGAACGAGAAAGGACATCCTGCGGGATGGCTGCCCTATGACCATCCGGGCGAAGTCCTTGATTGACGAAGCCTCCTGAAAGTCCGTCCCGAGCACCTTCACCACCGGCACTCCGCTTTCCAGCACCGCCTCCTTCAGGACCGAAGATGCCACGGCGGAAAGCGAATCGTGGAAAACGGTCATGCCTTTTTCGTCGATATAGTTGACGTACGAATCAGGGGTGAACAAAGCCATTTCCCCGACCTGACCGGCAGAAAAGCCGACGGCATAGCGCGATGAGGCGCAGGAACATAACAGGGCCGCAGCAAGCAGCACGGACGGAATGTGTTTCATAACTGCAAATTTATTCATATTTTTGTGAAAGTTATGGGATTATTCAATTTCTTCGGCGAACAGGAGCACAAAGTGTTCGATTACAAGCCGATATACTACGACAAGGAAAAGGAAGAACTCAAGAAAAAGTTCGGCCGGGTCGACGGCAGCCTTGAAAAAGAAGACGGCGCCTACGTCCCCGGATCGTACATCAAGGGCTCTTTCCGCGACGGCGCGTACCAGCGCACCCGCAGCAGCGCCGGGAAGGCGTCGAACATCATAGGCCTGGTGGCCCTGCTGCTCGTGGTCGCAGTCCTTTTCTACATCGCAAAATTCTATTCTCTGCTATAATGGGCAAACTCCAGGTACTTCCCGTCTCCATCGCCAACATGATAGCTGCGGGGGAGGTCGTAGGCCGGCCTGCTTCCGTGGTCAAGGAGCTCATGGAGAATGCCGTGGACGCGGGCGCGGACAAGATCGACGTCATCGTCACGGACGCCGGACGCACCCTCATCCAGGTCATAGACAATGGCTGCGGGATGAGTCCGGAAGACGCCGTGCTCTGCTTCGAGAGGCATGCCACCTCGAAGATAGCCTCCGCCGAAGACCTCGAGGCCATACGGACATACGGCTTCCGCGGTGAGGCCCTCGCTTCGATAGCGGCCGTAGCCGAAGTCAGCCTGAAGACCCGCCGCAGGGATGATGAAACCGCGACAAAGGTCCACATCGGCGAATTCGGAGCAGTCGAAAGCAGCCCCTGCGCTGCTCCTTACGGCTCCAACTTCGAGATAAGGAACCTCTTCTACAACACCCCCGCGAGGCGCAAGTTCCTCAAGTCCGACAACGTCGAACTCAAGCACATAATCGAAGAGTTCACGCGCATCGCGATGATACGTCCGTCGCTTGCGTTCTCGCTCAGCCACAACGGGAAGGACATATTCGTACTGAAGAAGGCCAACTCGCTGAAATTCCGCATCCTGGACCTCCTCGGCAAGAACGTTGCCGGAGACCTCGTGGACCTTTCCTCCGAGACATCCATAATCAAGGTCAGCGGCTTTCTCGGCAAGCCAGAGGCCGCGCGCAAAACCCTCGGCAACCAGTTCTTCTTCATCAACGGGCGCTTCTTCCGCAGCTCCTACATGCACAGGGCCGTGATGAAAGCCTACGAGGAGATGACCCCGGAAGGGATGACCCCTTCATACTTCATCTTCCTTGAAACCGACCCGCACGGGGTTGACGTGAACATCCACCCGACAAAGACGGAAGTCAAGTTCGAAGATGAATCCGTCGTCTTCCAGGTCATCTACGCCTGCGTGCGGGAGACCCTCGGGCGCAACAGCTTCGGAGCCAGCATAGACTTCGACACGGAAGGCGAGGTCCGGATGCCCGTCCTCGGAGGCAGCTTCTCCGAATTCAAGCCGGACGCGGCAGCCCCCATGCCGGACCTGGACCTGTCCTACGATCCCTTTGCCGACTTCACCGCCCCTGCAGCTGGCGGGCACCCGCAGGCCGGAGGCAGCCCGGCTCCGGGAGCCGGTTTTTATGCACAGAAGCGGGACGACTACGGTGCGCTCTTCGAAGAGAAGGCAGCCCCGATGGCCCGCGTGATGATCCTGCAGGGCAAGTACATAATCACCCCGGCGGCTTCCGGGATGATGGTGGTCAACGTGCACCGGGCCCTTGAGCGCATATTCTATGACCGCGCCCTGAAGGCCCTGAGAGCCGAGAAGCACGTGACCCAGACCGCCCTGTTCCCGGTCGAGGTACAAGTCGGAGCAGCGAACAGGACCCTTTTCGACGGGAATGCGGAACTTCTTGCCTCGCTCGGCTTCGACATCGCCCCGGAAGGGACGGATTCCGTGGTCGTAAGCGGCGTCCCGGAAGGCTTCTCCTGCGAACCGGGGAAGATAGGCCGGCTGGTCGAGGACCTCGTCCTCATCCTAAGCGACGGGGCGGAAGGCCTGCCGGAGATGATGGAGGCGCGGATGGCGGAGAAGTTCGCCACCCTCGGTGCGACCTCGGCCGCAAAACTTGAATCACCGGTGGAGGCGCAGAGCATCGTCGACACCCTTTTCGGCAGCGAGAATGCCGAATTCACCCCTACGGGAAGGCGCATCGTAAGCATCATCCCGATGGACGAAATAGATAAAAAATTCTGAGAATGCAGTTCCTGAACAACATACCGAGGGTTACGAAGAACCTCATAATAATCAACGTGATCATCTTCCTGGCCACCCTGGTCAACAAGGAATTCATGATCTCGAACTTCGCGCTCTTCTACCCCAAATCGCATTGGTTCCACTGGTGGCAGGTCATCACCCACATGTTCATGCACGGGAATTTCTGGCACATATTCTTCAACATGTACACCCTGTTCATCTTCGGCTGCGTGGTCGAAAGGATAATAGGTGAAAGGAAATTCCTGACCTTCTACATGGTCTGCGGACTCGGAGCGGCCGCGCTGCACCTCGGCGTCGAAGCCCTCCAGGCCCAGGGCTACCTCAACGCCATCGCAGAAGGCTCGACCCGCGCCGCGGACAGCTACATGACCCTGAAGTCCACCCCGACCGTGGGCGCCTCCGGAGCCATCTACGGCGTGCTGATCGGCTACGCCATGCTCTTCCCGGACTCCAGACTCACCCTGCTGTTCCCGCCCGTGACGCTGAGCGCAAAATGGATGGTAATCATATTCGCGGCCATCGAACTGGTGACCGGAGTCACCGGCACCGCTGCCGGAGTGGCGCATTTCGCCCATCTCGGCGGCATGCTGATAGGCTGGATGCTGATCAGGTACTGGAAGAAGAAAGGAACTCTTTTCAACAGGGAGAATCTATGACGGACGAACAAGTTCTGGCCGAGGCGCTGAAAGTGCTGAAGGAAGGTGGGACCATTCTTTATCCCACCGACACCGTATGGGGTATAGGATGTGACGCGACCAACGCCGACGCCGTCGCGAAGGTCTACGCGATCAAGCGCCGCTCCGAGGCGAAGTCCCTCGTGCTGCTGGCCGCGGACCTCGACATGGTGGCCCGCTACGTGCGGCAGATCCCGCCCATGGCGATAGACCTCGTGGAGGTCAACGACGTTCCCATGACCATAATTTATCCGGAAGGCATCGGGCTGGCCTCCAACGCGGTGGCCGAAGACGGCTCGGTCGGGATACGCATCCCGATGAGCGATTTCTGCCTGGGCCTGCTGCGCAAGTTCCGCCGCCCCATAGTCAGCACTTCCGCCAACATCTCCGGCGAACCGACTCCGAAAGCTTTCAAGGACATCAGCCCGGAGATAGTCTCCGCCGTTGACTTCGCCGTCCCGGGAAGGTTCGCCAAGGGCTCTACCGGAAAGGCGTCGCAGATAATAAAGGTCGGTCTCGGAGGCGAGATCGAAATCATACGGGGCTAGGGTATGGAACTGTTCTGGTGTCCCTGTCCCGAAGACGGCCTGTGCCGCCTCGACGAAGAAGAATCCGCGCATTGCGTCCGCGTGCTGAGGCATAGGGAAGGCGACCTTCTCGACATAATCGACGGGCGCGGAAGCCTGCTCCGCTGCCGCCTCGAGGACGCTTCCCCGAAAAAGGCGGTCGCGCGCATCCTCTCTGAAGAAAAGGACTGGGGAGGGCATCCGTATCGCCTTACCCTCGCCGTATGCCCGACGAAGAACAACGAGCGTTTCGAATGGTTCGTCGAAAAGGCCGTGGAGACGGGCGTGGACGTGATTGCTCCCGTTATTGGAGAACGCTCTGAAAGAAAGGTCTACAAGACCGTGCGGGCCGAAAAGATAGCCCTTTCGGCGACGAAACAGTCCCTGAAAGCCCGGCTGCCGGTGATCTGCGAACCCGTCTCCGTCAAGGATTTCATCGCATCCTGCGGGAGCGGACTTCGGATGATTGCCTGCTGCTTCGAAGACGAGGCGCACCCGCGCCGCAGCATCAGGCAGGCCCTTGAAGAATGGGCAGGAGAGTCCGGATACACTGTCCTCATAGGCCCTGAAGGGGATTTCTCCCCTGCCGAGCTCGCGGCCGCAATCGAGGCCGGCTTTGTCCCGGTGCATCTGGGAGCCTCCCGCCTGCGCACCGAAACCGCCGCGCTGACCGCCGCCCAGGCCGTGTATTTCAAGCACATGGACTGATGCACACAAGGATCATCCTCGCTGTTATACTAGGCTACTTCGCCCTGCTGATGTTCGTCAGCCGGCTGACGACGCGCAAATCCGCATCCGGCAGCAAGGTCTTCTTCAACGGCGGACGCCAGTCCCCTTGGTGGGCCGTGGCCATCTCGATGATAGGGACCTCGATCTCCGGCGTGACCTTCGTCTCCGTCCCGGGAATGGTCGCCGCGTCGCAGTTCTCGTACATGCAGATGGTCCTCGGATTCATCGCCGGCTATGCCGCCGTGGCCTTCATCCTGCTGCCGCTGTACTACAACCTGAAAAGCATCTACGCCTTCCTC
>JAEEIQ010000009.1 GCA_016281435.1 Bacteroidales bacterium
AGGAACCGGTGAAGATGCCGGACACAAAGCGCGCTCCAGACTACCTCAACCCCGATGGCACACCCGTCGGCAGCGAACAGAAACCGAGCGCTGAAGTCCAGCAGACGCTCACCACGTTTTCAGCGGACAACGGGCTTTCCGCCGCCGAAAAGATTCCCGCGCTCAAGGCGTACATCGAGACGCACCTCGACGAGCCGGGCATCGAGAAGCTTGTCGACCTCCTTGAAAAGCTCGCGAAGGAGGCGAACGACGCGGAAACGCTCAAGTGGGTGGAGGAAATCCGGAAGAAGCTTGCCGACAGGAAATCCGGCGGCGGAACCGTGGAAGGCCCCGGAAAGCAGGGGAACACCGGCGGCAACCAGCCGACGGGAACCAATCCCACCCCCACACCACCCACGGGCGAAGAGCCGCCCAATGTCAACCCGTCCGACAACGGCAATCCGCCCGCGACGCCGGCGCAGACCGATCCGGGCAATGCGCCCACGACCAATCCGCCCGCCGCGACCAATCCCGCAGGAGGTGGAGACGGCGGCAAAACGACAGGCACAACGGGCGGTGGCGGCGACGAGCCGCAGCCCGGCGGCGGGGAGAACAAGCCGCCTACAGAGCCGGAGGACACACGACAGCCTTTTGATGATGTAAGCACCGAGGAGACAAAAACGGTCGAGGATGTGAAGATTCCTGATGGTCTGGACATGCGGACTGGCGATACCGGCGTCTGGCGGCTGGCCTCCATTGAAAGCAAACGGAATCCCAGCACTACGAACGTCCAATATGAAGTGCATGGGACGAGGCACACGATGCGCTGCGGCGGAAAAGTTTACGAATGCAGCGTGGAAGAACCGGCAAAGCTTGTCAGGGACGGTGGCTTCCTGATCATGAAATCATCCGGCATGCGGACCGAGGACGAGAAACCTGAAAAAGAGCTTGCCGGTTGCTTTTATGCATACGGACGGGACAAAAACGGCAAGGCGATTCCTCATGCCACCGGCAAGTACGGGGATCTTCTGCCAGGCTGCAAGACACCCGAATACACTCTTCCGTTCATGAGGCTGAAGTTTGCAGGCGGGGAAGACGGCAGCGTGGCAAAGATGATAGTCGTTTTCAAGTCCAAGGCCGGCTACTTTGCATGGACATACGAATACGGTCGCGCCAACGTCAGGTCCAAGGGCGGATGCTGGCGGATGGCAAACATTGAAGTTCGATGCAGTCCAAGCATTCCAAAAGGCGACAGGGTGGCGGAACCTTACGACTTTGCCAACAAGCTCGCTCCAAAAACCGTTTTCGTTAATCTGTTCAAGGCGAGCCCTCTTGTCCACAGGCGCAGGTGGGAGCATTATGCGTGGTATCAACACTTCGACGAGGGAGAGCGACTTGCGGCTTATTGCGACTTCGATTGCTACTGTTCCCAGCCGCCATTTGTAGGATTCCCCGATGACGAGATTGAAATAAGCCTGAAGTACAACACGATACGGAATCCCAACGTCGGCAACATCCAGCGGATAGGAACCAATCCCACGGCGACAATCGGCACAGGGACGAATCCCTGGAAAATCAAATTCCACGACAAATATGGATCGCGTATCGGAGCCACCAGTTATACTTCAGATGACGCCGGGGTGACTGTATTTCCAGAGGTTCCGGGACATAAGCTCAAGTCTTCAAACACACCTGAAATGGTGGAGAAACTTAATGAGGGCTGGAAAGAATTCGATGGAGCACTGGTGTTTTCCTGCGAAAACGAACAAGGTTACCTCACCTCGGATCATCCTGTCATAGACGACGACGGAAAAGAGAAACTTGTCCCAACAAAGCGGCAGGGTGAAATAGCGAACGTCTACTATTCATATTCCTTCCCTGATTTGTGGAATATGGCGGGGATGCAGCAGCCGACGCTACGGATAGTATTCTACACCGCCTGCCGCTGCGAAGGGGATGAGGGGCGGAGGGAGAGCGCGACAAGGTGGATATATGAATGGGAGGACGAGGAGATCGAAGAAGTGGATCCTTCCGTTCACCAAGATGAGCCAAAGACGGAAGAACCTGAGGATGAGCAACAGGGAGAGGCGGCGATCAAGTTCGCGCAGGACGGCATGGGCCTGCCCGCGAACAAGGACAAGTTCGTCCTGAAGAGCGAGGACAAGAAGAAGAACAAGGTCGGGCTGGACGAGTACCGCATCCCGTTCGTTGTCCTCAACATGCCCACGAACCGGGAGTACAAGGTCTCATTCTCCATGCGGCGCATGGGCGCGGCCGGAGAGGACGGCCGGTATCTCGAGGCGGATGCAATTTCGAACGCCATCCCCTACAGTGTGGAGATCGTCAAGGATCCCGGCGTCAAGACGAACTTCCTGCACGAGGCGGTCATCAAGGAGACCGGCACGTACGAGCTTCCGGCGGGGACGAGCGAGGGCATCCTCCTGAAGGTGGTCGCGGAAAGCGGCAAGAAGGGCGACAAGGACTACGTGAAGGTCTATGAGACGTTCCCGATCTACCGCATCCACCTGGGCCTCTCGTTCATGCTGCAGGCGAACACGATACCCTGCTACCTCGAAATGGGCGAGAAGAGCAAATACAAGCTGGACAAGCAGGACATCGCGGGAGACCCGGAGAAGGACCCGGACGACAAGTACGTCATCCGGCAGGAGGACTTCGAGGTCCCGCTGCGCGAAGGCGCGATGCTGCTGCTCCTCTACGACGAGGACAGGGCGGACTTCATCCGCATCCCGGCCGTGCCCAAGGCGACGCGCGTGACGGCCACGAAGGTCGAAAACGACCGCTACTGCCAGGCGCGCGACGCCGAGGAGAACCACCAGGAGCTGGTCGACAGGCTCGGGATCATGGCGATCTCGACGGGCAAGACGCGCCCGAACGGCTCGCACGTAGTCAAGGTCGGGCCGACGAAGGGCATCCTGGACCCGCCGCTCCGCCTTCTGGCGGACCTTGAGGTCGATGCCGTGTACAGCAACAGGGTGTCGAACTTCACCCGCACGTTCACGGCGAAGAAGAAAGTCCTCCTCCACTCGCAGCCGATGCGCGTCTTCGAGAACTCGGACGACGAGCGCCGCTACGCCGACCACGACGCGCACATCCGCAAGCAGCTGGAGCGCATCAGGTTCAAGATCGAGGGCACGTGCATCAACCGCCTGTTCTCGCTGCGGAACATGATCGACCGCATGATCGACGGCTACGACAGCCGCTTCGGCTACGATGAACGCCAGGTCAAGAGTGTGATGGATAC
>JAEEIQ010000098.1 GCA_016281435.1 Bacteroidales bacterium
CAGAGCGGGGACATAGCATACGGCAAGTTCCTGTACGGCGGCAAGGCCGCATTCGCCACCGTCGATGTTTACCGCGAATTGATGAACTGGCGCCGTTCCCTTCCGAAGTACGCCGCTGCGCCCGACCATCGCCCAGTGCTGGATTTCGTGGCGGAGAGAGGCAGCGTCACCGTGGCCGATGTGCGCAGGCTCATGGGAATGAAGAAATCCGCGGCGGACGCCCTGCTGGCGCGCCTGCAGATGCAGACACGCCTTATAACCGGCGACATCTCGAGGGTCTACCGCGGCGTCGATCTCCAGTACAGCGGCTGGCAGCGGAGCAGTTTCTGCGCGCCTGAAGCCTTGTTCGAGGAGATGGATTTTCCTTTCCCGGGATACAGGCCCCGCAGCTTGGAATCATCTCTGACTCCGTCCGAATCGCTTGATTACCTGAAAGAAACCGTCAGGAGGATATGCGGAGACATTCCTGACAAAATCCTGATGAAAATGCTCGGATAGGCCATGGAAAGGGAAAAACAGATCTACGGGGTCACCCTGGTCGGGAGCGCTGTCAACATTGTCCTGACTGCGTTCAAGTTCGTCGCCGGCATTCTGGGACACAGTTCCGCCATGGTAGCGGATGCCATCCACTCCCTCTCGGACCTCGTAACTGATGCCGTAGTGATAGTATTCGTCAGGATCAGCAGCAAGCCGGCCGACCGCGAACATGATTACGGGCACGGAAAGTTCGAAACCCTCGCCGGCGGGATAGTGGCGCTTGCCCTTTTTGCCGTCGCAGGCTGGATATTCTACAATGCTTCAATGCTCCTTGCAGGCTGGTTCCGTGGCGGGGACATCCCCAGGCCAGGTCCGATAGCCCTCTGGGCTGCAGTCCTGTCCATTTTGCTGAAGGAGGCCGTGTATCAGTACACCCGCCGCAAGGCCGCTGCCCTCAAGTCTCCTGCGCTGGAGGCCAATGCCTGGCATCACCGCAGCGATGCCTTCTCGTCCCTTGCCACCCTCGCCGGCATAGGCGGCGCCATCCTGCTCGGGGACAGATGGACCGTCCTGGATCCAGCCGCGTCCATCCTGGTCGCATGTTTCATCGTACGCATGGCTTGGAAACTGTTCAGGGAATGTCTCGCGGACCTGATGGAAGCGTCCCTTCCGGATGAAGTCGAGAGTGAAATACTGGATGTGATATCTTCTTTTCCGGACGTCTCGGATCCGCATAACCTGCGCACCCGCCGCATAGGCAGCAGCTACGCAATCGAGGTCCATATAAGGATGGACGGCAGCCTCCCCCTGGAAGAGGCCCACGCGCGCACCGTCGGGATTGAAAACGCCCTGCGGGAAAGATTCGGGCAATCGACCCATGTGGCAGTCCATGTCGAACCGTTGAAGCCTACTCACGTCCATTAAAAGAAATCAATGCCAATGAAATTTCCTTACGCGATCCTTGCCGCAGCGTTGTCCGCCCTGATCTCCTGCTCCGAGGCAGACACGGCCGACCTGCATGATGTTGCCGTCAGAGTCACGGAAAAAGGCCTTTCCAAAATCGACCTCGGCCATTATATGGGCACCTGCCTGTATCACGGGATGGCCGACCTAGCCCTAGTCTCAGGGCAGCAGGAAGACATGGACCGGATAATGGACATACTTCAACGATTCGCGGACGGCAAGTTCAAGGGCCCGATCTTCACGAACTTCATCGATTACGAAATCGGCGGACAGGCCACGGCGATGCTGGCATGGAAAGGTCAGGAGACGCTGGCATCCGCCACGAGCCGGTGCGCCGCGAGAATGTGGCGTGAGCAGCCCCGTACCGTAACCACCGGAATAATGACCGGACGCTCGCCCTATTGGGCCGCCAACGATGCTTACTGGATTGATATCGCCTTCACGGTTTCGCCTTTCTTCCTTTACGCCGGACTTCTGGAGGATAACATGGAGTATATCGACTACGCTGCCTATGAAGCCCTGGCCATGTGCCGTCAGCTGCATGACCCGGCAACGGACCTCTACCACCAGGGTTTCCGCCATCCCAATTCGATGCCGGAAAGGGAGATCTCCGAAGACAACTGGAGCCGCGGTAACGGCTGGATGTCGATGGCCCTGGGCGCGTTGTTGAGAGATTATCCGCGCGACGGTCAATACCGGGAGGCAATCGTTGCCGAAAGTTTGCGCTTCTATTCGGCCATCTGCCGTTTTCAGGACGCCGACGGCATGTGGAGGCAAGAGATGTCCAATCCTGACAGTTACGTAGAGACCTCGGGGTCGGCCCAGCTTCTTGCCGGACTGGGCGCCGCGATCGAATCTGGAATCCTCGACCGTAAGACGTATCTCCCCTGCTTCGAAAAGGGGCTGAAGGGACTTCTTTCCTACATAGATCCCGACGGAAGCGTCGGCCATACCTGCATGGGCAACTGCGTACCGGGCAAGGGGCTCAAGGAAGATTTCGAGATACGGCACTGGTACTACAACGAGAACCACTCCTTCGGGCCAGCGGTACTGGCACTGGCGCAGGCGATGCGCCTGGGTTACAGGAAAGTAAGGCTTCCCCATCCCCTTGGATGGGCGAACGAGGCCGACAGGCCGGTGACCCATGTGGCTGTCAGCGGCGGCAGTGTCGCCTGGGAAAACGACAGGATTGCATTCAGGGTACGTTCCTCATCTGAGGGGGGAGCCGTCGGAAGCGGAGTGGAGGCATGGACAAAGACCGTGGATTATCCGGTTACGGACAAATGGCTTGACAGTCCTGTGGAAGAAGACATCGGCGAGGGTTGCGACTGGTATGAGCCGGGACCGGGGCGCGGAGTCGGTGGCAGCGGTATCTGGACTGAAGGGCGGCTGGTCGCTTCTCCGGCGCATTCTTCATGCTCCGTTTCAAGAGACGAAGCCGGCCGCATAGAATTCACCCTGACCTTCGGCCCATATGAGGCGGGAGGCGATACGGTCACGGAGGTAAAGCGCATCGAGATGGTCAGTGAGACCTCTTTCTACAAGGTTACGGAGACGCTGACCACCGCTTCCGGAAAGGATGCCGTCCTGGCCGTCGGATTGCAGACCTTCGACGACTGGACCCTTCGGGCCGATCCCGAACAGGGCAAACTATACGTTTTCGAAAAGGTACATCATAGCAGCCCCATAGGTATAGGTGTCAATTTCAGGCAGCCCTGCCTGGAGTCAGAATTCGGATCGGCGGTCCTTGCCCGACCCGGAGATGTCGCGGGCATTGCAGAAAGCGGGAACGACCGTCTGATGCTCCTGAATGTGAGGAGCGGAGCGAGCGTCACATATTATGTCGGCGCCACGTTCAGCTATCAGCAGAACAGCGGACATAACCTGGGCTCGGCCGGCGAGTGGGCCCTTGATTATGAGAATAACGCCTGGGCCGTGCAGGAAAGCCTGTACACTTGCCTCAAACGGGATCAACGTCGATTATGACAGAATTCTTGCGGCCATGCTTCCTTTCAATGGCCGCACACGCCTGCCTGATCGATTCCTTCCTGGATGCCAGGGCCGCGTCCCTGGGCAGGAAGATGCGGATCCGGTCAGTTGTCTGAAGAAGGTTGAACGAAGGGCCCAGGGCATCCTGAATGGTTCCAAGAACGGACGGATCTCCGCAACGCACATCCACAAGACGGGTATAGGGAGGGAACGAATACATCTTGCGCTCTGCAAGAAGACGTTTCTCCATGTCGGCGGAAAGGGTGTAGACCGGGTGGTCGGTACGGGAAGTCTGGATGATGAAGCGGCCGCCGGGGGAAATGGAGCGGAAGGAGGACAGGATCTGGAGAGCCCTTTCATCCGCCCTGAAGTCTTCGCGTGAGAGCATTGAATCCGCTCCCAGGATGGCAACCAGGGCTACATTGCTTTCCTCAAGCCACTTCGATGTGTTTATGTTTGAGACGTGGATGCGCTCCTCCATTCCGGGGAAAACCCTATGCAGCTTTGCCGCCGTCTCGTCAAGGAGCCATTGCGGAGCCAGAAGTACCGCATTGCCCCCGCCTGCAAGGGCCGCAGAAACGGCATCGAGAAGTTTGAAAGACAGGGGGCCGTCCATCCCCCGCTTGCGCTTTTCGGCGGAAACATCGATCACCTCGGCCCCGGAGGCAGTTTCCGTGCGTGCGTCTTCCAACTTGTATTTGCCGCTGAAGGCATTCAGCGCCGACTCAAGGGAAGGACAGACCGAGCCCAGGATTACATCGGCATTTTTCATTGCCGCGAGCGAGATGGCGCTATCCCGTCCGTTATATCGTGGCGCCCCGTCGGAGACTTTGTATGCCGGATCCTGCTCGTCATCGACGATCACGAGGCCGAGCGGACCGAAAGGAAGGAAAAGTGCGGAACGTGTGCCCAGGACGACGCAAGGCAGAGCTTCCCTCAGCCTTTCAGCGACCCTGCGCCTTCCGGCCACGCCCAATCCGGAATGGAAAAGAAGGAGCTTGTCTCCGAATTCATGCTCCAGTTTCTCCCTGAGCATGGCGGCTCTCCTTATCTCGGGGACCAGGATCAGTACGCTCCGCCCGGCTTCAAGCTCCGGCACCGCGGCCGAAACATACTTTTCTTCCCTTGCGGATGCAAGGAACAGAAGCGGCTTCGAAGCCTTCTTCCCCGAAGGAGCTGCAGTGAAAAGGTCCTTTGTGCCGATGGTCCCGGAAGAGAGGGAAGATATCATGCGGCGAAGCGAGTCACACTCCCCCTTCAGAGCTTCAATGCTTTCCGCAAGGGACTGATACACTTTGGTTCCGGTATTGCTGTGCTTTCCAAGCGCAACCTGCTTCCTGTCCAGCCTGGCCTGGGTGGCAGCCAGACGCTTCCGATATATCTGGAGTGTTTTCTCCTGCAGCGCAAAGCGGCGGCTGCGAGCCCGCGCAAGCGATTCTTCGCCCCGGACTTTAAGGGAAGGATAGGCGGCCTTGTAGACTTCCCCGACCGTGCAGAGGTAGTAGGACGCCATCCAGCGCCAGAAGGATATCTCGTCTTCAAGTATATCTTCGAGGCCGGTTTCGACGTCGGTGACGGGCTGTATCCTCGACACATCGATGTCAGGCATTACGTCCACGGCGCTGACTACGCCGACGTATCGTTTCCCCGCCAAAGGGACCAGCACCCTCTGTCCTATCCTCACCTTGACGTCTTCGGGCAGATAATAACAAGGCTCCCACTCCAAGCGGAGTGGGAGTATCACTTGTATGTAACGCCCTGAGGGCATTGACTATTTGAGGTTGCCGGCTTCGGCAGCCTTCACCATGGCCTCGTTGGCGGTCACATAGACCTCGACACGACGGTTCTGGGCGCGGCCTTCGGAAGTGGCGTTGTCAGCGACGGGCATCGAGTAGGACTTGCCTTCCACGTGCATCGTGTTGGCCATGCCTTTCTTCTTGAGGAAGTTGGCGACGGACTGGGCGCGCTGCTTGGAGAGCCTTTCGTTGACGGCGTCGGATCCGGTGTTGTCAGTGTGTCCCCAGATCGTAAGATCGGTGTCGGCGAGGTCCTTCATGTTTTCGGCGAACTTTGCGAGTGTGCCCTGGGCCTCCGCGCTGAGGTTGGAGCTATTGGTGCCGAAGAGGATTCCGCTGTCGAAGGTAACCTTGATGGCGGTGAGTCCGTTGACGTCGGTGATGGTCTCGATCTTGGCGCCCTCGAGCTTGGCCAACTCTTCAGCCTTCTTGTCCATCTTGTTGCCTATGACAGCACCGGTGGTTCCGCCGACCGCGGTTCCGATAGCTGCACCGATGGCTGCGCTGCGGGCGTCACCGCCGAGAAGCAGGCCGAGTCCGGCACCGATAGCAGCGCCGGCGCCACCGCCGATGGCTCCGCCCTTGGCGGAATTCTTCATGTTGGAGCAGCCGGAGAATACGATCAGGCCGCAGAGAGCAATGGTAAGAATCTTTTTCATTATAAAAATTAATTAAGGTTGTTTCAGATTCATTACGCAAATATAAAAAATATACGTCAATCCCCAAGCGGTGAAAAACAAAAAAGGGCGACCTTTCCAGCCGCCCCTGTGGTAGTGGGTAGGAGAATCGAACTCCTATTGCAAGATTGAGAATCTTGAGTACTAACCGTTATACGAACCCACCGTTTCGGGACTGCAAATATACGGATATTTTCGCAACCTCCAAATTTTATTTTTAACTTTGCGGAACTATGGCACTCATCAAATCCATTTCGGGCATCCGCGGAACGATCGGCGGCCCCGCAGGCGAAGGCCTCACCCCTGTAGATATTGTTAAATTCACATACGCATACTGCGCAAAGATGCGTCAGAGGCTTCCCCACCCCGACGGCAGCCGCTATAAAGTGGTAGTCGGAAGAGACGGCAGGATCAGCGGCGAGATGGTCGAGCAGCTTGTCTGCGGCACCCTTGTCGCCTGCGGCGTTGACGTCATAAAAGCCGGTTACGCCAGCACTCCCACGACGGAGCTTGCCGTGACGATGGCCGGAGCGGACGGCGGGATCATCCTGACGGCTTCGCACAACCCCCGCCAGTGGAACGCCCTTAAGCTGCTCAACGAGCATGGCGAGTTCCTTACCGATGAACAGGGACGCGCCATCCTTGCCTGTGCAGAGGCTGAGGATTTCGATTTCGCCCCCGTGGACGAAATCGGGAAGATCACTGAAGAAGATTTCACTGACAGGCATATAGACGCAGTCCTCTCCCTTGAATACGTCGACAGGGAGGCCATCCGCAAAGCCGGGTTCAAGGTCGTCCTGGACCCTGTCAACTCAGTCGGGGCCATCATAATGCCCCGCCTGCTGAAAGAGCTCGGCGTCGAATGCATATGCCTTAACGGCGAGGTAACCGGCGATTTCGCCCATAATCCCGAGCCTATCCCTGCGAACCTGAAGGGCCTTTGCGAAGCTGTCGTAAAGGAAAAGGCGGATCTCGGAATCAGCGTCGATCCTGACGTGGACAGGCTGGCCCTGATCTGCGAAGACGGCAATCCCTTCATCGAGGAGAACACGCTCGTCAGCGTAGCCGACTATGTACTCGAAAGGGCTGAGGCGGACGGAGTGAAATGTCTTGACACGGTTTCAAACCTTTCATCTAGCAGGGGACTTCGCGACGTCACCGAAAATCATGGAGGCACCTACCGCGCGGCCGCCGTCGGCGAAGTCAACGTGACAACCCTGATGCATGAAAGCAATGCGATAATCGGAGGCGAAGGCAACGGTGGCGTGATCTACCCTGCCAGCCACTACGGCCGCGACTCCATGGTCGGC
>JAEEIQ010000099.1 GCA_016281435.1 Bacteroidales bacterium
TCCTTCCCGGTTGAGGCGGACGGAGTCCAGTCCCATGGTATAGAGATCGGCGATCTTGCGGTCGTCGCTGCCGGGGGCTGCCTTACTCTTGGTCAAGCCCTGGAATAGGTCGTTGAGGCGGATCTCGTTGTTCTCCGCGAGCACGTCGAAGGCGCCGTAGCGGGAGTATTCGGGCTTGAGTGGATGGTTCTGCTGCCAGCCGCGGGTGGCGTAGGCATAGAAGTCTTCACCTGGAGAGACGGAAGTGTCGAGATTGGCAAGGTCGATGGCAGGGACCTTCGGAGCCTTTTCGGCGCAGGCGCAGAGCGCGGCCGCGGCGAGGGTCAGGCTCAGACCCTTGAGAAGATGCTTGTTCATATCTGGATAATCATTCATTGCCGTTGATTCGGATGCGGACGCAAAGATAACAATTTATCGAGCTGGATTTCGAAATAATGCTTAACTTTATGGAAACTAAAAATGCACTCGCCATGAAGAAATCCATCCTTGCCGTCCTGGCGGCCGTCCTGTTCCTTGCTCCTGCCTTTGCGCAGGACCTTCCCGATAACGACTGGGCCCATTTCGGCCGCTATGCAAAGGCCAATGCGGCGGTCGTGAAGGCCCCGAAGGCCGTGCTCATGGGGGATTCCATCACGGATGGCTGGTACAAGCAGGACCAGGCGTTCTTCACCGACAACAACTTCGCCGGGCGCGGGATCAGCGGGGAAGTGACTTCCCAGATGCTGGTGCGCTTCCGCCGGGATGTCGTCGACCTGCATCCCAAGTATGTCGTCATCCTCGCGGGCATCAATGACATCGCGCGCAACAACGGTTACATTTCCCTCGAGAACACCTTCGGCAACATCGTGTCCATGTGCGAACTGGCGAAGGCCAACAAGATCAAGCCCGTCCTCTGCACCCTCTTGCCTTCGAGCGAGATCCGCTGGCGTCCGGCGCTGGGCGACGTCTCAGGGTTGGTTTCCCAGCTGAATGAGATGATCCGTGCGTATGCCAAGGCCAGGCATTACAAGCTGGTCGATTATGCGGCGGTCCTTTCCGACGCGGACGGCGTCCTCCTGGAGGGCGTCACCCGCGACACCGTCCACCCCGTCCTGGAGGGCTACAAACTGATGGAAGCCGCCCTGCTGAAGGTCGTTAAATAGGTACTCCTTCTCTCGGAGATTTCGTCGGCCTTCGGCCTCCGACGTGGTATTTACGAGCGAAGCGAGGTCGCGTCAGCGACGTGCCGGAGTGTTACGTAAAAAGGTATCTCCTTCTCTCGGAGATTTCGTCGGCCTTCGGCCTCCGACATCTCCCCCCGCCTGCGGCGGGGCTTGCAAATAAGAAACAGGAAAGGCGCTCAAGCTAGCTTGGCGCCTTTCCTGTTTCTTTTTTGCGGAGAGAAGGAGATTCGAACTCCTGATACCCTTTTGGGGTACACACGCTTTCCAGGCGTGCCTCTTCAGCCACTCGAGCATCTCTCCTTTCGTGACTGCAAAAGTAATAATAAATTTGTATATTTGAAAGATTTTTGAAGTTTTAGCAGAAAAAGTGGCGAAAGGCGGTCCCAATATCGAAGCACAGACCCGGGATCTGATCCGGGACATCCGGCAGAAGATCTTCAAGCCGGTTTATCTCCTGATGGGGGATGAGCCTTATTATCCCGACCTGGTCTGCCAGGCTATCTTGGACAACTGCCTCGAAGAGTGGGAGCAGGATTTCAATCAGACCGTCTGTTATGGGGCAGATGTGGATGCCGAGACGGTCATCACGGCAGCCCGCCGTTTCCCGATGATGGCGAACCGTCAGCTGGTGGTGGTCAAGGAGGCGCAGATGATGAAAGACCTGGAACAACTCTCGCTCTATTGTGCCAATCCGTTGGACAGTACGGTATTGGTCATCGTGATGCACCGCGCGTCGGCAGATAAGCGCAAAGCCTTCTATAAGTCGGTCCAGAAGGTGGGCGTCGTCGTAGATTCGCCGGCTGTGCGTGAGTATGAGATCGTCAACTGGATTTTCAATTACTACAAAGGCCGCGGTCTGGAAATTGAGCCGCCGGCCGCCCAGTTGCTCGCCGAGTCGGCAGGGACGGACCTGGGTACGCTGGTCGTCGAGACGGACAAGCTGCTCAAGAACCTGCCTGAAGCTACGGTGCGGATCGGGGTCGAGGATATTGAGAAGAATGTTGGAATCAGCCGCCAGTTCAGCATCTTCGAGCTGACCAAGGCGCTCTCCTCCCGCAATGCCCGTCAGGCGGTCAAGGTCGCGACCTATATCGGTTATTCCGCACGTTTTGCCCTTCCGGCGGCCGTCAGCGCCTTGTTTACGCATTTTTATCGTATCCTCAAGTATGAA
>JAEEIQ010000100.1 GCA_016281435.1 Bacteroidales bacterium
GAGGAGTGTGACCTCGGTGATGTGTTTGCCCGGGATGACGGAGTTGAGGAGCTGGATGAGCAGGGGCTCGTTGCCGTGTGTGGCGAAGAGTTTCTTGAAGCCGAAATCGGAGACGGCGCGGAAGTATTTCCGCTTGGGGTAGGTGTTGTCCATAAAAACACGCAGATTAAAAGATAAAACAGAGCCGGGCCCGTAAAAAGACCCGGCTGCAAAACTTGCGAGCATCTGCGTGAAAAACAAGATGTTGTGACGAAATGCGTGAAGATTTACTTGTTTTTGATAGTTTTTGAAGAATTTGATGGCGGGGTGGCCTGGTATAAAAAAATTATTGATGTCTTTTTTACACTTCCACCTTGTCGTAGGCCTTCACGATCTTCGTGACAAGGGGGTGCCGGACTATGTCTTCATTCTTGAAGACGACGGTGGCGATGCCCTTGATGTCGCGCAGCAGCTGAACGCCGTGCAGCAGGCCGGAATCCTCCCGGCGCGGCAGGTCCACCTGCGTCGCATCGCCCGTGACGATGAACTTGGAATCCATGCCCATTCGCGTCAGGAACATCTTGAGCTGCCCCACGTTGGTGTTCTGCGCCTCGTCCAGGATCACGACGGCCCTGTCGAGGGTGCGGCCCCTCATGTAGGCCAGCGGCGCGATCTGGATGGTCCCGTCGGCCATGAACTCCTGCAGCTTCTTCCCGGGAATCATGTCCCCGAGGGCGTCGTAGAGCGGCTGCAGGTAGGGGTCGAGCTTGTCCTTGAGGTCCCCGGGCAGGAATCCCAGCCTCTCTCCTGCTTCGACGGCGGGACGGGTCAGGATGATCCTTTTTACTTCCCGGTTCTTCAAGGCCCTGACTGCAAGGGCGATGGCGATGTAGGTCTTTCCGGTGCCGGCGGGGCCGAGGGCGAAGAGCAGGTCGTTGTCGAAATAGGCCTTGACCATTTCCTGCTGGCGGGCGTTTCGGGCGCGGATCGGCTTGCCTTCCGTGCTGTGGACTATCACGGCGTCCCCGCTGAGCTTGAACTTCTCCGGGGAATTCTCGCCGTCGAAGATGTCCTCCACGTCATAGACGGAGAGGCTTCGCTTGTGGTGGCGCCGATCCACGAGCTCCGAAAAGCGCTGCCTGAACTCCTGGATCTGGCTTTCCTTCCCCTCGAGGATGATTTCGTCGCCCCTGGCGACTACCTTGAGTCCGGGGAAATAAGAGCAGAACTCTTCCAAGATCTTGTTGCCTGCGCCGTAGATCTCTATGGGATCCATGGCCTCGAGCTTGATGGTTTCCTTCATTTTATTCCTGTCTTCGCTGAGACCCTGCGAAGGGTCTCCATCATATTGTCATAGTCCGAAGGGTCCAGCCACTCGGAGCGGCGTCCCTTCCATTCGTCCACGAAAATAGTGGCGTAGCTTCCTGTGAGTTTCCCCGGCAGGGTGCACCACATCCACCGCAGCCGGGGCTCCAGCATCCTCGTGCGCAGGGCGCTCTCCCGTACGAAACGGAGGGTCACGGCAAGCTCCAGCCTCGTATTCTGCAGGCTCATGTTCGATACTGCGTTCCCGACGGAATACACGACGGGCACTCCGGAGATGTGCGTGGAATCCTGCACTACATGCGGGTGCGAGCCCACGACGGCATCCGCGCCGTTCGCGACCAGCCAGCGGGCCCATTCCTGCTGGGAGGCATTGTGGATAAGCTCATATTCAACGCCCCAGTGGGGGAGGGCCACCACGAAATCGGCCCCGCGCTCCCTTGCTGCTGCAAGCTGCTCCCTGACTTCGTCCCGGCGCATCCATGCAAGGCGCGGCCACGGGCGGGACGGACCGATGTTCGAGCCGTATGTGAAATTCACCAGGGCGACCTTCAGCCCCTTCCCTTCGAGGATCAGGGGATTGAGCTCGCGGAACCTTTCTTCGGAAGGTCCGGCCCCGGTATAGCGTATGCGGCCTTCCGCGGCCATCCTGTCGTACACTTCCAGGGTGCGCGCAAAGCCCTCGTCCCCCTTGTCGAGCAGGTGGTTGTTCGCCGTCAGGAAGACGTCCACGCCGCAGGAAGCTATGTAGGAGGCATACCAGTCGGGGGTCGAGAATACGGGATAGCCGGTGTACGGCGGGCCGCCTAGCGGAAATTCCATGTTGGCCAGTGCGAAATCGGCCTTCTGCAGGGCCGGGGTTATCTCCCGGAGGAAAGTGCTGTGGTCGTGCTCCAGCTGGCGCGAGTGCATCATGACATCGCCGATGATGATTATCGACAAGGTGTCCGGATCGGGGGCCAGGGGCCGTGCCGAGGGCATCTCGACCCTTATCGCGGGCGGGGTGGACCTGATGGGACCGTCCCCCGCGGCGATATGCCCCGGAAGGATCTGGAGGACGGATGAAATCAAGAGACCGGCGATACGGATCATAAGTAATACAAAGATAACAAGATTTATTTTGCGGCCGTGGATTAAATTCTTAATTTTGTCTTTTGTTTAAAAACTACCGTTCCACATGAAGAGAAGTCTGTTATACGGCGCAATGCTCGTCCTCTGCGTGTTATCCCTGGGTGGATGCGATTTCTTTCGCAGGCTCGCGGGAAGGCCGGATTCGGCTGCGATCGAAGCCAAGCGTGCGGCCATCGCCGAGGCTGAAGCCCGCCACCAGGCGAGGCTGGATTCTCTCGCCGTCGTGGAGAAGCAACTCGCGGATTCCCTGGCCCTGGTCGATTCCATACGCAACTCCGGCAGCCTCCTGCTCGGAACCGGACGTTTGGGTGGCCTGACCGCCGCCGAACTGCCGTACCGCTACTATCTCATCATCGGCGCCTTCTCGAACGCGGCCAACGCCGACCGGCTGATCGCGCAGGTGGAAAAGGCGGGGATAGAGCCGTACCGCCTGCTCTGCCGCAACGGTTATGTCTCCGTGGGCATCCTTCCGGCCAACAATATCGCCGGCATATATGAATCCCTGTGCAAGGCCCGGACCTACGACTTCTGCCCGAAGGACGCCTGGATCCTCGTGAATGAATAGGATATGCTCCGCCGGTTCCTGACAATAGCAGCGCTCCTGCTCTCCGCAGTCTCCTTCGCCCAGTACAGGCAGTCCCCGTACGGGGAACTGTACGACAGCGAAGGCGTCGCCGCCATGCGCAGGGCCGTCGGATACCTTTCTGCGGCATCCATGGAAGGACGCGCCGCAGGGTCGGCCGGGGAAGCCGCCGCAGCGGAATATGTCTCCGGGGCCCTTGCCGCGGCAGGCGTGGACGTGCTGTCCGGGAAGGAAGGAGAAATTTTCGGAATGAAACTTCCGGATGGGGACACCCTTGTCTCCAGGAACGTTGTCGGGTTCATCCCGGGCTACGACAGCGCCCTGAAGGAGCACTACATAGTCATCGGGGCACGGCTTGACGGCCCCGGGACCCGTACCGTCAACATCGACGGGACCCCGGTCGAAAAGATACTTCCCGGCGCGAACGGAAACGCCTCGGGCATTGCGATGATGCTGAATCTCGCGAAGATGCTCCAGGCGGGCTCGGTGATGCTCCGGCGATCGGTGCTTCTGGTGGCGTTCGGCGCATCCTCCCGCATGCAGGCCGGCTCATGGTATTTCCTGAACCGTTCCTTCCCCGATCCGGACAAGATCGATGCGATGATAAACCTTGACATGGTCGGAACCGGCAGTTCCGGTTTCTACGCCTGGTGCGCCTCCAACCCCTCACTTACGCGGACGGTGCAGGCGCTCTCGGAGACCCTCCAGCCCGTCAAGCCGAAGCTCGTCACCCTCGAGCCTGTCGCCTCCGACCACCGCTCCTTCTACGACAAGCGTATCCCGTCGATACTCTTCACCACCGGGATGTACCGGGAGTATGAAAGCGAGCACGACACCGCCTCCATCATCGAATACGATTGGATGGAGCGCATCCTCGAATATGTCCACAATTTCGCCGTATCCCTCATAAACGGCCCGAAGCCGTCGTTCGACCCCGCGGAAGAAGCCGCGAAGGAGAAGGACGACAAGGTCATACCTTATTATGAATGCGACTGGAAGCCCAGTTTCCTCGGCAGCACGGACCCCAAGGTGTTCCTGCAGAAATGGGTCTATGTGTACCTGAGATACCCCGAAAGCTGCGTGCGCGAGGGCGTCCAGGGCCGCGTTCTGGTCGATTTCGTGATCGACGAGAGGGGCAAGGTGCGCAACGTTCGGGTGCTGAAGGGCGTGGATCCTCGTCTCGACGAAGAGGCCGTCCGCGCGATCGCGGCCTCCCCGGACTGGAAGCCGGCCCGCCTGCGCGGCAAGAAGGTGAAATCCGGAATGTCCCTGTACGTGGAATTCAGACTTGAAAAAAAGAAAAAGAAATAGATAGAAAATGGAGTACGATTTCAGGAAGATTGAGAGCAAATGGCAGGCCCGCTGGGCTGAAAGGAAGACTTACAAGGCCGTAGAGGACCCCTCGAAGCCGAAATACTATGTGCTGGACATGTTCCCGTATCCTTCCGGGGCGGGGCTGCATGTGGGCCATCCCCTCGGCTACATCGCCAGCGACATCTTCTCGCGCTACAAGCGCCTGAAGGGCTTCAACGTCCTGCACCCCATGGGCTACGACGCGTTCGGCCTTCCTGCCGAGCAGTACGCGATCCAGACCGGGCAGCACCCTGAAAAGACCACTACGGACAACATAGCCCGCTACCGCAGCCAGCTCGACCGCATCGGTTTCTCGTATGACTGGGACAGGGAAGTGCGCACCTGCGATCCCGCCTATTACAAGTGGACCCAGTGGGCGTTCCTGAAGATGTTCTCCAGCTGGTACGATCCCGTGTCCGACAAGGCCAGGCCCATCGAGGACCTGGAGCTGCTCCTGTCGACCGTCGGTTACGACGGCATCACCCCGGCCCGCTGGAAGGTGGCCTCCCCGAAGGAGAAATCGGACATCCTGATGAACTACCGCATCGCCTACCAGGGCGAGACCTCGGTGAACTGGTGCGAAGGGCTCGGCACGGTCCTCGCGAACGATGAAGTCAAGGACGGACTGTCAGTCCGCGGCGGCTTCCCCGTAGAGCAGAAGAAGATGACCCAGTGGCAACTGCGTGTCTCGGCCTATGCCGAAAGGCTCCTGGCCTCGCTCGACAGCCTCGACTGGACCGACTCGCTCAAGGAAATGCAGCGCAACTGGATAGGCAAGTCCGAAGGCACGGAAGTCGTCTTCGACACCGTGAACGGAGACAAGCACCTGCCCGTCACCATTTTCACGACCCGCGTGGACACCATTTTCGGCGTGACCTTCATGGTCCTCGCCCCGGAAAGCCCGCTCGTGGACGAGCTGACCTCGCCGGAGCAGGCCGATGCCGTCAGGGAGTACGTCGCTGAGGTGAAGAAGAAGACCGAGCGGGAGCGCATAGCCGAGACCAAGAGCGTCACCGGCGTGTTCTCCGGTTCATACGGCATCAACCCCCTGACGGGAGAGAAGATACCCATCTGGATCTCCGAATATGTGCTCGCGGGCTACGGCACCGGGGCCATCATGGCCGTTCCCGCCCACGACAGCCGCGACTACGCCTTTGCGCGCCGCTTCGACCTTCCCATCATCCCCATCATCGAGGGCTGCGACGTTTCGGAGCAGAGCTTCGACGCGAAGGAAGGGAAGATGTGCAACAGCGGATTCCTCGACGGGATGGACGTGAAGCAGGCCATCGAAGCCGCCAAGGACTATGTCGAAGAGAAGGGCCTCGGAAAGCGCAAGACCAACTACCGCCTGCGCGACGCCATCTTCTCCCGCCAGCGCTACTGGGGCGAGCCGTTCCCCATCTACTACAAGGACGGCATTCCCACGCCGCTTCCCGAGAGCGAACTGCCCCTGACCCTGCCTGAGATCGAGTCCTTCAAGCCCTCGCCCGACGGGCAGCCGCCCCTCGCCCGGGCCAAGGACTGGACATACAAGGGATATCCGCTCGAAAAGAGCACCATGCCCGGTTTCGCCGGCTCCAGCGCATATTACCTGCGCTACATGGACCCGCACGACGACAAGGCCCTGGTCAGCCCCGAAGCCAACTCCTACTGGCGTTCTGTGGACCTCTACGTGGGCGGCACCGAGCACGCTACGGGCCATCTCATCTACTCCCGTTTCTGGAACAAGTTCCTCTACGACCTCGGCTATGTCTGCGAAGACGAGCCTTTCCGCAAGCTGGTCAACCAGGGCATGATCCAGGGCCGCTCGAACTTCGTCTACCGCATAGTCGGCACGAACAAGTTCGTCTCCCTCGGCCTGAAAGACAACTACGAGACCACCGAGATCCACGTGGACATCAACATCGTCCGGAACGACAGGCTCGACCTCGAGGCGTTCAAGGCATGGCGTCCGGAATTCGCCGACGCGGAGTTCATCCTCGAGGACGGCGAGTACATCTGCGGATGGGCCGTCGAGAAGATGAGCAAGTCCATGTACAACGTCGTGAATCCCGACGACATCTGCGACAACTACGGCGCGGACACCCTGCGTCTGTATGAGATGTTCCTCGGCCCGGTCGAGCAGTCCAAGCCCTGGGACACCAAGGGAATAGACGGCGTCAACCGCTTCATAAAGAAGTTCTGGCGCCTGTTCTACGACCAGAAGGACCTCGCCGTTACGGACGACAAGCCGACTCCCGCCGAGCTCAAGGTCCTCCACAAACTCATAGGCAAGGAGGAAGAGGACATCCTGAATTTCTCCTACAACACCGCCATCAGCGCCTTCATGATAGCCGTCAACGAACTGACCGCCCTGAAGTGCAGCAAGAGGGCAGTGCTCGAGCCCCTCGTGGTGCTGATCAGCCCCTTCGCCCCGCACCTCGCGGAAGAACTCTGGGAGGCCCTCGGCCATGAAGGATCGGTCTGCGACGCTTCCTTCCCCGAGTACGTGGCCGCGTACACCGTCGAAGACAACTGCACCTATCCCGTTTCCTTCAACGGGAAGATGCGCTTCACCGTGGACCTGCCGAAGAGCTGGACTCCGGCCCAGGTCGAGGCCGAAGTGCGGGCGATGGAGCAGACCTCGAAATATGTCGCCAGACTCAGCATCCTCAAGGTGATCGTGGTGCCCGGGAAGATAGTCAATATCGTGGTGAAATGAGCAAGAAGGTACAAAGACTCATCTGGGAATACATAGTCCTGACCCTGGCCTGCTTCATATTCGGCATGGCCTGGGAAGGGTTCATGATCCCCAACGGGATGTCCGCAGGAGGCATGATGGGCCTCTGCACGGTCATCCAGTACGCCACCGGCGGCGTCATCCCCGCCCAGTATTCCTACTTCGCGATCAATGCCGCGCTCATCATCATCGCCGTGCTGGCCATGGGCATAGGTTTCGGCTTCAAGACCATCTACTGCATAGTCGTGTCCTCCGTCGCGATGGGCATCCTGCAGAATGCGGAATGGCTGCACTGCATTCCCGGCGAATTCTTCTTCGTGCGGGAAACCGTCCTCATTCCCATCATAGCCGGCGTCCTGGAAGCCGTCGGCATAGGGCTCGTCCTCCGCTATGGCGGCAGCACGGGCGGGACTGACATCATAGCCTTGATGGTCAACAAGTACTGGCCGGTCTCGCTCAGCACCGCATTCCTCGTTTCGGACCTCATAGTCGTGGCCCTGCTCCTGTTCATCCCGGACAAGAGCTTCGCTGACATGGTTTACGGTATAGTCGAAATCGTCATTTTCTCGCTGATGATAGACATAGTGGTCAGCGGAAAACGCTCCTCGTACCAGCTGATGGTGTTCTCCGAACGCTATGCCGAGATCGCGGACCATATAAACAAGGTCATGGACCGGGGCGTGACCGTCCTCTACGCGCAGGGCTGGTACACCAAGCAGGACAAGAAGGTCCTCCTCATCCTCATAGGCCAGAAGGAGCTCTCTTCGCTCTCGCGGGTCATCAAGGAAGTCGATCCCAGGGCGTTCATGTCCGTGTCTCCGACCAACAATGTCTATGGCGAAGGCTTTGAGGAGATCAAGGCCGGAGTGAGGACGAAGAAAAAGAAATCCGCAGATGGCAACGCTGAATAAGAAGAAGACTTTCTGGGTGTTCCTCAAGGAATACGCCCTCATAACCATCGGGATACTCCTCTACATACTGGGCTGGACCATATTCCTTCTCCCCAACAACCTTATAGGAGGGGGAGTGTCGGGTATCGCTTCCATAGTCCAGTATGCGACCGGGGGCGCCCTCAAGGCCGGTACGGTCTATTTCTTCATCAACATACTGCTGCTTGTCGCGGCCCTGTTCACGCTGGGGCGCAATTTCGGGGGCAAGACCGTCTATGCCATCATCATCGCCTCGATAGGCCTGAATGTCTTCCAGGACATCATCCCGGCCGAGATCTGCAAGACGCTCGCGATAGACAACGGCAAGCTGATGAGCACGATAATGGGCGCCATCATGGTCGGCGTCGGCATAGGTGTGTCCATGTCGCAGGGAGGCAGCACGGGCGGGACCGATATCATCGCCCTGATCGTCAACAAGTACCGCAACGTCTCCCCTGGCCGCATGATCCTGGCCATGGACGTCGTGATCATACTGTCTTCGATGCTCGTTCCTTCCTTCATGCCTGACGGCACCAGGATGCCCTTCGCCGAGAAGTTCACAACCGTCGTCTACGGTCTCATCCTGATCACGGTCTGCAGCACCGTGCTGGATCTTTACCTCTCCGGTTCCCGGCAGTCCGTCCAGCTTTTCATCCTGTCGAAAAAATACGTCGAGATCGCGGATGCGATCACGAACGACATACACCGCGGCGTCACCGTCCTGGACGGCAAGGGCTGGTTCACGAAACAGTCCGTGCAGGTGCTGATGGTCATCACCCGCCGTTCCGACGTGAACCTGCTCCTGCGCTATGTCAAGAGCATAGATCCGGACGCCTTCCTTTCCGTTTCCTCGGTCACCGGAGTGTACGGGAAGGGCTTCGATACCATAAAATCTTGAATAAAAACATAGACTACGCCACTGGCCGTGCTTTCGAGCGCGGCCTTTTCTATTTTTGGCGTATGAAAAAGCTGATACCGGCCCATGCCATCGTTCGGATGTCCTTCCTGCTTTCGCTGGCCATCCTCCTTACCGGCGACTATTTTTTTCTTTTCGGCGGAGAGAAGATCCTGTGCTTCGGCGTCGACTTCGCGTCGTGCTGCGCCATACTTCTCTTCTCTCCGCTTTCCTACGAAAAACGGCATGCCCCGGTGCGCTGGGCGACGCTCCTTGGGGCGGCGCTGGTCCTGCTGGAAGTCATATGGATAATCCTGTTTCCCGAAAAAAGGGACGGGAGCGTCCCCGTGAAACTTGCGGTCTCCGTCACGGCGGTCTTCTCATATCTGATCTACAGGAGCCTGCAGAAGTATTCGTCCATGCGTACCCTTTTCAGGAATTCTGCCGTATGGCATGACCTGGAGTCTTATGCGCGGCTCCTGTTCTCCTATCTCCAGGCTTGGATCTCGATAGTATATATCATCTTTTACGACACGGACATCCCGTTTCCCGCCGCGGCGGCCCTGATGCTCGCCAGCCTCGCGTTGGGCGTGCTGCTCTACATGCGGGCCCGTACCGGGCGGACCATGCTTGTCAGCCATTCAATGGAAAAACAGATCCAGGAAGTTATCAGCGGCAACCTGCGTTCCTCTCCGGTGATGCTGGACGAGGACTCGCCGGCGACGAACAGGCTCTACAAGCAGATTCTCGAATACATGGAAAGGAAAAAGCCTTTTCTGGATCCCGACTTCGACCTGTCTGACCTCTCTGCCGGGATATTCTCGAACAAATCCTACGTCTCGAGGACCATCAACTTCTTTTCCGGGCGGAATTTCAGGCAGTTCGTCAACTACTACCGCGTCAAATACGCGGCCTCGCTTTTCGACAACGATCCTTCACTGCGCGTGATGGAGGCTGCCATGATGTCCGGATTCCATTCCATCGTATCCTTCAACATGGCGTTCAAGTCCAACCTGCAGCTGAATCCGGGGGACTATCTCAAGCGTCTGCGGGGTGGCGGAGAGCTTCCTCAGCGTGAATGAACGATGCCGGAGCAGGGGCCGTGATGTCGAGGGGGACCTTCTTCACGGGGTGGTCGAAACGGACGTTGCGCGCGTGGAGGCAGATGCCGCCGTCCTTGTTGGAACGGGCCGCGCCGTATTTCAGGTCTCCCTTGATCGGGCAGCCAAGGTGCGAGAGTTGGCAGCGTATCTGGTGATGCCGGCCGGTCAGGAGCTCGACCTCGACAAGGGTGAAACTGCGCGTGTCAGCCAGCTTGCGGTAGCGCAGCCTTGCCAGTTTCGCACCGTCCCGTCCTTCGGAGCTGACGAAGCTCTTGTTCATCTTCTCGTTGCGCACGAGCCAGTCCTCGAGCAGCCCTTCGGCCGGGCTGGGGGAGTTCTCGCAGAGGGCCCAGTAGGTCTTGTGTATCTGGCCATTGCGGAACATCTCGGCCAGGCGCTCGAGTGCCTTGCTGGTCTTGGCCAGTATGCAGATGCCGCTGACAGGCCTGTCGAGCCGGTGCGGTATGCCGAGGAAGACCTTTCCCGGCTTGGAATCCCGCTGGGCGATGAAGGCCTTGTAGATGTCCGCGAGGCACTCGTCCCCGGTCTTGTCGCCCTGGGTGATCTCGCCTGCGCGCTTGTTGACGATCAGCAGGTGGTTGTCTTCGTAAAGTATGCGGCTGCCAAGGTCCGCGAATTCCTGTTCAGGGAGCTGCCTGTATTCCATCTCAGTGCGTCAGTTCTGTTTTGTGAGGGTGGTCGTGACTGTCACTTCCTTGCCTTTGGGCACCACCAGGGTGAAGCCGCAGACGGTGTCTTTCGTGCCCTTGTCGAAGGATGCGACCGGGCTTGTTGAAGGATCGGGAACGGAAGGCCAGGTGCAGTAGCTGACCTCTGCGCCGCAGGCTTTCAGCAGGAGGGTTACGCCCTTTTGCGTAAGGGTGATGCCGTCTTCGCCCACCTTGACATCAGCAGGGGTCACAAGGGTCCACCTGACGAAGGCGGGGAATTTTCCGGCCGTGAGCTTGTCCTTTATCTCGATGTTCCCGTCATCGAGAAGGGTTGCTGTCCTGACGGCGCGTTCAAGGTCGGGCGACAGGGCGGGGGTGATGTCCACACGGGCGCACTTGAGGCCCGGGGCCTGCCATACCTGTTCCAGAGTCGTCATGCCTTTGGCATTGTGCTTTTTCCCGTTGACGCTCAGGGTGTTGTGATGGAAATTATTGTATGCCGAGATTTCCCATCTCCACGAATCCTGGGTGTAGTACCATACGCTTGTGCTGACCTTGGCGAGTTCCTTTTCCGAGGTGGCGTAGGCTGGTACGGGGACCTCGGCCGCCCACCTGCATCCCCAGGCGTCATAGACGAAAGTCCCGGCGTCGAGATGGCCGTGGTGGCCTCCTCCCATGCCCGCCTTGATGGCCAGGAAGGAGTTGTTCGCATCCCAGCCATTGCGCATTATGGCGACGGGGGTCTCTCCCTGGCCGTATAGTATGCCTGATGCGGGAGCGCTTACCCCATTCGTGCTGCACTTTGCGGCATAGAGCATGAACAGCGGCATGAGCCTGTCGATGTATGCATCGCCGAGAACCTCCCGTGAGCATGTCTTCTTCGCCTCATAATAAATTGTGGATAGGTCCCCGGTCCGGCTGGCGAAATACCAGGATTCGGGATTGAGACCGGCCCGTTCGCCGTTGTCGTAGAAGTTGAAATACTTCCCGGTTCCGCTTTCGGAGAAAAGTATGTAGCGTCCCGAGGACAGGAAGCCGGGGTGGTTGCTGAGCCCGAAATCTGTCCCGAATGCGGTTTCCAGGGCCTTGAGGAGCAGGATTTCGAATGAAGTGCCGTAGCTCCAGTAAATAGGGCCTTCAGGATAGATGCCGTCCGGCTCGTACATGACTTCCATTACCTTGGCGTTGGATCTGACGGACTCGTCGATGCGCCTCCGGGCCACTTCCGGGCAGACATCGGCAAGGGCGATTGCCCCGCAGATAATGCCGGCGTTGCAGACTTCGTTCCAGTTGTTTTCGGTCTTGAGATACTTCTTCACCACTTCGTCCCCGATGGCGTATTCCTGCATCCTGGCCTCCACAAGCGCCCTGATACGGCGGCTCAGGGCCGGGTACATCCAGTCATACGCTATTGCCACGGCGGCGGCCATCTCGGCGGTGTCGAGAAAGTGCGGATTGTTCCAGTCGGGGAAGTTGCAGACATCGTCCAGAATGCCCTCGGCACGGGTGAGATAAGCTTTCGAGGGCTTGAAACGGTAGGCGTATGCAAGGACGAAAAGCTTTTTCAGCGCTTCCCTGGAAACATGCAGTATGCGCCTGCCGCTGGCGTCTTTCCTGTACTCCAGATGCCCGTCCGAAGCTGCCAGTTTCGCTGCAGTTTCCATAACCCGCTGATGCAGGGTGACAAGGGACGGGTTGTCCCCCCGGGCCACGGCCTTCTTGTACTCGTTGAACTCCCAGCCGGTGGCAAGGAGCCTTGGATGCTTCATGGACGCAAGCTTGTCGTATTGTTTGGCTGAAGGGGTCTGTGCCCCGGCGGAGATGCAAAGGAAAGCAAACAGGAGAACAATGGCTGTCAGGAGTCGTTTCATAAGCGTACACTTTTGCACAAATATAACAAAAATCCCTGCGCCCTCCTGCCAAAATGTCAGAAATTCTCCACTGGCACAAGTTTCGATGTGGAGCTTGGCGTGCCGTCAGGTTGACGGCCGAAGATAAAGACAAATAAAATTATAGATACTATGGGAAAGATTATTGGAATAGACCTCGGAACCACCAATTCGTGCGTTTCGGTCATGGAAGGCAACCAGCCTACCGTCATCATCAATGAAGAAGGGTCGCGTACGACTCCTTCGATCGTGGCATTCACCGGCAACGGCGAGCGCAAGGTCGGCAGCCCGGCAAAGCGCCAGGCCATCACCAACCCGCAGAACACCATCTTCTCGATCAAGCGTTTCATGGGAGAGACTTACGACCAGGTCTCCCAGGAAGTCGCCCGCGTGCCTTACAAGGTAGTCCGCGGCGACAACAACACTCCGCGCGGGGATATCAACGGCCGCATGTATTCTCCTCAGGAGAGCTCCGCCATCAGCCTCCAGAAGATGAAGAAGACTGCCGAGGACTACCTCCGCCAGGAAGTCACCGAGGCGGTCATCACCGTCCCTGCATACTTCTCCGACAGCCAGAGGCAGGCCACGAAGGAAGCCGGCAAGATCGCCGGCCTCGACGTCAAGCGTATCATCAACGAGCCGACTGCGGCCGCTCTCGCATACGGTCTCGACAAGAAGAACAAGAACATGAAGGTCGCGGTGTACGACCTCGGCGGCGGCACCTTCGATATCTCCATCCTCGAACTCGGTGACGGAGTCTTCGAAGTGAAATCCACCAACGGTGACACGCACCTCGGAGGTGACGACTTCGACCAGGTCATCATCGACTGGCTCGCTTCCGAATTCGCGGCCGAGAACGCCGGCATGGACCTCAAGAAGGATCCCATGGCCCTGCAGAGGCTGAAAGAGGCTGCCGAAAAGGCGAAGATCGAACTGTCCAACGCGGCCAGCGCGGAGATCAACCTCCCGTACATCACGGCTCTCGACGGCATGCCGAAGCACCTTGTGAAGACCCTGACCCGCGCGAAGTTCGAAATGCTCTGCGACAACCTGTTCCAGCGCAGCATCGAGCCTTGCCGCAAGGCTCTCGCGGATGCCCACCTGAGCGCTTCCCAGATCGACGAGGTCCTGCTCGTCGGCGGCAGCACCCGTATCCCGAAGATCCAGGAGCTCGTCAAGAACTTCTTCGGCAAGGAGCCCAACAAGAGCGTCAACCCGGACGAGGTCGTCGCCATCGGTGCATCCATCCAGGGCGGCGTGCTTGCGGGCGACGTCAAGGACGTTCTCCTTCTCGACGTGACCCCGCTGTCCCTCGGCATCGAGACCCTCGGCGGAGTGATGACCAAGCTCATCGAGTCCAACACCACCATCCCCGTCCACAAGGACCAGGTCTTCTCCACGGCGGCCGACAACCAGCCTTCCGTCGAGATCCGCGTCCTGCAGGGCGAGCGTCCGATGGCCAAGGACAACAAGCAGATCGGAGTCTTCCACCTCGACGGCATAGCTCCGGCCCCGCGTGGAATCCCCCAGATCGAGGTTTCTTTCGACATCGACACGAACGGAATCCTGTCCGTCTCCGCAAAGGACAAGGCCACGGGCAAGGAGCAGCACATCCGTATCGAGGCCTCCAGCGGCCTGAGCGAGGATGAGATCAAGAGGATGCGTGACGAGGCCAAGGCCAACGAAGAGGCCGACAAGGCCGAAAAGGAGCGCGTCGACAAGATCAACAACGCCGACGGTCTCGCCTTCCAGGTCGAGAAATTCCTCCGCGAGAACGGCGACAAGGTCCCTGCAGACAAGAAGTCGGCCCTCGAGACCCCTCTGAACGCCCTCAAGGAAGCCGTCAAGGCGCAGAACATCGCGGACATCGACCGCTACACCGAAGAGCTCAACAAGGTGATGGGCGAAGTGTACAGCTCGATGTCGGGCGCCCAGGGCGGCCCTCAGGGTCCCCAGGGCGGAGCGGGATTCGACCCGAACGCCGGCGGATTCAACCCCGGCGCAGGTCCCCAGGGCCCGCAGGGCGGAAACGACGCTCCGGACGAGCAGTAATCAGTCCTCACCCATGTTATCGGGGGTCTCTGCAGCTTTGCAGGGGCCCCCGATACCTTTTGATGTCATTTTGAATTTTTTCTGAAATCTTTTGAATTTTCTCGCAACCCGAGGACTGGATAGTTGCGTAAATTTGCCTTGACCACATAACTATGACATCTTGAAAAAACTTTATTCCATACTCCCGCTTCTTTTTTTCTTACTTCTGCCTGGGCCCGCAATAGCGAACACCGACGGCCTGTATGACCACCGCATACGTTTCCATTCCCTGACAAGGGCCGACGGCCTTCCGCAGATAAGTGTGATGGACATTGCCCAGGACAGGGACGGATTCATCTGGTTTGCTACCAGGGGCGGAGTCTGCCGCTACGACGGGGTTGAATTCGAATCCTTTTCGGATGCGTCCAGCAATCTTTCCGACGACTATGTGCTTTCGCTTCTTGCCGAGGACGACGGGCGGATGTGGGTCGGCACGAGCAGCGGGCTGAACCTATATGATCCCGGCAAACGCGATTTCAATCAATACCGGCTAATGTCCGGTGGCGTCAACTGCGCCAATGTGCGCAAGGTCTTCAGGGATGCATCCGGAACCGTCTGGGCCGGTACGCGCGGAGCTCTTTTCCGCTTCGACCGCGGAGAAGATGCCTTCGTCCCGGTCGAATGCACTGCAGGCATGTCGGTGAATTACATCGCTGACGGACCGCAACCTGGACAGATAACCTTCGCCGGTCCCGACGACGTCTATGTGCTTTCCTCCGACTCGCTCGTCCGCGTCGGGGGATTTCCCGCAGACCTGAAGGTGCGATCCATGATGCGGGACAGGAGGGGCAACCTATGGGTGGCCAGCGCGACCTACGGTCTTTTCAGCCTGAACCGCCAGTTGGAACCCGTATCGGTCTTCACTACTCCGGAACTCACTGACAATTACGTCCGGGCCCTCGCGGAAGACGCGGAAGGGAACATATTGATAGGTACTTACGGCGGACTGGACGTTTATTCGCCCTCTACCGGGTCCTTCAAGTCCTACCGGCTCGACGAGACCAGCGACACTGACGCCCTCTCGTTCTTTTCCGTCAATTCCCTTTTCTGCGCCCGTGACGGCACTGTCTGGATAGGAAGCTATACGGGTGGCGCGGATTGGTTCAATCCATATGAGAGTCCATTCCTTGAGACTGAACCGATGGCAGGCCTGCCCGAACATTATTTTCGGGGCAACATAGGCAACCTCGTGGCAGGAGCCGAAGGGCTCTGGATCGCCACGGAAGGAGGTGGACTGCTCTTCCGTGAGCCGGGAGGCAAGGTTCGCCGCGTCATTGTCTCCGGTCGCCCGAGCGACTACCGCGCACTCATCGTATCCTCCCTGTATCGCAGGAACGGCGACCTTTGGGCCGGGTACAATGACGGGACTGTCGCGCGCCTGGACGCGCATAACGGGCGGACGCTCTTCCGCAGGGTGTTCTCCCGCGACTGCCCCGTGATAGCCCTGTTCGCCGATATCGATGGATGCGTCTATGCGGGCACTTGGAACGATACCGGAAACAAGAACCTCGTCGTGATGACTCCGGACGGCAAGGTCGAAAAGGAACTCAGGGATTCGGAAGGCAATCCTCTGTATTTCCGCGACGTGGCGTGCATCTTGCCCTGCCGCGACGGCAGTGTCCTGATAGGCGAGTCCGACAGGGATATTATCCTTTACAACCACCACACCGGCTTCTGCCGAACCTGCGAGATAAAGATACCCGGAGGAAAATACCGCTATTGCGGAGTGAACCAGATGATAAGGGACCGCAAGGGGGACTTGTGGATTGCGAGCAGCCGCTACGGCCTTCTTTGCCTTGACGGGGATAGCCTCGCGCTGAAAAGGCGCTGGTCCGTTTCAGAGGGCCTTCCTTCCCGCAGGATAGTTTCCCTCGTGGAAGGGGAGGACGGCAGCATCTGGTGTTCCTCGATGTCCGCGGTGTCCTGTGTCAATCCTTCGACGGGAGAAGTCTGGAACTGCGAACTGCCCGGCAGAGACGAGTTCAACCGCCGCAGCGTCGCATCCTTCGGCGGGGACATCTTCATGGGCGCAGGTGCCAACCTGATACGTTTCAATCCATTCCGGGGGCGCAGTCCCGAAGCCCCTGCGGCTCCGAAGATCATATCCCTTCTCGTCAACGGGGAGGCCGCCGACCTAGGAGACGGGCTCGGTATCGGCAGGCATTCCGCGATGACCTTCTATTTCCGCAGCCCGTCCTACAGCGGCGACTCTCCCGTCATGTATTCCTACAAGATTGAAGGGCTGGACAAGGACTGGACCTCGGTTGGGCCTTATCCGCGGGTCAATGTCGCCGGGCTGGCCCCCGGCCGCTATACCTTCAGGACCAAGGCTGTTCGGCCCGGAGCCGCCGGTTCCGTGGAAGGGGACGCCGTTCCGTTCAGGGTGCGGGTCCCGCTTTGGATGCGCTGGTGGATGCTTCTCATCTATGCCGGCATCGCCGCGCTCCTCGTCCTCGGCTTCAGAAAATGGAGAAAGGCCGTGACCAGCCTGGACGAAGAGAGGGAAAGGCTCCGCGACATCTGCGACAGGATGTTCCGTCCGAGCGTCGAAGGCTCGGACTACCCGGCCGAAGGAGCCTTCATGGAACGCCTTTACAAGTGCATCAACGACCATATTTCCGACACTTTGCTGGACCTGCAGACCCTTGTGTCCGAGGTAGGGGTAAGTCGGACAGGCCTATATTATAAGGTGAAGAAACTAAGCGGGCTCGCCCCTATGGACTTTGTTCGCAAGGTCCGTCTGGACGTCTCTGCGGAACTGCTCTCGGAAGGGCGCTATTCCGTCGCGGAAATCGCGGACATGGTTGGCTTCAGCAGCGCCTCGCACTTCTCAGGCAGTTTTAAGAACCGCTTTGGCTGCTCTCCTAGCGAGTATGTGAAAAAGAAAGTCAATACCAATACCAATAACCAATCATAAAAAACATGATGAAAAGATTCTTGAAATTGATCGCGGCCCTCTGTCTGCTGCTCCTGCCCGGGATATTTGCTCCCGCGCAGGTCCGCAGGGTAACGGGCCGGGTCGTGGATGATTCCGGGGCTCCTCTTCCCGGCATCACGGTCTTCCAGGACGGGAAACTGTCCAACGGAACGGTCACTGACGGCGACGGCAGGTGGACCCTCCAGGTACCTTCCGATGCGACCGTCGTCTTCTCCGCCCTCGGCTTTTCCGAGGTGCGCGAGAAGGTCGGCAGCCGTCAGGAGATCACCGTTTCACTCAAAGAAGAAAACCTCTCGCTGGACGCGGCTGAAGTCGTCAGCGTCGGTTACGGATCCGTGGCGAGGCGGGACCTCACCGGATCCGTCGCCAAGGTGGACATGGACGAAGTCATGAAGACCCCTGCGGTCAACTTCGACCAGGCCATCCAGGGACGTGTAGCCGGAGTGGTGGTAACTACCTCCGACGGTGCCGTCGGAAGTAGCGCAAACATCGTGATTCGAGGCAACAACTCGCTGACACAGAGCTCCGCGCCTCTCTACGTAATCGACGGATTTCCTTCCGAAAGCTCGATGGCCACTTCGCTCAACCCCGCTGACATCCAGAGCATCGACGTGCTTAAGGACGCCTCCGCTACGGCCATCTACGGCGCACGCGGTGCAAACGGCGTCATCGTGATCACGACGAAGCAGGGCGCGGAAGGCAAGCCCGTAGTCAACTTCAACGCCTCCTGGACATCTAGCAGCCTCGCCAACAGGATGGAACTGATGGACGCCTACGAGTTCGTCTGCCTACAGGATGAATACTACAGGGGCAGGGGAGTCGCGAATATCTATCTCGACGACTTCGACGAGACCGGGGCCCGTGTCCACAACGTCCACACCCTCGAGGAGTACAAGAACGCCCCGACGGCGGACTGGCAGGACAGGATTTACCGCACTGCGCTCACGCAGAACTACAACCTCTCCGTCAGCGGCGGAAGCAAGACTGCCGGCAACCGTTACAACGCCGGCGTCTCAATTGTCGATATGGACGGTATCATCGTGAATTCCAACTTCTCCCGCTACCAGGGCAAGTTCAACTTTGTCCAGAAACTGGTCAAGAACGTGGAACTGGAATTCAACGCCAATTACTCCCGCAGCGTCACGAGCGGCACGACGCCTACCAGCGCCCAACAGAGTTCCTCCGCATCCGGCTGGCTGATGTACTCGGTATGGGGCTACCGTCCCACCAAGCCCCTCTCGGCGGGCCAGATCGACGAAGACTGGTTCGACCAGCTCGTGGATGAGGACATCAACTCCTCCAACGACTACCGTTTCAACCCGGCGAAGTCCGTACGCAACGAGTACCGCAAGACCATCGTGGACTACCTCAATGCGAACGTGGCCATCAACTGGGACATCATCCCCGGCCTGAGGCTCCGCTTGACGGGCGGCTACAACTCCGTGAAGAACCGCAACGAGCAGTTCAACGGCACGCAGACCTACACAGGCTATCCTGCGTCGGCCTCCGGACAGGGAGTCAACGGCGGCATCTACTGGACCGACAGGTCCTCATGGATCAACGAGAATACGCTGACCTGGAACAAGACCTACGCGCGCAAGCACCATCTGAACATCCTGGCCGGCGTGACATTCCAGGGCGAGAACCGCGACTACAAGGGCGTCAAGGCCATCCGCATGACTACCGAGGCCCTGGGGCTGAACGGCCTGCACACCGGTACCTACCAGCCCGTCACCCCCTGGCAGAGGGACTGGACGATGATGTCCTGGCTCGCCAGGGTGAACTACAACTATAAATATAAGTATTACCTAACGGCTTCCTTCCGCGCGGACGGATCCTCGAAATTCCCCGTTGCCAACCGCTGGGGCTACTTCCCGTCGGCATCCGTGGCCTGGAATTTCAACCGCGAGGACTGGCTGAAGGGCGTCTCGTGGCTCTCCAACGGAAAACTGCGCTTCTCATGGGGCCAGACCGGAAACAACCGCACGGACACCCCGTACGACTTCTATGCGCAGATAACCACCACTCCGGGCAGCACCACCTCCCTCGACTATGTCTTCGACGGGACAAACGTCTCCGGTTACTATCCCAACAACATGGCCAATGACCTGCTCCGCTGGGAGACTACCGAACAGACTGACCTCGGACTGGACCTCGGCTTCTTCGAAGGGCGCATCAAGTTCACGGCCGACGCCTATCTCAAGAGCACCTACGACCTGCTGCTCGACGCGACCCTCCCGGCATCTTCAGGCTACACCTCCGCAATGATCAACATCGGGTCGATGCGCAACCGCGGACTAGAGTTCTCCATCGAACTCATCCCCGTGAAGACCAAGAACTTCGAATGGGACTTCAACGCCAACATCGCCTTCAACCGCAACAGGGTCATAGCCCTCACAGGCGACCAGTATTCCCTGCTGCGAGCCATCTCATGGGACCAGCGCTTCAACGCCCAGTACCCCTACATCACTCAGGTCGGCAAGCCTTCCGGAATGATGTACGGCTACATCTATGAGGGCACCTACAAGGCTGAAGACTTCACCGGCTCGACCCTGAAGGACGGAATTCCGTACATGAGCGCCGTAGGACGCGGTTCCACCGTGCCCGGCGACCCCCGCTACAGGGACATCAACGAAGACGGCGTCGTCGATGACAACGACCGCACCGTCATAGGCTGCGGCCAGCCCCTGCACACGGGCGGCCTCGGCAGCACCTTCCGCTACAAGGGCTTCGACCTCAACTTCTTCTTCAACTGGAGCTATGGAGGCGACGTGCTGAACGCCAACCGCCTGATCTTCGAGAACGCCTCCACCGGAGACCTCAACCAGTTCAAGACCATGACAAGGCGCTTCAACGCCGAGACCAACCCGACGAGCGACATCCCGCGCATGCAGGCAAACGGCATGACGGTTTACTCTTCCCGTGTGGTCGAGGACGCATCCTTCCTGCGCCTGAAGAGCCTCTCCCTCGGATACACGCTGCCTGAGCGGCTGCTCCGCAAGATGCGCTGCTCCAATGCACGCGTCTATGTCTCCGCCGACAACATCTGGACCCTGACCGGATACTCCGGCCCCGATCCTGAAGTTTCCACGCGCAACTCCGTGCTGACGCCCGGATTCGACTGGTCTGCATACCCGCGGGCCTGGGGCGTCACCGGCGGTCTGTCCTTAACCTTCTAAACAGTGCAGACAATGAAGACAATCAAAAACATGGCAATGACGGTCCTGGCCGCGATGATGATCGGCGGGTGCGGTTTTCTCGAGAAAGAACCCGCCGTGATCTGCGCGGAGACCTTCTATACATCTGACAGCGAGGCCCTCTACGGGCTCGCAGGAGTGTACGGCGTGCTGAACAGCCTGCAGCTATATGGCCGCATGTACAGCCTCGAACTGTCGGGCGTGGACGACCTGAGCTACTTCAACCGTTCCACCTCGAACCAGCACTCGAACTTCTACCAGTACGACACCGGAAATTCCGAAGTGTACGACGCCTGGGTATGGCTCTACAAAGGCATCAAGAATGCCAACGAGTTCATGGACGCGATGAAGTCCTCCGATCTTGAAGATAGTGGCGTTTTCTATGCTGAAGCCCGTTTCCTCCGCGCCTACTACCATTTCCTCCTCGCGCAGGCCTGGGGCGATGTTCCCCTGAGGGACTCTTCCGTCAAGTCCTACGCGAAGACGAACCTTGCCGCAAGCTCCCAGTACGATGTCCTCAAATGGGCTGTCTCCGAGATGGAAGCCTGCCTGGAGGCCCTTCCCGAAGAGGCTGTCCATACTCCATCCAGAGTCAACAAGGCCGTTGCTGAAGGTATCATCGCCCGCGTCTGCCTATTCACGGCCGGAGCGAGCGTGGAAGGTGACAAGACCGGGCTCTTCGAAAAGGCGAAGACCTACGCCGGAAAGGTGATATCCGACCCCGAGTACAAGCTCAATCCCAGCTACTCGCAGGTATTCATCAACATGATTTCCGACAAGTACGACACGGACTACCATGAGTCGATGTGGGAAGCCGACTTCATCGGCGACCGCTCCAGCGCCGACCGCTACTCGAACGGCACCATCGGCAACATGATCGGCTTGCAAAGCACGTCCGTCGACGACATCGCCTCCCATGCCTGCAACTACAGCTACGGCATGTACAACGGATCCCTCAAGCTCTGGGATCTCTACTGGACGGAAGACAGGACCGACGGCGAGAACAGGCTTGCAACCGTGACCGACGTACGTCAGGAATGGAACCTACCTCCCTACAACTACGCCGGCTACAATGGCACCGGAGCCGTCTATCCCTACGGTGGGGACGCCACGATGGGCAAGCCTCGGAACAGCAAGGACAAGACTCCCTACTACGCGTGGCAGGGCGGCTCCCTCGTCACCACGAACGAGAATCCGCTCATAGTCCCCGGCAACCGCAACTGTGGCAAGTGGCGCCGCGAGACCATCTACGAACCGGTCAGCGCCGTCGCGAAGGCCCAGTTCACCCAGATCAATTTCCCTATCCTGCGCTACTCCGACGTGCTCCTGATGTATGCTGAAGCCGACCTCGAGAGCACAGGGACAGTCTCGGCCGATGCCTACGACTGCGTAAAGCAGGTGCGTGACCGCGCCGGCGTAGCTACGAAGCCCGTCACAGATTACGATGCCGCATCCTTCCGCCAGCTGATACGCAACGAGCGCGGCCGCGAACTCTGCTTCGAGGCCCTCCGCAAGTACGACCTCATCCGCTGGGGCATCTTCACCGACTCGATGCGGGACTACAACCGCTATGCGGGTGACGACCGCTGGTCTTCCGTGACCACGACCGCCTATGCCCTCAACATGGCCTCCTTCGTAAAGGAGCAGCACATACTGCTGCCCATTCCCTCGATCGAACTCGGCGTGAACACCCTGCTAAAACAGAATAAGTTATGGTAAGGAAAAGAATAATATCGGCGGCACTTCTCGCCGCTGCGTCCCTGGCCGCGGCCTGCACGCAGGAGATCGTCTATCCAGTGACCTACAACGTCACGCTGGACCCGGCAAATACCTACCTGGCCGGGGATCCGGTGCGTTTCAACATTTCCGGTGACGCAGACAACCTGCTGTTCTACAGCGGGGAAACCAATCACCAGTACAAGTACAAGGACCGCTACAGCGTCAGCCGTGACGAGATCAACGGAGTGACCCTGCACATCGACTATCAGGCCCGCTACGGCTATTCAGACGGCCTGAGCGTCTATGTCTCCAATTCCTTCGAAGGTCTGTCCGGCGATTTCGAGGCCGACAAGGCCCTCATGGCCGGGGTGGTCTCGAAGATCGAGGCGGGGGACCCTGCATGGAAGGAACTCGACTATGAAGAAGGGCCTTCGACCGTCTGGACCGCGCAAGATTACGACATCAGCGACTACGCTTCCAACTTCGTGCTGGCTTTCCACTGGCATCCCAAGCTCGGCTCCTCAGCCCAGCGCCACTACTGGCTGGACGGCAAGATCGATATCGATATCAAGGGGGCTCCGGCCTCGACGCTGCGCTTCACCGGCCTCGACTGGGAAGCCATCATGCTGAACGACGAATACACCCAAGGGCACTACTCCCTTAGCGCCAACCCCGGATTCAACATGACCAAGCCCGCAACGGCTGCCATCATGGTCAACGGCTGCAGCGGCGCCCCTTCGATGGGCGGTGGTGCAGGCGGTGTGGAATACGCCCACGACGGCTGGATCTTCACGAAGGCCATGCCCCTGACCAATGTGTCGCATGACACGGGCGAGGTCGTCAAGAACCTCCAGAACTATCTGCATTCCTATGAATACACTTTCGAGAAGCCCGGCACCTACACGGTGACCTTCGTCGGTACGAACAACAACGTCGACGGAGCTTCAAGGAAAATCAAGGAACTTGAAATCAACATATTCCCTAAGCTGTAAGAGAGATGAGAAGACTATTATCAACAATTGTGGGGAGCATCGCGGTCCTTGCGCTGCTCTTCTCCTGCGACGGGACGGCTTCACTCGAAAAGCAGCTTGACGACCTTGACGCGCGGGTGGACAACATCCAGACGCTTGTCTCCACGACGAACACGAACAACGTGGCGCTCAAGGCCCTGCTCGATTCGAAGACGCTCATAATGTCCCATGAAGAGACCTCCGACGGGGTCAGGCTGGAACTCAGCGACGGCTCCACGGTGGAAATCTTCTACGGCAACACGGCCGCATGGATAGTCCCGATCGTGGGCATAGACGAAGAAGGGCGCTGGACAGTCTCCACCGACGGCGGTCAGACTTTCAACTACGTCCGCAAGACCACGAACATACATGAAGGGGACGGGGTCACTCCGCAGATAGGGGTGGACGCCGACGGCTACTGGACCATGTCCATGGACGAAGGCAAGACCTTCACCCGTATCCTGACCCCGGAAGGGTTCCCGCTCAGCGCCCGTGACGGACGCGAGGTCGCCGGGGCCTATTCCTTCTTCAAGAACGCCGAATTCGACGCCGAACGCTCCGTGATGCTGTTCAGCCTGCTCGACGGTCGGACACTCGAAGTCCCGGTGGTGCAGGATTTCTTCCTGAACGTAAAGGGCTTCGCTCCCGGCCAGACCATCTGCCTCGGCGAGACCAAGGCCTATGAGGTAGAATCCGGCGAACTCGCGAGTGCCATATTCAGCGGGCCGGAAGGCTGGGGTGCCGTTCTCACTGACGGCGAGATGCGCGTCACGGCGCCCGAAACGGCTTCCGGGGGATCTTATACCATCACTCTGCTGGCAGTCTCCACGAAGGGCTACATGCGCAAGTACGAGTACACGTACACGCTCAAGCCCGTCAAGCTGGACGACAGTGACTGCGCGGCATGGAACAAGTTCCTCTCCGATTCCGAAGACAATGTACTCCTCGACTACTCATACGCCGGATACCACCACGGCGAAGAAGCCCCGGCGGACGTATGGACCCTGGGCTACAAGGTCTATGACGTCACCGACTACGGCGCCGTGCCGAATGACGGCAAATCCGACCGCGAGGCCTTCCTCGAATGCCTCAAGGCGGCCATCGGAGTCGATTATTCGACCACGGACAACTATCTGGTCTTCAATGCGAAGTCGCAGGCAAACGCGATAGTCTATTTCCCGGAAGGGGAGTTCATACTCCACACCTCCGAAGACGACGCCGCCTCGACCTCGAGGGAGATCATGATCAGGTCGGGCAACATAGTCCTCAAGGGTGCTGGCCGGGACAAGACCCGCATCCTCATGAAGGATCCCAACCTGCCGGCAAACAACGAGATGTACTCATCTCCCTGCATGATAGGCTTCAGGCACTGGACGGGCCTCACCGACTTCGCCACGCCGGTCACCGTTGCCGAGAATGCCGCCAAGGGCAGTTTCAGCGTGAAGGTAAGCAGTACTGCCGGACTTGCGAAGGACGCATGGGTTTGCCTTTGGGCGGAAGTCTCCGATCCCGACTACATTGCGGCGGAACTCGCCCCCTATACGGCGAAGCCCTCGTGGGACATTTCGAAGACCGTGAAAATCTACGACTACCACCAGATCAAGTCGGTCTCCGGCAAGGAAGTGACCTTCTACGAGCCCATCATGCACGCCGTGGACGCATCCAAGGGCTTCATGCTGAAGAATTATTACCACTATGAGAACGTCGGCGTCGAGGACATCACCTTCGCCGGAAACGCCCTCCAGGACTTCGAGCACCACAGGAGCTGGAACGACGACGGCGGCTTCAAGCCCCTCATCATGGCGCGCTGCGTCAACTCATGGGTCCGCCGCTGCGACTTCGAGAGCGTCAGCGAAGCCATGACCTTCCATACCTGCGCGAACTGCTCCGGCTACGACGTCCGCTTCACCGGGTGGAGGGGCCACGCTGCCATGCGTTCCGCTGCCTCCTCGCGCATCTTCATCGGAGCCACCGAGGACCTTGCGAAAGGGCCCGTAGACGCGAACAATCCCAACATAGCCAAGGGTACCTTCATGGAGAAGGCCGGTGAATTCCACGGTGTGGGCGTGAACGGCCCGACCATGGGTACGGTCCTCTGGCGCAATGTCTGGGGCGACGACTCCTGCTTCGAGTCCCACGCCGACCAGCCCCGCGCGACGCTTATCGACTGCTGCAAGGGAGGATGGATGGAATACCGCCAGGGCGGCGGCACCGCGGCCCTGCCGAACCACCTTGCCGACCTTACGATATGGAACTTCAACTCCACCACTGACCACAAGGCCCAGTGGACCTCGGACGGAACCTTCCTCTGGTGGGCCACCAACTCGAGGAGCATCAACTACCTGCCTCCCGTCATCGTGGGCTTCCACGGCGGCGCCTGCAAGTTCGACCCTGCCTCGGTCGTGGTCAACGAAAGCCAGGGTACCCCGGTCTCTCCGGAATCCCTCTACGAAGCCCAGCTCCGCAGACGCCTCGGGTATGTCCCGGCATGGCTCAACTCCCTGAAGTAATGATAAATAAAATAACCAAGACATGAAACACACATTTCGTTTGATTTTTGCGGTACTCGCAGGTATTTCCCTCGCGGCCTGCACGTCGGAACTCGACGGCCTGCAGGAGAGGGTCGATGACCTCGACAGCAGGGTCACGAACCTGGAAACATCGCTGGGCGCCCTCAACGCCAATATCGCTGCCTTATCGCAACTGGCCGGCGGCGCGACCATCAACAGTGTCGAGGAGAAGGACGGGGTCTATACCGTCACCCTCACCAACGGCGACAAGATCGTCGTCAACCAGGGCTCCATCGGAGTCGGATTCGCCCCGATTATGACCATCGACGCAGATGGTTTCTGGAAAGCCGACTACCAGGACGGTAAGGGATCCCAGTTCATTACGGACGCTTCCGGCGCCAAGGTGAGTGCCATGGGAGCGGACGGCAGGACGCCTGTGTTCTCCGTCGACAATGACGGCTTCTGGACAATCTCCTACGACGGCTCCGCCTATGCCCAGGTCAAGGACGTTAACGGTCAGCCCGTCAAGGCTGTCACCTCCGGAAGCACCGAGGACTCGTACTTCAAGGATGTCAAGGTCGAGGATGAGGTTTTCACCCTGACCCTGCGGAACGGGGACGTTTACAGGGTTCCCGTGGTCAAGGACTTCCTCGTGTCGATCAAGGATGTCGAGAACATCCAGGTCTTCAACCTTTCCGAAGAAAAGTCCTTCACCGTCGAGATGAAGGGTGTCTCCCAGACGATTCTATCGGCTCCCGCCGGATGGACCGTAAGCCTCTCCGAGGCCCTTCTGACCGTGAAAGCCCCTGCGACCCTGACCCGCGCCACGATCGCAGACCTCTCCACCGACGTCTCCATCCTTGCCATATCCGCCCAGGGCTACTCCGCCGTGGCAAAGGTGCGCGTGCAGATTGACGGCGCCGCATCGACCGGCACTCCCAAGGCCAGCGTTACCGCCACCACCGTCGGCTTCGACAGCATCGTCTTCTCCGTCGTGGCCGAGAACTGCACCGGATGGAACTGGATGCTCCGCAAGAGCACCGAAGAGGCTCCGGGCATCGCAGCCCTGCTGACCGCGGGAACCGCCGGCACCGGCTCGTCCGTAAGTTGCACCGGGCTCACCGAAATGACGGGTTACGTCCTCTATGTCCTCCCGATGAACGGGGATGACTTCGGCAGCGTGGCCACCTGCGCCGCGACCACAATCGCGGAACCTGTCGTCACCTACGAGGACAACTACACCGCCTACAACGAAGGCAAGGTCATCTCCATCTGCGGCGTCAAGTACGACAAGGCCACATGGGGCGATCCGATCCTCGTCACTGCCGATGCGGCCGAGACCGACCTGCGCCAGTTCATCCACGACAAGACCGGTGTCTTCTTCCTCGAAGAGAACGAAGGCTGCCACTTCGTCAGCGTCAAGGATGCCCAGACGCAGATCACGAAGAACGTCATCCTCATCAGCCGCTACACTTCGAAGCCCGTCACCTACACTCCGGGTCGCTACCACAACCTCCGCAAGAACGGAACCTTCGCCGTGAAGAACGTGAAGATCGATCTCAACAACCTTACCGAGAGCTACCTCGTGAACTTCACGTCCGCCGCCGACGGCGGCCCGCTGAAGAACATGCACTTCGACGGATGCGACTTCCTGACAGGCACGGCGAAGCAGCTCTCCTACTCATCCGGCCACGTCCTTGTCAACAGCATACGCATCTACAACTGCTACATCGAGTCAAGGAAGGCCGGGCGCATGGACTTCATCGCCCTCTCGACCAACCCCAACCTTGACAACGTGAAGGAGGTCGTGTTCCACAACAACATCTTCTACAACCCGAACACCACGGGCGCGCTCGCTCTGTTCGGCAACGCCATGGCCAAGCCGACGAGCGGCGTGCAGGAGACCGATTTCGTGCTCACGCAGAACACCTTCTACGGCATGGCGGGCAGCAACGTGCTCTTCCAGACCTACGGGGCAAGGAGCCTCAGGGTCGAAAAGAACCTCTTTTACGCCCCCGAGGGCCAGACTGCGCACACCTTCATCCTGAAGACGGGATCCGAGGGCGAGGTCGCCTGCACCCTTAATGACAACATCTCGTACGGTGCTCCGAACACGGACTACACGCATTCGAACTCTCTGTTCAAGATCACCGAAGGCAACCGCGTCCCGAAGGCCGAGGAGGATCCCATGTCCGATGCCGATCCCGCACACAAGGACTTCGCGCCTACTGCCAAATATGCATCTTATGGTGCTCAAAGATGAGAATAAACCTTCCATTATTTGTCCTGGGGCTGTGCCTGCTTTGCTCGTGCAGCCCCAGGCATTTTCTTGTATTCGACACGATGTACTACCGGGGCAAGCCGGACCTCTCCGGGGAGGGCTTGTCGCGGATCAGGCTCATCTATGAAAACAAGCTCGTCACTGACGGCCGGCTCGACTGGGACAAGGTATCCAGCCAGGTCCGGCAGACTGCCGAAGGAGGCTACAAGTATGTCAGCATAGACATCGAAAGTTGGTACGACTGGCGGCTCAAGGTCCCTGCCGGGCAGGTGAAACTCAGCCTCGACTCCCTTTTCCGCGCATTCAAGGCGGAGATTCCCGACTGCCGTATCGGCAACTACGGAGTCCCCGTGCAGAATCTTAACGTGCTGCGTCATGTCTGCTACGCTTCGGGGCGCAAGCCGGAAGAAGTGCAGGACAGGTGGATGGCCTCGAGCCGCGTGAGGGAGCCGGCGGGGGAAGTCTGCGACATCCTGCTGCCCTCGCTGTATATATATGGTTTCGACATCGGCCAGTGGACTGAGGACCTGCACACGACGATCGGGTACATCCGGGACCACTATCCCGGGAAGCCCGTGTATGTCTATCTATGGCCGCAATGCTATGACCACAAGACCAATCCTGATTACATGAAGTTCCTCTCCGGAGACCAGATGGAGCGCATGCTGGAAGCCTGCTGGAAATGCACTGACGGCGTGATCCTCTGGGCCAGCGGGGTCGAAAACCACCGCGACCGCCCGCCGGTTTACTGGCACGATCCCAGGGTGCAGGACTGCTGGGCTGGAATCCGCCGCTTCCTTCGCCGGCACCACATCCGCGCGGTGGATTAGTGCCGCGCTTTTGCTATATTTACGGCGATTATGGAAAAGATCAGCACACTCTCCCTTCTTGTCGCCGTCTGCCTCCTTCCCGCTTCGTGCGGCAGGACGGCAGTTTCATGGACCACGACCGCGGACCGCAGCCTTCTTTTTGCCGAAGCCAAGGTGAAGGTCCTTAAAGAATCCCCTTCAGCCTCTCTTGCCTCTCGCGGCGATGGCCTTGCAAGCGCCCCGGTGGTCCTCGAGATGGATGAATCGGAAACGTTCCAGAACGTGGAAGGCTTCGGCCCGGCGATCACAGGCGCGACCTGCTACAACCTCCTGAAGATGACTCCGAAAGACCGCAGAGCCTTCCTTCGCGAGCTTTTCGATCCCCGCAAGGGCCTTGGGATCAGCCTTGTGCGCTGCTCTATCGGGGCGTCCGATTTCAGCGTGGACGAGGACTTTACATGGTGCGATACGCCGGGCCTTGAGAACTTCGCGCCGCACAGGGAAGACCTTCAGATGCTGTTCCCGATACTTAAGGAAATATACGCGATCAATCCCGGTCTTCAGATAATCGGCAGCCCGTGGTCGGTGCCGCGCTGGATGAAGCGCCGTTCCGTGGACGACGACAGCGATTTCTACAGTTGGCGGGGCGGCTCCCTGAAGCCATCCTGCTACGCCGACTATGCCGAATACTTCGTGCGCTGGATCAGGACGATGGAGGGAGAGAGCTTCCGCATCCACGCCATAACGCCGCAGAACGAGCCCCTGCATCCCGGCAACTCCATGTCCACATACATGACATGGCAGGAGCAGGCGGAATTTATTAAAACCGCCCTCGGCCCGGCGTTCCGCAAGGCGGGCCTGAAGACCAAGATCCTCGTCTTCGACCATAACTACAACTACGACCGCAAGCCCGACCAGGCCGGCTATCCGCTCCATATCTATGAAGACGTGGAAGCCTCGCAGTACGTCGCCGGATCCGCCTGGCACAACTACGGCGGCACTCCGGCCGAGCTGGACAACATCCTCGCCGCCGCTCCGGACAAGGAAATCTATTTCACTGAGGCCTCGATCGGCAAATGGAATTACAGTTTCGAGCGCTGCCTCGTCGAGGATTTCGACAAGATCTTCCTCCAGACCCTTTCCCGCGGCAACAAGGGCGTGACCCTGTGGAACCTGCTTCTGGACGAGGAAGGAAAGCCTTTCCGCCCGGGAGGATGCAGCATCTGCTACGGGGCGGTCAGCCTGGCGTCAGGGGAGGGCCGCATCGCGGAGCGCAACAGCCAGTACTATGACATCGCCCATGCGTCCAAGGTCGTCCGGCCAGGCGCGGTCCGGGTGGCTCTCCGCGGAGAGCTTCCGGAAGGGATGAATGCCCTCGCGTTCCGCAATCCGGAAGGCACACTCGCCATCCTGGCTGTCAACAAGGGGGATGCGGAGGCTGGCTTCGTCCTAAAGTTCGTCGGCGGCGCAATCGACTGCACTCTTCCCGCCCGATCCGTCGTGTCGTGGCGGATAAAGCGTTGATTATTAGCGAAAAGAACCAATACGCTTCCCTCGAAATCGAAGGAAGCGTATATAGCCTTTGGGCTGATAGATAGTGACTTGGCCGCCACGGGCCTCCTGAGCTGTCATGCCGACCTTGCCGCCACGGGGCCGGAAGGGGCCGGCTTCCCGTCCGCCACGGAAAAAATGCCATTACGGGACCCTGTGTCCCCGGCGAAAGACCTATTTCGTACTGAAGCGGTAGATGCAGGTCTGGGTGTAGACCTCGCCCGGGCGCAGAAGCGTGTTGGGGAAGTTCTCGTGATTGATGCCGTCGGGCCACTTCTGGGTCTCGAGGGCAAGGGCGCTCCGGTAGTTGATTGGATTGCCGTACTTGTCCGCGGTCTTGCCGTCGAAGAAGTTGCCGCCGTAGAACTGGATGCCGGGCTGGTCGGTGAGGACCTCCATTACACGGCCGGACACGGGCTCCTCGAGCACCGCGGCGACCCTCAGGCCCTCGCCGTCGAGGATCCAGTTGTGGTCATATCCGTGACCGTTGCGGAGCCACTCGCAGTCGGCATCGACCCTCTCGCCGATGGCGTGCGGCTCGCGGAAATCCAGGGGAGTACCCTCTACGGAGGCGATCTCTCCGGTCGGGATCAGCAGGGCGTCCACGGGAGTGGTGGCCGAGGCGTTGATCTGCAGGATGTGGTCGTTGATGGTCTTCGAGCAGTCGCCGGTCAGGTTGAAGAAGGTATGGTTCGAAAGGTTCACCGGGGTGGCCTTGTCGGTCGTGGCCTCATAGGTGACCTTGAATTCGTTGGCGTCGGTCAGCTCGTAGGTCATCTTTATGTCGAGGTTGCCGGGCCAGCCTTCCAGGCCGTCGGGATGCACGAGATGCATCGTCAGCGAGTTCTCCGTACTTTCGAGAACGTCCCAGACGAGAAGGTCGATCCCGGTGAAACCGCCGTGCAGGGTGTTCCCGTCATTGTTGAGGGGAAGCTGGTACTGCTCGCCGTCGATGGTGAACTGTCCCTTTGCGATGCGGTTGGCAACGGGCCCGACGGCCGCGCCGAGGAAGCGCTCGCCGGTGAAATTCACGTACTTGTCGAGGTTCTCGTGGCCCACCGACACGTCGGCCAGTCGCCCTTTCCTATCGGGAGCCCAGAGGCTGACGACGTGCGCCCCGAAGTTCGTCACCTGCATGGTGAGGTCGCCGCCTTTCAGGGTGTAGAGGCTGACGGGGGCGCCGTCTATTTCGGCCGTGAAGGCCGCCGGGTCGAGAAGTTTCGGGGAAGAGGTGCAGGCGAACGCCGCGAAGGCGATGGCCGCGATGGTGATGATGCGTTTCATATATTGGTTCAGTTTTGCGTTTCGGTCTTTCAAAGATATGGAATTTTCATTAAATTTGTGAGATTTTTAGACGCAAGATTTATTACATCAATTATACTATGGTATCTTACAAAGAAATCGGCCTTGTGAACACCCGCGAGATGTTCGCCAAGGCAGTCGCCGGCGGATACGCTATTCCCGCCTTCAATTTCAACAACATGGAACAGCTCCAGGCCATCATCCAGGCCGCGGCGGAGACCAAGTCCCCCGTGATCCTGCAGGTCAGCAAGGGAGCCCGCAACTATGCGAACCAGACCCTTCTACGCTACATGGCTGAAGGCGCCGTCGAATACGCCAAGGAACTCGGCTGGGAGAATCCCCAGATTGTCCTGCACCTCGACCACGGTGACAGCTTCGAGCTCTGCAAGAGCTGCGTGGACATGGGCTTCTCGTCCGTCATGATCGACGCCTCGTCCCTTCCTTACGAGGACAATATCGCCCTGACGAAGAAGGTCGTTGAATATGCCCACAAGTACGATGTGACCGTCGAGGCCGAACTCGGAGTGCTCGCCGGCGTCGAAGACGAAGTGGCCGCCGAAGAGTCCCACTACACGAAGCCCGAGGAAGTCATCGACTTCGCGACCCGCACGGGGTGCGATTCCCTCGCCATCTCGATCGGAACCTCCCACGGGGCCTACAAGTTCAAGCCCGAGCAGTGCACCCGCGACCCCAAGACCGGCCGTCTGGTACCTCCTCCGCTCGCTTTCGACGTGCTGCATGAGATCGAGAAGAAGCTCCCCGGCTTCCCCATCGTCCTCCACGGATCCTCTTCCGTGCCCCAGGAATATGTGGACATCATCAACCAGTACGGCGGAAAGCTTCCCGATGCCGTCGGCATCCCCGAGGAGCAGCTCCGCGAGGCCTCCAAGAGCGCCGTCTGCAAGATCAACATCGACTC